>JAHQWW010000053.1 GCA_029856365.1 Candidatus Hodarchaeota archaeon
CATGTCCCATCCATTGTGGAAGAATCTCTGAAATTAAAACAGGCCCGTACACCAGTAAGGGGGAAGGACCAGAGTACGAATCACTATGCTCCTTTGGTAGTATGTGTGACATCGATAATCTGGAAGCAATCACATATGCTCACTTTCTGTGCAACGAGTATGGTTTAGACACGATATCTGCAGGAGCGACAATTGCATTTGCAATGGAATGCGTTGAGAAGGGAATTTTAACTGATACTGATGGATTAGAGATTAACTTTGGTGATGCAGATGTCATGGTCGAACTTATCCGTAGAATTGCCAAAAGAAAGGGAAACATTGGAAATTTATTAGCTGAAGGAACAAAATTCATCTCAGAAAAACTGGGCCAAGGATCTGAAAGATTTGCGATGCATGTTAAAGGTCTCGAGTTACCAGCATATGATAGTAGATCAGCAAAGATTACAGGGGTAGGGTTTGCTACTGCAAATCGTGGAGGAGACCATATGACTTCTTTCATAGAAGGGCCTACCTTCTTGGCATTACCATTCACTCTTGTTGATGGTGAACTCAGTGATGATCTTGAAGCAACTCCAGAGGATACTAGAATTCTCAAAGATTATGAGGATGCCTTTGGTGTATTTGACTCCATTGGTGGCTGTAAGTTCATGGGAATGGTACTTACTGGAGAAGATTGGGCAACATTAATTGCCACTCTCTTCGGTTGGAAAGACTTCACTGAAAAGGATTTTCGAAAAACAGGTGAAAGAATTTTCAATCTTCAAAGAGCTTATAATATAAGAGAAGGATTAACCAGAGCTGACGACACACTTCCGAAACGATTACTAGAGGAACCAATGCCTGAGGGGCCAGCTAAAGGACATACAGTAGATCTAGAATCTCTTTTAAACGCTTATTATGAATACCGAGGATGGGAAAAGAATGGAATGCCAACTCCTGACAAACTTAAAGAGTTAGAGTTAGATTGGTTAATAGAAAAAATCTACTAGAACTAGTACGGTTTTATGGAGTTGGTGCCCACTTTTAACAAATTCTTTAAAGAAAAGCGGGTCATATTTTAGAGTAGTTCTAGCTCTATTCAAGATAAGATTGAAATAGGAACAATCTTGATTGTTAATTTAATATTTAACTATTAAATCGGTGTTTAAAATGAGTAAAAAAGGTGTAATTAGATGGGGTATTTTAGGGTGTGGTTCAATTGCACATGAATTCGCAGAAGGATTGAACCAAATTCCTAATGCGGAACTAGAAGCTGTTGCTTCAAAATCTGGAAAAGCAGAACCATTCGGAAGGAAATTTAATGTTACAAACTGTTACAATAACTACAAAGAATTAGTGAATGATTCCAATGTTGATATAATTTATGTAGCTACAACTCACAATTTCCATTATGAGAATACATTACTATGTCTAAATCATGGAAAACCTGTTTTAAGTGAAAAACCTTTTACTATAAATGCTTCCCAAGCGGAACAACTTATCAACACAGCGAGAAAGGAAAAAATTTTTTTAATGGAGGGAATGTGGACTAGATTCATACCATGTGTTGTAAGATTAAGAGAAATGATTCATCATGAAAGAATATTAGGGGAGATTCGTCATTTCAAAGGTGATTTTTGTGTTAAAATGCCATATGGAAATGAACATAGAGCTTTTAATCCAAAATTAGCTGGGGGGGCTTTGCTGGATTTAGGAGTTTATCCAATATCATTTTCGAGTATGATTTTCAAAGAATTACCACAAAAAATAATGAGTAGTGCAATTTTAGGCGAGACAGGGGTAGATATATTTTCCAGTTATTTTTTCGAGTATAAAAATGGTGCTACTTCGATGATGACATCCTCTACAAAATTGATAATGCCTCATGATGCTTTCATAGTTGGAACCGAAGGATATATGCACATTCCAGCCTTCACTCGGCCTAAGAAAATGTTTCTAAACTTGAATAAACAAAGCAAAAAAACCTTAGAGATTCCTTATGAATCTACAGGTTTTCAATTCGAAGCAATTGAGGCTGGAAATTGTTTGAAAACAGAACGGACTGAAAGCGAAATAATACCTTTGGATGAAACTTTAGAGATTATGAAAACTATGGACACTATAAGGTCCCAATGGGAGTTTAAATATCCAGAAGAAAAATAACTTCGATACAATCTTTTTCAATGAAATGAGTTCTTGATAGGTCTAAAACATCTATATCATGACCTCATACAATTAAGGATTGGATATTTAAAGTTGAAGAAAAAAGGGACCATCGAGGTACAAATGCTCTTATAAAACCATAAAAAGCTCGCTGAAGGAACGGCCAATCCTTAAATAAGGCTACATTGTAATTCATTTTACTGTAAAAGTTATATGGGAGTTAATTATAAATGTTTAGGGATTATTGATTTCGTAACTCCTATCAATACGTTAGAACGGTTCTTTCTATGTATAGAACTGGTGACAGTCTTGACTGAACATATTACGTATGCTGATAAACCTTGGATGAAAAGCTACAAGGTTGGGCCTTATAAACTCCCAAAGACGATGAAACCTTACCCTAAAATTCCTGTGAGTAGATTTCTTGATGATACAGCAATAGAATTTCCTGATAATATTGCATGTACCTTCATTGCAGGAGAATACAGAACAGATATAACATATTCAGCGTTGAAGTTGCAGGTAGATAAATTGGCAACAGCTCTTGATGCCTTAGGTGTTAAAAAAGGGGATAGAGTTGCCACCATTCTTCCTTCTTGTCCACAGTTCATTATATCTGATTACGCAATCATGAAAATTGGAGCAATACACGTTCCTCTCAGTATTTTACATAAAGCTCCTGAAGTGTTGTACGAGCTGAAGGAATCTGGCACTGAAACCGTTATAAGCTCATTTAGAAGACTTGAAAGAATTGAGGCAATTAAAGATGAGATTAGGTTAAAAAATGTTATCTATACACCGGTACCTATATTCCCTGATTATTCAATCCCTGAAACGAAAGTATTACCTAATATAGCGAATCTACACCGATTAGAAGAGTTAATTGAAAAAAGCGATAATAATCCTCCAACAGTTGAAATCAATCCAACCGAAGATCTTGCCTTACTCCCATTCACAGGTGGAACGACGGGAATTCCAAAAGCTACTATGTTAACCCATTATAACATTACTACTAATGTGATCCAGTCAGTTCAGTGGATGATGCATCCTTTACGAGCAGGTATAAAGAGTAAGGCTGCTGCATTAATCTGTCTCCCGATCTTTCATCAAGCAGGCCATTTTTTAATGCATGCTGGGATTTCATGGGGATTACGTGGTTTTTTAATTGATGGACGTGATCTATTATTAATTACTGATATAATCAATGAATATCGTCCTTTCATTGTTGGTGGTGTTCCAACTCATTATATGTTATTACTTGACAATCCTAACCTAAAGAAGATGCCCATATTCTTTTTTTCTGGTGCTGCTGCCTTACCGCATGATGTTGCAGAAAAATGGGAAAAAAAAGTTGGTACCCCATTAAGCGAGGGGTATGGTATGACCGAAGCATGTGCGGTTACTCATATGAATCCATCGGGTCTTTCTAAAGTAACTGGTTTTATGTTGAAAGTAAAAAGATCAGTGGGAGTCCCTGTTGCTGATACAGAGGTAAGAATTATCAACCTAGAAACTGGGAAAGAAGTACCCTTTGGTGAACCAGGTGAATTGTGGATTCGTGGACCCCAAGTGATGAAGGGGTACTGGCCAATTGTTGGTAAGGGTTTACAAAATGGTGGGTGGCTAGCAACGGGTGATGTGGCAAAAATGGATGAAGATGGGTACTTCTACATTGTTGACCGCATTAAAGATATGATTAATGTTAGTGGAATGAAGGTCTACTCTCAAACTGTCGATGATGTATTGCATGGTCATCCTGCTGTTAGTCTTGCAGGTGTAATTGGAGTTCAGGACCCAGAACGTCCAGGTAGTGAAAGAGTCAAAGCTTTTATTGCGTTAAAGGAGGAATATAAAGAGAAGGTTACTGCTGATGATATACTTCAATATTGTAAAGAAAATCTTCCTTCTTATGCTGTTCCAAAATTTATTGAATTTAGAGATTCTTTACCACTAACCCCAGTTATGAAACTTGATAAGAAAATGCTAAGAGAAGAAGACCAATGACAAACGAACGAAGATTCATCAAAACAACAGTAAGATTATTTGCTACTTTCAAACAAATTACTAACCAACATGAGATAGAATTTAAAATGGAAGAAGGAGCAACAATACAACAACTTTTAAAGGTTTTATTCAATCAATATAACACATTACGAGAGCAAATTTTTGATGACAAAAATGAACTTAGACAATGGATTCATATCCTAAAAAATGGCAGAAATATCAAATTTTTAGGTGGGATTGAAACCATTTTAATTGATGGGGATGTAATAGCTTTGTTTCCCCCAGTAGCAGGTGGATAACTTTAGAGAAATCACCCTTTGACAAATTTCTACTTTTTTTTCTTTCCTATATAATAATTGAATATAATTAACAGAATAAGATATTCACCAAAGTGTAAAACTATTTCGACGATTCTATTCTGCATTGAATCTCAATGGCTATCTGGTTCTAGGGAAATGTGAACTCGTTCCTATCCCTGTAATACATTTCTTCAAGGTTGTAGATGCAAAAGCTCAGATTTACCAGCGAAAGAACCTAGAAAATACTCTATAATTTTTCATTGAAAGTATTAGAAAGATATTAAGATCAAATAAAAAAAGAGGAGGAGTTCCTTCAGAATCTTGTATCTGAAACTCCCCATGCCTCCATCGCTCGTACAAGCTCGGGGTATTCTTCTTCATGTTCTTCAACGTAATCTTCGAAGTCTTCACTTGCAGCAGCTAAATCCTTCATCCCAATATCTATAGCTTGACGGAAAGCTTTAGCTCCAGCAACAGGACCATCAGGATGAGCATGAATCCCTCCACCTGATCCAATCATTATATCTCTTCCAAGATCCTGCATAACTCTTAGAACCATACCAGGAGTAATTCCACCAGAAGGCATGGGTAGGGTCGGTTTTAAGTGATGCATCCGATAACGGTGAGCTTTGGCAATACCAAGATATTTTTCCTTTAAATAAGGAGCTTTTCCATAGGGCGCGGGATAAACACAAATGTCAGCTCCAGCTAGCCGAACAAGCTTACCCATTATTAGAAAAGATGAAACACCTGAATATGGCGACTCATAAAAAGCTCCAGCGAAGTCCATGTGAGCGAGGATTGGCAATTTGACTTCTTTATCCTCTACTAACATCCTCAATGCAGGAAGCCCAACGACTAAATAATTCAGCATTAATGCGTTTCCTCCAACATCTTGGACAGCTAACGCGTTTTCCTTCAATTTAGTAATTTTATCGGTGATATTCACAGTATAGAGAGTTTCCTCTCCCGTTTCTTCACGTACTTTGTCTACTGCTTCCATCATAAGAGGAACTCTGTCAACAATTTTGTTATAATCCATGTCTGCAATAAGTTCATCATCTTTAACAACATCACATCCACCCAAAGCAGCAGAATAAAATAGTTGAGCTCCAACCTCTGGAGTCCATCCACTACAGGGTTTTATCATATTGTTCAGTAAAGGTCTATCAGGCACCTTGAGAATCTTACGTATTCCTTCAATACCAAATTTCGGTCCTTTAAAATTCTTGATCCACTTTTTAGGAAATCGAAGATCCAATAATTTTAACTTCCCACCCATTGAAATATTCCCAATAGTAGCTGTTAGCATGAGACCAATCTGATCTGTTTGATTAATAGCAGGAAAAGCGATTTGATAGATATAATTACGTTCCTCAACGTTTTTAGGAACTTCAAACTCGTACGAGGGAACCTCATAGAGACCAATTACTTTAGCACCAAATTTTGATCGTAGTTCAGGAGTGTTCGCAGGAACAGGTACCCAGGTACCAGTTGACTGCTCACAGGCAGCTGCTCTCCCTATAAACCATGGATCCATCCTAGGTCCAAGTTGAACCATATAAGTACCAATAATGTATTCCTCAGGATTAATGCCCTCTTGAAGAGCTTCTTCTAGAGGATCATACTGAGCAAAGATATCTTGAGACATGTTTTCAACACCAAGATAACATGATTAGAATATGAAATTAAGGTTTTTCATTTAATAAAAGTACTAGTGGAAAGTTTTATCAAATGTTAATTTCGTATTATCTGGTTACTAGTACTTATCCTAATTAATTCTCATCAGGTGTAAAAAGTGTTCCGAAAGATTATGGGTGGAGTAGGATTATTTATCATTGTGTTTCTGATAATGGGTTCAATCGGAGACTCAATCCTGCATAATGATCGTACCAATAACCTATCTCAGTTATCAGATTCAAATTATTCAGGTATTGAAAGTGAATCTGATGCATTTATTGAAAGGGAGTCCCCAACGGAAGTTTTTGTTAACAATAACTTCAGAGATATCCCATTTGAATACATGTATCCAGTAGATCCAAAAATTCGGCCACCACTAGCCAGTATTAAGTCAAGTGCTCCTACTAGCAAAAAAAGCGTTATTACAACAGGGATAATCAAAATTGCAGTCTTATTAGTCTGTTTCACTGATGTGAGCTTTGATAGTGCTCATAATCAAGCTTATTATTCAAACCTCATTTTCAATCATAGTAATCCGAAAAGTGTTGCTAGCTACTATTGGGAGAACTCATATGGTCAATTGAATATAACGGGAGAAATTATTGGAGGAATCTACCGGTCTTCGCACGCTAGGCGGTATTGGGGAGAAGATTCAGCATCAGGAAACGTTTTTCCCCAAGTTGATGACAAGAATGACTATATCTATAACTTAGTCGTTGAAGGAGTTCAATTGGCTGATCCAACAGTCAATTTCACGAGATTTGACGAAAACAGAGACAGTATCGTTGATTATCTACTAGTTGTTCACGCTGGAGATGCTCAGGAAGAAACTGGGATTTCCAATCATATTTGGTCTCATCGCTGGAGTATTCAAACAAAATGTGCTGTTGATAGTGTTGTTGTGAAAGATTATACCATGTGTGCAGAGACTTCTCCAATGGGTACTTTTGCTCATGAATTGGGGCACGCAATCGGGGATTTACCTGATTTATATGACACTGACTACTCTTCAGATGGAATTGGACGCTGGGGGCTTATGGGAGCAGGGGCATGGAATTATAATGAAACTTCAGGTTCAGGAGAAAGCCCTGGAGATACGCCTGCTCATTTTTGCGCTTGGTCGAAAATCAAAATGGGATGGCTCACGCCTACCATCGTTACAGCCAACCAATTTGGAATAACTCTTCCAGCCATTGAGACATCAAATCACAATAGTGTCATGAAGATATTCTTGTCAAACGAAACGAACAGCGTGACTCTGCAGGAGTACTTTCTAGTCTGTTTCCGCAATCAAACTGGATTCGATAGTGCTCTCCCAGGTTCAGGCATCCTTATTTGGCATATTGATGAATGCAATATATATGAAGGGAATGATGGAGAAAACCGTAAATTAGTTGACTTAGAAGAAGCAGATGCAGTAGACCCTTGGGGCTTTATATGGGAACAACTCGATTATTATAATAGCAAGCCTTTAGTAGGAACACCTCATTCAGATGATAATGGTAATATCACTGACCCTTGGTCACCAGGAACGATTTTCTCTGTAGGATCTACCCCAAATAGTGACAGTAATGATGGTGTAAAAACTTATATCAATGTAAGTGTTTCTGATATCGATATTATTGATATTAGCGTTGCATATGATCCGTTTCCTTGGGATTATACTCTACTTGTAATAGATCAACCAGCTACCAGTATAATTGATGATGAACCTTCTATTATAGAACATAGCTCTGGTAGCTTCTCTGTTGTTTGGCAATCAAATAGGACAACAGGTGATTGGAATATCTATGGTTCTCAAACTAAGGATGCAGGTCAATCATGGGACCTTGCAGTTCCAATCACTTACAATTCTTCTAATGATTATAGTCCCTCACTTATATATTGGTATCCTCCGGCATATTGGGCTCGAACCTTTATCCCAGATATAGTAGATAGACCCATTCCTGCTGGAGATATGAGTTTAAGTACTCAACCACCATTACATTATATAGTGGCATTCGTATCTGACCGAACTGGCAATCCTGATATTTTTATTACATTAAGTTCAGATTTCAGTACTTGGAAACAACCAGTTCGAATAACAAATGATTCTGCTTATGATTTAGATCCGTGTTTAATTCAGACACCTAGTGGAGATTTAGGCTTATTTTGGACTTCAAATCGGACTGGTAATTATGAAATCTACTTCATTGAAGAACCATGGAACACCTCAAATATTGTACAAATCACCAATAATGTAGTTTTAGATCGTGGTCCCTCTTATTGTCTCTCACAGAATGATACTCACCTATTGGCATTTGAACGAAAAGTCGGAGGCACCTCAAGCATTCAGCTTCTTATTTCAACAGACTTAATTTCGTGGATTTCCTCACCAATTGCATGTACAAATCCCGTGGTTGATTCAACTGAACCTTCGATTGTTGAACGTGAAGATGGAACGCTATTAATCACGTTCACCCAATCTTCTGGATCAAAAGAAGAAATAAATCAGATAGTTTCTTCCTATTGGAACGATTGGTCTTCTCATCTGGCCATGGGTTTTCCCAAGAATAGCAGTAGTCCATCCTTAATAGAAGCGAAGTGTGGGGCCTTATTCATGGTATATGGCACCTATGATGCTACCCAGATCCCACACGTATACCTAATCCATACTACTTTATGCTACCGTTTTGGTGTAGGAATAGATTATCCTCGAGATACTGGTAACACATTTTTCAATCCATCTCGTGTCGAACAAGGCTCTGATTGGGTCTTTACAGGAGAAATGCAATTAAATGATTCAGACTTCACTGTACCTGCTTATAATGTTTCACTGATTGTCACGGATACAAAAAACACTTGGCATGAACGTGATGATGAGATCATCCTTGAGGATCAGTTGAATCAATCGGATCCTGGCCCACCCTTCGAGATAGAACTGGATCCAGTAATAGGGACTGGTAGGTTTAGCATTCCATTACACGAATTTCATCTGATATATCCCGAAGAATTACCAACAGCGACCATTCTCTGTTTTCGGTTAGAATGGTGGTACAAAGATATTAATGAACAGTTAAAGAATATTAATGGATCCATCTATATTGAATTATTACCTCTTCAGGATCATATCCAATTTGAAGGAAATATTCCAATTCCAACAAGTGAAAATTCTCCTTTAACAATTCAAGCTCCTATTATCCAAGGATATGTCAATTATGGCGTAGAATCTGTTACTCTTGCATTATATGATATTAAAGATGAGCCACCAATCGCTGAAAATGGTCTTCAATCTCAACCAAAAATTGGGAGTATTTCCAAAAGAGATATTGTACCTTGTTCTCAAAAGACAGTTGATACAGCCTTAAACGCTATTATTACTCCTTATTCTCAACAAACTATTGTTTTCAATGAATTAACAAAAATTAAAGGCGTTTGGACAACATATCTTCGGAATCTAAGAGACAACACAATTACCAGAGTTGAAGCTACCTCAAATGGAATATATCCTCGGAAAACTGCTGAACTCTATATCCAAAAATCTCCATGGGATACTAATCCTCCTCGGTTAATTCATATTGAACCAATTACTACTCAAACTGAAGAATTCCCAATAGTATTCTCAGAGCAAATAATCGATGATCAAGGTAGTTTCAATTATGGTATTGATGAAACCTCAATCAAATTTTCTTATAAAGTGTTGAATGACCAAGGATCATGGTCTCATGTTAGTTACCTTGATAGTGATCCGAACTGGTCCAAAACTGGTAATATATACAATTACACTCTTAATTTAAGTGGACTCGAAATACCAATCTATATTGCATATTATTGGTCTACTAATGATTTAGCAAACCCAAGTAATCGTGCTACTGATGGAGATCAAGAAACTCCATATTATATAGGAGTATTTCCAAGGGAAACTGATACTTATACCACTTCAATCTATTATACAACTACCACCACCGCAACAACAGCTACTTCCGCTACTTCTACTGCTAATACTTCTACAGAACCAAGTGCTCCTATAGGATTTGAATTCTTGATAATAATCGGGACATTAGGAATAACAATAGTTCTCTATAGAAAAAAGCGTCAATAGTTCCAAATCCCTCTTTTTTCTTTTTAAAAGGGACTATTCAGTTACTGCTGATATTTCAGAGGGTCAGGAATATCAGGAATGTCTGGAGTTGCTCTTGGTGATAGTTTTCTTCGACATTCGATGCAAATACCACTAGGATGGGGACGCATCATCATTTTACCACACCTCTTACATGGCCCAAGTACTTCACCCATTCAAAAATCACCTCTTGATTGTTCACATGTGAAAGGGGAGTGTCATTTCTAAAAGTTTACCCATAATCAAACAAAATTCCTTAAAAATTAATTAAAAGTTATTATTCGGAAGATCCTCTCTTAGAATAAGAATCAGCTGGTTCTTTAATTTTGTCACGCCAATCAAGAAGATGTGACTGTTGAAATAAATGAAAAAGCATTTGACCAAGGTATCCGCCAAATCCAACTCCGCTGATAAAACATAATGCTATTATCAACAAAAATAATTCAAACGAAAGCGCTGAACCTAAGAAAGTATTAAGCTGAAGAATAATATTTGATACTGCAGCAAATCCAGCAGCAACGGCAATTTCAAGATGTAAAAGCCTTTTTGATTTTATAAGAGCGAAAAAGCTGAAAAATATAACTTCAAATACAATCGCTTCCCCTGTGGAAATATAAAGAACCAAGATACCAAGGTGACTTGCTGAAAAGAGTTCAATAAAACCTTTGATGATTCCACATAAAACAACACTTCCCACTTTTCGATTGGTCAACAAGAAGACTAATACAAACCACAAAATATGAAGTCCAGCAAATATTTGGCCAATCTTAGGTATACCTACTGTATACCTAACTAAATTAGCAAGATAACCAATAAAAGTGCTAAAAACCCCTCCCAGTGACGCGAATAGAGCAATAATAACTAGATCACTTGTATCATAGTAATATGATGATTTCTTCGATTTGTCTTTGGCAGGGGACTCCATACTTTTACACTCATCATATAATTCAGTTAGAACTCTCAATACTCGAAATTATCATATATTTTTAACTGTATGTTTCAGAAGTTTGTTTCATTGTTTCTTTTGGTAGAAAACTCATAAAGAACTTCTTGTTTCTGCTTAGGAGTAATTTCATATAATTTAAATACTAAATCGTCAATCTCTTTCTCAAGCAATTGAATTCTTTGGTCTAGCTGTTCTATATTCAAGTTTTTCTCTTTAAATCGTTGTACCAAAGAATATTTCCGTTGATACTGGGATTGAAGGACTTTAACTTTGGTACAAACTTGATTGGCTAAAATTACCTCATCTTCAATTACTGGCATTTTAATAGGAAGACGTAGGAACTTTTTCTGAGTGAAATGAGGGAAATCCTGACGATGAGGGTCTGCAAATTTAATGAAAAAATATTTGTTCATTAATCGAGAATTTAACACTCCCATAATATATTCTAAGTTGACGGGGGCATTTTTCTTCAATTTAAAGAGATATACAACTTGATTAACCCATCTGTTATCATAATCAATTACAGTTCTAATTCCACGCCCAGTTTTTCTAAGTAATAGCTTAGGGCCTTGATAAAGGGCTTGATCTTTGTAATTAATTCCAATACGTTTAGGATCGATATATTTTTGATTTTTAATATAATACCTCTGGATTTGATGCCCTACAAGAAAAGGATAATCCCTTTCAGGTTGTTTAGGGGTGTTGAACACAATGAAATCCGTTTTATCATGTTCTGTAACTTCTTCGTGGCACTCTGGATTATTACACTGCTTTGTTTTTACTCTATTTTTCAAAAGCCTGGGTGGAGAAGACCACCAACCACAGGATGAACACTGAACAATTTTGCCCTTTTTATTAAGTTCTACACCCCTAGCGTTCTTGACAAAATCGCCTAAAGGTTTCACCTGGATTTTTTCGTGATGAAGATCTTTTTCTATAGTTTCTCTTAATTCTTCATTTCCAATTGAAAAAATATCAAATTGACCTTCAGGATTTAAAAGAAATCGATTTTGGGAACAAGAAACATTGGGTAGAGAAGATAAAGATTGATGTCCTTCCTTCAGAAGCCTTTTTATTGCTGATGGAATATGCTGAACAACGTCAAGAAGATGATCAGGAGTCATTGATCCTTTTTCAGTAATAATAATCATACAAGGTTGTGTTATTCCAGAAAAAATTTTTTCTCCTAAATTAATAATTTGTATTATTTTGCATGTATTTAAGATTAATTTTCGTATATCTTTATAGTTTTCATTTAAAAGCAAAGTGTTTGGAATAACAAAGCCTAAACGGCCACCTTCTCTCATAGCTGCCAAACTTCTTTCAATAAAAAGACTCCAAGAGTCAACCTGTTGAGTTCCAACCCTATAGAAATTTAATAATTCGGAAGAAAATAGAGCTGCTCCCCATGGAGGATTCCCAAGGATTACGTCGAACTTTCCATCTGTCTCTGGAAATACGGTCTCCCAAGGCATCGGATTAATATTAGCAGAAATCTGGAAATCTTCAGTTAATTTGGCTCTTAAAATCTGTTTAATCCGTTTTTCAATTATTGAAATCTCTCTTTTCTCTTCTTTGCTAGAAAATGTCTCACTTCCGTTGATGAATAACTTTTTATACCGAAGACGAAATTTTTCCAATGAATAAGCGTCACATTGATGATCATAAGTAACTGGAGGAATCAGTGCGTTAAAAACTTTGAAATTTACGTTGAAATCTTGACAATTAAGGTTTGTTTGAGTCCTCTCAATCTGAGTTTTGTCAATGTCGATTCCATATAATTGGTTAGCAATTATTGACTTTCTAACTTTCTCTAGAGGTTCATTAGGTTTTTTTATTGATTTAAAATTAGATAATAAGAACTCTAAAGCTCGTACAAGAAATACTCCCATTCCACATGCAGGATCAAGAATTTTTAAGGAAAAAATCCTGTCATGACTGGAGTTCTTAAGGAAATAGCCAATCGTTTGGTCAATAATGTAATTCACAATGTAATCTGGTGTATAATATTGGCCTAGAATTTTACTTTTTACTCCAGTTTGACTTGTCATCCTATAAATCGTACATCTGTTCCCCTATAATTGTTTTGTGAAAAAAAATGTTGAGAGGAATTTATAGCATTTTTTAAAAAAAGAAGAAAAAAAAGAGGGATAAAAAGGGTTTTTCCTTTACGGCATTATATCAGTATCTTTCAAAGTTTTTCTCTTCGCATGTCGTGCTATGTCTATAGCTCCCTTAGCCAGTGTGTAGCAGTAAGCTTCTAATTGTTTGTTAAGATAGTCTACTGCATCAGCTGACACTCGTGATGCTCCTGATTCTCGGATAACTCTTTCCACGCGTGCTTTGGCGAACGCACGTGATTTCGGGCCAGTAGGGCTCATTTTTGGGGAACCAATTTTTGATACAGCCAGCTTTATATCATCTGCTTGTACTGTTTTACGACCAGCAGTATTAGCTAGGTTAATTGCCGTTTTTGATGATTTCCCGCCAAACTCCGCACAAAGCTCGTCCATACGCACAATAGCTTTAGCGGATATTCTTTCTGCACCTGCAGATTTCATAATTGCTTCAATTCGTGCTTTTGCAAATGTTGCCATTTTCTTTTCACCTTTTCTGCATTTCTACATTATAAGTTTTGTAGAAAATCTAGATCATTCACTCATTCATCAGTTTAAAAGGTTTTACTTTCTAAATTAAAAATATGACTGATGTGGTGTTACTAGACAATTCATTCGCAACGGTGAAAATGCTATTGAAGATGTACTTCCGATAACATGAAGTAAAGCAACTTTATCTTTGATGGGTCTCTCTTCTAAAAAACAAGGTTATTCCATGCTTTAATATCTCCTTCTTTCTACGGTTCTACTTGAAATCTGGGAGCGAGGGAGGATTTTAATCTAGGAATATCTGCTTTTTAAATGAATCAAATTGGAACCTGCGCCGTAATAACGATTATATATTTAATAATTCAAAGATTAATGTTTTAATCACACTAAACACAAGTAGAGACGTAACTAAGTAAAGTTAGGTCCTTGATGATTTATCGTAATCACAAAACACTCGTAAACAGAAAGTTGTGTTTCACTTCAGCTAGAATATTTTAGGATGGTATATCAAAATTGATTTATTTTGATATTGATTGTGTTTGGATACTCGATTTATTATTTGACTATGCATTAATTGACTTTTTAACTCTTAGACCTTTATTTAGATTGGATTAACTATGATGATTTGCTAGATAGGTGAACAAATGAAATTCTCAAATTATGATAAAGTGCTTTTTAGCATTTTTGCAATCCTGATTGTAGGTTTTGGATTTTTCAAAGAATCTCTTGATCCATTTCTATTAATAGTATTCATGCTTATCGGATTAGGGATTGCTATCCTAGCTTCTGAAAAAGCAGTTGGAGGAATGGAGATTTTGGGCAAAAAACTTGGCCTTACGCCCTATGTGTCTGGTGTATTATCGAGCCTAGCGAGTAATACCCCAGAGTTAGCGATTGGTGCCTTCGCAATTTTGAGTGGTAAAGTTGAGTTCGCCATTGCGTTCATTATAATCGCAACTGGATTTAATATTCTCATGCTAGGACTATTAGTAATTCTTGGTAACGTAAAGAGGAAAGCAGCAATAATAATTCCTGAAGAGGTTGTTGAAATTGAAGTACCAATTGTTCGAGTAGCAATAGTCATAGTTGGTTCAATTTTTGTGTATGGAATTGTGTTATTTGCTCTTGAGGTTTATGAAATGGCTAAGGATCCTCTGAGAGAGCATTTGGTCCCTTTTTTGCCTTATGAAGCAAATGTCATAATGGTTGTTGTCTATCTTCTTTATTTATTCTTCATTTTGAGGCATAATCTTCAGAAAAAAGTGCAAACAATTTCCAACCAACAAGAAGAAGGAGAAGCTTATGTCACTGAATCTGAAATTAGTCGGAATTTCTTAATTGGTGTGTTAGTCTTAGCTTTTGTTATGATCTTTTTTGCTGGTGAAATGATATCTTCTTCTGTTGAACTCTTTCTTGAGCAGTCTCATAAAGTTGGAATTGAATTAAATGAGTTCCAGCTTGCATTTTTCATCGGTGCTGCAGCTTCTATACCAGAACATGCGATTGCTCTTCTTGCTGTCAGACATGAAGGAGGAATTGAACTAGGATTAGGTAACCTTATTGCAGGGAGCATGCAAAATCTCTTATTGATGACTGGATTGGTATCTCTTTTCTCGTTCATTGGATCGTTAATAGGAATAAGTGGCAATGACTCAAGAGGAATACCACTTGTTCATGAAATTGCGGGAGAAGTTCCCATACCATTCCTTTTAGTGCAATTTGGTTTTGCTTGGTTACTATTATTTCTAATAAAGTCATCTATGACTGATGATAGGCGCTTAGACATATATGAGGGGTTCACTATCACAGTTGCTCAATTATTTGTCTTTATTATTTTCCTACGTGGAATCTTGGCTTTTTGATAACTAGTACTCCTTTTAACCAACTACGATTGGCAAAGAGCGAGCAGCAACTTTAGCTTGAGCTAATTTAATAAGATCTAAAATAACAATGCCAATAATAACGATAATAAAGATCATTAACCAATGCTCAAGCGACAAGGCTACAAAACCAAAAATCTGTGCCAATGGTTCAACATACACAATGAAGAGATGCAGTATGAACGCTGAAAACACAGCTGCCAATAGATAGAAGTTATTAAAAGCATTTGTTAAGAACACACTCTTTCCATCAGAAGCTCGTGAAACAAAGACTTGAAATAACTCAAAAACGACAGAAACTGTTAAAGCTAGAGTTCTAGCAAGTGCCAGTGTTTCAGGATTTTCTAAAGCAGTTGGATCAAATTGTAAAAAGAAAAGCATAGTTGCTGCGAACGAAATAATCCCTGCAGCTAATGAAAAGACAAGAATTTCCCCAAACATATCACTTCTTCGTCCTCTAGGCTTTCGTTTCATAACTTCAGGATCTCCAGGATCTATCGAAAGAGCAAGTGCTGGAAGACCATCTGTTAATAAGTTGATCCACAAAATGCCCAATGCTAAATAGGGAGAAGGAAGTCTGAGTAAGACAGTCGCTGTGAAGACCACCAGGATTTCATCAAAGTTTGAGCTTAATAAATATCGAATGAATTTTTTCATGTTATCATAGATTGTACGGCCTTCTTCTATAGCTGATACTATCGTTGCAAAGTTGTCATCCATGAGTACCATATCACTTGCTTCACGTGCAACATCCGTACCAGTTATTCCCATGGCTACACCAATGTCAGCTTTCTTTAGTGCTGGAGCATCGTTGACTCCATCACCTGTCATGGCAACAACTGAACCAAACTCATCTTGGAGAGTTTCTACTATTCTACGTTTAATTCCAGGTGAAGCACGGGCACAAACATCTAAATCTTTCAAAACTTCAATGAACTCTTCATCACTCATCGCTTCAAGCTCTGCTGAAGTGTGTGCCAAATAAAAAGTGTCTTCGTATGGTTTCAGATCTAATGATTTGGCAATAGCTAAAGCAGTGTCTATTTGATCCCCAGTAATCATAATTATTCGAATTCCTGCATTTTTACACTTTCTAATAGCTTCCTCAACTTCCAACCTTGGAGGATCAATCATACCGATTAGACTAATGAATGTCATATTAGTTTCGACGATATCTTCAGTGAAATCGGTCAAATCATTTGACAAATTTCTTTGAGCAAGTCCTAAAACACGATAAGCTTGACTTCCCAGTTCTTTGTTTGCATCAACAATTTCCTCACGCATTTTCTCATCAAGTGGAACCACAGTATCTCCCATTAGAATATGAGAACAATAATTTAAGACAATAAGAGGTGATCCTTTCATGAATGCCCAGGTTTCTTCTAAATCTGGTCTTTTTCGACTATAGATCATTGTCATACGTTTACGATCACTATCAAAGAATATTTCACCGTCTTTCTTCAATTCGTATCCCGCTTCCCATCTATTCATGAGTGCAGCTTTCATGGCGGTCACAATAAGTGCACCTTCTGTTGGATCTCCTTCACAGGTCCATTCATTTGTCTTTGAAGAATAATTAACTGCAGATGTATTACATAATGCACCTGTCTTTATTGCCTGATAAAGGTCTTTTTTTTCTCGGACATCTAATCTTGTTTTTTCTTTCAGGTGAATAAAATTTCCTCGTGGTAAATATCCTGTACCAGTCACCTCAACAAATCCTAATGCGGATGTCCAAATTCTTTGAACTGTCATTTTGTTCTGGGTGAGGGTTCCAGTCTTATCTGTGCATATAACTTCCACAGATCCTAAAGTTTCAACTGCAGGTAATTTTCTTATTATCGCCTTTTTTCTAGCCATTCGTTGTACGCCAATAGCTAGTGTTAATGTAATAGCTGCAGCTAATCCTTCAGGGACAGCTGAGACGGCAAGTGCAATGGCTGTCTCTACTACTTCAATCAAACTTTCTTCAATTCTTCCTAGTTGAGCTATTACTACAATACAAACAACTACTAAAACAATAACACCAAGAACCTTACCTAACCTAGATAATTGGATTTGTAAAGGTGTTTCCTGCTCTTCAGCTTCAATTGTCGAAAGAGCAATTTTCCCCATTTCAGTTTTCATACCAGTATTTATGACGATTGCTTTTCCTCTCCCCTTAACAGTTGTCGTACCCATGTAAGCAGTATTTGTTCTATCAGCAATTGGAATCCTTTCGTTTTGTATGGGGGTGGTTATCTTATCGACGGGTACTGATTCTCCGGTAAGAAGGCCCTCCTCTACTCTAAGACGACTGGCTTCAAAGATCCGTCCATCAGCAGCAATAATCTCTCCCTCATACATCATCAAAATATCTCCAGGAACAAGATCACGTACATCAACACGTGTTTCCCTCCCATCTCTAATCACTAAAGTGTCATCTCCTGTTAATTCCTTTAATTTTTCTAAGGCTGCCTCCGCCCGATATTCCTGAATAAACCCTAGAACTCCATTTAGTAATACAATGATCACAATTATCAATGCTTCAATATATTCACCAAAAAGGAGAGAAACCAGAGTAGCCCCGAGAAGCAAATACACAATAAAATCCTTAAATTGAAGAATAAACATTTTAAACGGAGAAATTTTTTCCCCTGATATTAATTCATTTGGACCATATTCAGTTAATCGTCGTTGAACTTCTTCTGTAGATAGTCCGTTTTCGAGATTTGTGTTAACGTTTTTTGTCAGAGTTTCAATAGTTAATGAATGAAAAGGACGTTCCATAACTCGTACCAACTATTTTTGGGCTTTTTTCTTATTCTTCTTAAAAAATTTGATTGTTCAATAACAAATCTTTAGGATAAATTGGTTTTTAAAGGCTATTTTCAGAGAAAAAATCCTTTTTTGAAATTGCTAAATGATGTATAGAACCACCAAGAAGGGTGCTATAGTTGAAAGTAGTGCATTTGAAAACCAAAAATCGCTCTGAATTATTAGATATTACTCAAAATATTAATAAAATGATTCCTAAAGATTTAGATGTCGGAATTTGTATTGTTTATATCCCTCATACCACTGCAGGAGTTACAATCAATGAAGGGGCTGACCCAAGTGTTCAACAAGATATTCTCAATCAATTAAATCAGCTTGTACCCTGGGATCAATCTTTATTTCGTCATCTTGAAGGTAATTCAGCAGCTCACATTAAAGCCTCATTAGTGGGGAGCTCTGTAACTATTTTGGTGGAAAACAGTCACTTACAGTTAGGAACATGGCAAAAGATCTTTTTTGCGGAATTTGATGGTCCACGCCATAGGAAAGTATTTCTAACTTTTATTCACAAATGATATACAGTTCTTCAGAAATATTGCTTGAAAAAGTTAATTAGATATTGATTACTTTATAAAAAGAATCGAAACATTTTTTTATCTAAGAACGCTAAGAATTAAACCAGTATTTCAAGTTTTAAAGATCTAAGAAAGGTTTAGGAATGGAATTGATATGTCACTCCGCGAATTACTAACTGACAATATAGAAGAATTCCCAGTCGGGAAAACAATAAAGGTTGTTGCGGCTAAACGTCTAGCAAAAACTGCCTCTTGGCTTAAAGCCATTTGTTTGGTTGAAACAGGTGGAGACAAACACCAAATTCGATTATACGGTTGGCAAAAAAATAAAGCGGGTGAATGGAAAGTTAGGCAAAAGTTCAACATATCAAAGGGTTATGCAGATAAGCTTGCGCAGATTTGCCACGCGTTTAGCGAATTCAAAGAAACCTCATCTGAATGATCAACAAAAAGATGGTAATCTGATTTTATATAAGGATGGTTTCTATCTATGAAAGATTTACTACAGATTTTTGCTACATTTGGATATAATGAGGAAGAAACTGAACAGAATGAGATGGTTCTTGATCTCATGGATGAATTGTGTAAAAAAGAAATTGAACCATATGCCCAAGAAATGGATGAGATAGGCTGTAAATTCGAAGTTGAAACAGGAAAGATTATTTATCCAGAACAAACATACAAAATTGTTAAAAAACTGGGAGAAAATGATTTAATGGGATTAGCTATCCCCGAAGAGTTTGAAGGAGTGGGACTATCTTTCACATTGACTAACGCATGTTATGAGCGGATTTCACGTGCTGATGCAGGAACCTCGTTACTTTTTGGCCTACAAAACTCGTCGTATGATGTTATTGAGACATTTGGTACAGATGAAGCCAAGGAATATTACTTACCTAAATTAGCAAGTGGACAACTGATTGGTGGTCTTCTTTTCACAGAACCTGGTGCAGGGTCTGATTTAGGAGCATTAAAAACAAAAGTAGTTGAAGAAGGAGACCATTATGTCGTCAATGGAACGAAGAATTTCATCTCAAATGCAGGTATTGCTAATACATATCTCTTTCTAGGTTCTACCTCTCCAGAAAAAGGTTCCAGAGGATTAACAGCATTTATCATTGAGACAGAAAACAATCCAGGATTTAAGATAACACGGATAGAAGAGAAATTAGGCCTTCATAGTAATGCTACAGCAGAAGTCTTACTTGATGGGGCTGTTATTCCTAAAAGAAATGTTTTAGGGGAAATCGATCGTGGTTTTAGTGTCGTTTTATATGAATTGTCAGCAGCAAGAATTGGGATTGGAGCTCAAGCTGTTGGTATTGCTGATGCTGCTTATAGAAAAGCAGCAACATATGTTAAAACTAGAAAACAGTTTGGTAAACCAATTGAAAGTTTTCAAGCTACTCAGTGGAAGCTTGCTGACCTTTACACAAAGATCCATACAGCACGACTAGCATACCTATCTGCAGCTCGAATGAAGGATCTGAAACAAGACTTCTCTGAGTACGCTTCAATCGCGAAACTTTATGGCTCAGAAATTACTCAAGAAGTCACCACTGAAGCAATTCAAATGCATGGTGGATATGGGTATATCAAGGAATATGATGTCGAACGATATTATCGCGATGCCAGGATTACACCTATATATGAAGGTACGAATGAGGTACAGCGAATTGTGATTTCTCGTGCAGAAATGGCAAAGGATTATGCTCCAGAATAGGAAAAAATCTTCCCAATTTTTCTTTTTTTCTTCTGCTATAGAATTAAACCAGCAATGATAAGTTTGTCTTTTAAAAATTCATGTCAAGTCATTCTTTTACGATATGTTAATACTTCTGGATTTTTAAGTAAGGTGAGACTCATCATTGAATCAGACTTGTAATAGAAATGGCTCTAGTTCACGTTGATTTTCCCAGTTCAAAGATATGACAATTTATTTTGAAAACTTACTTTAAAAAATAGAAATAGTCAGATTTGATGTTTTAACTATGTTATCTGCGGCTATAGAAAATGGAACTACTGGTAAATGGTACGGTAGAATAATTGAATTTCCTGGTACAATTGCAAAAGCTAACTCTAGGGGAGAATTGTTACAAAATCTCGAGTCGGAAGTTAATGAGTATATCTTATGGTTAAAACACTATAACGAAGAGATTTCAATATCCATTCATGAAAAAATTATTATAAAAGAAGAAGTCTTTAATGTCACGCGACTTGGGGAATCTGGAGGAACTGTAGCTCTTTTTGAATTCGATAAACAACCCGTTACATCAAAAAGATTGCGTTATTATTTGAAATTAATGGAATTTTCTCGGCAATCTTTATTAGAACTCATTAGTAAAATACCTCTAGATAAACTATCTGAGCAGTTACCTAATAGTAAACGAACTACTACTCAAATATTAATACATATTGCTAATGCTGAAGAGTGGTATAAATCTAGATTAGGAAAAGAAGCAGATATTCAATATGAAAAGTATATTGGAATGTCTATTGATCGTCTCGATAAGAAACCAGTTCTTGAGCGACTTGAACATGTAAGAAGAGGCTGCATTTATGTATTGAAAAATCTGAGTGTTCAAAAAGGAGCCAAAATCTTCACGCGAGATGCTTATACTAACTATCCGAAAGAACAATGGTCCTTCAACAAAGTTTTACGACGTTTCATTGAACACGAACGAGAACATTTCTATTCAATTAGAAAATGGATGAAAGAGAGTAAAAATAGGTTTCCAAAACCATCAACTTAATGGCTTTTCAATCCCCTTTTTCTTCTTTGATTGTACTCTGAAGATTTTTCTCATATATTTGATAATCTGAAATACTGAATAAAACATAGTGAACTTCTATAATAGAAGTCAATGGTAGATTCTCAACTACTGTTGAAAGAGCTATTTTTGAGGCTCGTTCTATTGGGAATCGATACACGCCAGTAGAAATAGACGGAAAAGCGATCGTTCTGGCACCATATTTTTCCGCAAGAAGGAGTGAATGCCGATAACAACTCGCTAATAACCGTTCTTCATCCTGCTGTCCCCCTCGCCAAATTGGTCCTGGTGTATGTATCACGTACTTGGCAGCCATACGACCTGCTGTTGTTATTCGAGCCTCTCCCGTTTTACAGCCCTCGGGATATTTCTTGATACATTCATGTAAGATTTCGGATCCTCCTGCTCGATGAATAGCTCCGTCAACACCTCCACCGCCACGAAGGGATGTATTAGCCGCATTGACAATTACATCTGTTTCTTCCTTTGTAATATCTCCTCGAACTAACCGAATAATCACTGATCCAATCTTTTTTTCCAAAATTATCCCTTTTTAAGTGAAGAATGAGCTTGGGATAGCCAACGGTGGTTATTCTGTAAGCCTTACTCGTCGTGCTGCTTCATCAAATGTAATAATGCCCATATCTCGGAAGTGACGAATGATTTGTTGGACAGTATAAGTAGCGATCCCTGTCATTGCTGCAAGATCATCAACAGTGACCTGTTCCATACCCATCAGATGACTTAAGATTCTCCCAGACTCACTTTCACTGAGGAATGTCTTAATGGCTTTTGATGTCTCTATAGATCGTTTTGTATCTTCCGTCATCGTTTGAATTTGAGATTTCGCTCTATCAAGTTCGTAAATCTTCATTTCATTTTCTTCTTTAAGTCGTTTAAGTTCTAATTTCAACTCTTCAGCTTCAATTTTCCTCTTTTGCAACTCTTCAATAGTTTCATTCTTTTCTTTCATTTCTACTTCATATTGTTCAAGTAAACTTGCAGATTTTTCTATTTCTTTTAGTTTCTTCTCTATTTCTTCTTGTAAGGAAGCAATCCGCTGTTGAGCTAAATTATCCCTTTCAATAGCCAACTTTTCTTTTTCCTTTAACTGAGTCACTAATTCCTCATATTTTCGGCTCATAATTTCCTCTTTTTCAACCGCGATATTCCTACCTTGCCGGAGCTCTTCTAATACTTTCACATACTGTTCTCGAAAGCCTTCAATTTGCTCATTGACAGCAAAAGACCAATTACTTGAGTTCTGATCGAGTTTTTCAAGTCGTGTACTTAAATCTAAAATTTGATTATTTAATTCTAAACCTAACCTCTCCAAGGAACCACGAACTTCCTCGAGCGTATTTTTAAACTCCTTGGATGCTTGAGTTCGAATTTCTACACTTCGATTTTCCAATGTTTGGGATAACTCACTTTGGCGCAGCGCTGATCCCTCTAAATGTTTTTCAATAGCTGCTATTCTTTCTGCTAAATCGTGTGTCACTTCACCGAGTCGTGTTTCAATTTGATTGATATCTTTGGAAACTTTTTCTTGTAACAATTCGAGCTCAGAGGGTTTTTTCCTTCTTAACATATAAAACACTCCACTTAAGAATAATTACTATACTAGTTAAAAGGTTTCATATTATTTTCACAAAATTCAATCATTATAGGGATTTTACCATTGATTCAAAATAGTATTGAGTATTCAAGATAAAATTCTTTTTATATAAGTTCTCTTAAAAAAACAAGAGACGTTTTGAAAACGCTTATTGGAAACTAAAAAGCGTATCCAGCTAATATTTCAGTGGTTTAGAACGCTTGAATTGCCAAGAAAGGAGTATATCGCTTAATTTTCAGGTTTAAACATATAATATTTAAAAATAATTATCTATTGAGCTTAAGAAGAAAGAAGTACTTCCTTGGATCTATTTAAGTTCTTGAAGGGCTTAGAGAAACAATTAATCTCCTATAAATGTTATTAAGGAGTTGTTTGACATAATAAAAAGTGTTTTCAAGCTCTAAAAACCACTTTGAAAGAGATATATTTCATACCATCAATTGTACGGAGTTTCTTTAGCAATAAACGAATATTCTGAATGGAGTCATTAATTATTAAATTCTCTAAACATTCTCTTTTTTTCAAATGAAAATGCGTTGAAAAGACTACATTGGATTGATGTTGAATTTCTAAGAATTTTCGAATTGTTTCTTGGTCATTATGGTCATAAACAACTGAAATTATCACTGTTATCTCCTTACTACTGTCTGTAACATTGTCAAGAACCTCCTCTGATTCAAAAAAGCTCTGAAGCGCATCTCTTATCATCTGTGAGGTACTTTGGTATCCAAAATCGTTAACTTTGGTTGCAATAAGATTTTTAAACCTAGGCTCACAGGAAAAAGTGATAGTCTCACGAATGCCTTTTTTATTCATTTTTAATCTTTCCAAAACTTCTTTACGTCTTGATTTCTAACTATGATTTTCCTAAATCAGAAATCTTTGAATTCTTGTTTGATAAATTCATTAAAAGTTGAAAAATCTCCTTTAATTTTCCCTTGTTTCATTAATAAAATTCTATCAGCAATTTTCATAATATCAAAATCATGGGAAACAACGATAACTGTTCTTTTCTTAGAAATCGAGTGGTTTATAACTTAATAAAAAGTAAATACTACAAGACTTTTAATTGTGTTCCAAAATCAACTAAAAGAGGTTTTAATACTTTTGAAGGAATGGTCTTTGGGTCTCAAAATCTCAGAAAGGAGAAATCTAATGATTAGAAATCCTTATGCTAACAATTGAATATTGTTTTTTCTTATTTTGAGTTGTATAAATCGTTTAAACTTCTGATCGTGAATTCTCTTAATCTATCAGATGAACCTTGAAAAAAATAAGTACTTAATTAATGTTAGTTGACCTCTTGAAAATCCTAGGAACACAATAGGATTACTACAAACGTGAGTAAAATGACATTAATAGATATTATCAATCGAATTGAAGATAATTTCCAGAAGAAACATCTTCCTGAAATTCAAAAATTCCTTCGACAACCTTCAATCTCTGCAACAGGTGAAGGGATTAAAAAAACCGCCGAAATATTAGCTAGAAAGATTAAAGCGCTCGGTGGGGAGAATGTCCATCTTACAGAAACAATGGGAGAGGAATTCGGACATCCACAAGTCTATGGAGAAATTTGGGCTAACAAGAAAAAACCAACGATCCTATTC
>JAHQWW010000054.1 GCA_029856365.1 Candidatus Hodarchaeota archaeon
TCACAAGTACATAAAAAGATCATCAAAGCTCTTACGCTCACGGACTAAACGTAATCGTTCTGAATTAGAATCTCATAGAATTTTGGTAAAATTTTTGGAAACCACATCTAATTGTCCTTTAAATCCTGAAGATCTAATTACTCAAGAAAATCAAAAAATGGTTGATTTTATTGAACAAGCTATTGATTATATCGTAGAACGGTCATGGATAATATTCTGGTCATTCGAGCAGGCAGGTGAGGATCGAATTGTTGTGCATGATGGTACGTTTCATCGTAAATATGAAATTGAAAAGTCTTCCTCGGCACTCCATGCTTTTGATGAGTTATTAATCCTTAATTTCGCCCAACCCTTCTTGAAATCTCTGAATCAACTATTAGATGATATTTCAATGCGAGCGAATGATGTAAAGAGTGCTTTTGAGGGAACAAACATCGTTCCAATCTCTGATCCTGATCTAGCATCAGAAGCTTTTGGGATTCTAGTGGGAGATTTAGTGGGAGGGATAGATGCTCTGAACACAATTGTTCGCCAACTTACCCGTATTGAAGAAATTCAATCAACTACTCATGAAGAGATTGAATTATTAAATGGATTCGGTAAGGAAATAAAAGATCGTATCAGTAATGGTAAAAATCTTGCTGATTTGAAAGTAAAATTTGAAAACAATATTGAAACCTTACGGAATCTCCAAAAATCATTAAGAAAACTCCAAAAAGAGGCGCAACAAGGAAAAATCCAAGCTAATTTGGAACACTTTCATTCAGCAATAATAAAACTCCCAATTCAATTAAGAGAAGCAAAAATCTGGGCTGATCGTTTCATGGATATAGCTTTTCTGTCTCCTGAGTCTGGAGGAGTTGCTTTGGAATCAGCCAAAGATTTGGTACCCTATGAACATGAAACAGGGACAGTTATTGAAGCAATCGGTCTTCATAAAACTTATAGGCCTACGAATAGTACAGTTTATGCCCTTCGGGGAGCAAGTCTTAAGATTCAACAGGGTGAATTTGTTGCAGTCTTAGGTCCCTCTGGATCGGGAAAAACGACTTTAATTAATATTATGGCTGGTTTAGATGTTCCAGACCATGGTAAAGTGTATTTTGAGGGAAGAGATATTTCTCTGATGAGTGATAATGAACTCTCGGAATTTCGCAGAAACAAAATTGGTTTTGTATTTCAACAATATATTCTAGACCCCCGCTTAACTGTGTATGAAAATGTAGCTCTCCCAGTACAGATGGCAGGGAATACTAAGAATATCAAACAGCGAGTTCATGAATTATTGGAAAACCTTGGATTAATAGAGTATATAAACCAGGATCCTATGAAACTTTCGGGAGGGCAACTACAACGTGTTATAATTGCACGAGCGTGTGTCAACGATCCTCTAGTTGTATTCGCAGATGAACCAACTGGAGATCTGGACAGTGAAACTGGAAAACAAGTGCTTACAAACTTTAGACGTCTCTGTAATGAAAAAGGAATCGCTTTCATTATTGTTACTCATGATCAAGAAATGGCAGAATTTGCAGACAGAGTTGTGAGAATGAAAGATGGTCAAATAATGGAATAAAACACGATTCTAGTAAACTAAAGGTTTTTTACCTTTCTATGATTTAATAATCTCCAATGGAAATTGCACAGGTCAATAATTATTTATGATGATCCTAGTTCTGTAATCCGGTAAAAAGGGCTTTATAACTGCGAAATTATCAGGATTTTTTGTTATTCGACTAAAATACCACGTGATCCTCAGGGATATGAGAAAGCAACAGATAAAGCAGAGAAAAGAAAAGCCTATTGTTTTTGTCCCATCACATTTAGCTACTGTGGCGCGGGTTGGTTTCGGTAACAATGGGAGGATACTCTGGGAAAATCGATAAAGATCGAAATCTTAAAATCGGTTCTCAATGATGATGAAGAATGTCAATTTGCCATTCATCTTCCAAACGACTTATAACAAATACAACGTGAAAAAAAAATTAGAATATGAATTTTATCTTAGGAATAAACATTCCCACGTGTTTCTTGTATTCAGAATAACTATCACCAAACTCTTTTTCCAAAATGTACTTCTCTTCTATAAATATTTGAAGTATAATGATTATAATCAAGAGTGGTAAGACTAGTAGGCAATATGTAGCTCCCCAGATAATAAACCATCCAACAAGACTTATTATTCCAGTCAAATATTGAGGGTGTCTTACCCAACTGTATGGACCAGTTTTTATTATAGAGGATACGTGATCTAAGGTCGTTGATGTCCCTTTAGATTTAAGATAAAATGCAGCATAAATTCTTCCAATAATACCAAATGTTACTATCGGAACACCTACTAAGAAATTGAGAAAGATGTTTTCAATTCGTGGTTGATCGATAAAAACAAGTAAAAAGGAGATAATGCCAGTAATAGCACCTACAAGTATTAGAAACTATTTCTAATAACCTTATTTTCAAATCTATCATATTTTGTAAAGATCCAGGAAATGATTGCAACCCCTATTAACAAAACACTATATCCAATCCAAATAAAGTCTACAATCAGATTGAATAACCTCTAATCATTGCCAATGCTAAAAATCTTTCATATTTCATTATAATTTAATCACTCTTCAAAAATCTGATTCAATTAAAGGGCCATTCACATGACAGTCATAATATAGATCTTTATACAATTTACCAAAGTGGATTTATTCTAGTAAATACCAAAAAAGTTGAACAAAATGGATTCTCCGCTATTTCATTTTTCTAGAAATCAGACATGGCTTCATCAGAAATTAAAAAATCATTACCTAGATGAAGTAGGGGGTACTGAAGAAGCTATAGTGTCTTTAAATGGGAGAAAATACCGAATCGATGTTCTTGACAAAGAAAAAACTACAATTTATGAGATTCATCGTTCTAATTTCGGAGGAAAATTCTCTGAAAAAGTGAAGGACTTACTAAGTTTATCCAAGTTGAAAATAGTCATTGTACATCCTATCGTACTTAAACAAAAAGTAACTCGCTTCATTCGAGACTCCAACACTGTTAGAGTCAGTTATTATAACAAACGGGGAGATATTTTTACATTATTTGAAAAATTAGTGTTTTTTAAAGTGAAATTTATCCCAAACAGAATGAGATTTGATATCTTATTTATCGAAGAACATGTTCTAAAAGAATCTGAAGGTTTTTGGAGGAGAAGTAAGAGACGAAAATACAAGATTATGCAGAGAGATCTATTAAGTGTTCAAGAAATAAGAAAGTTTAGTACAAGAAATGATTTCATCAATGTTTTACCTGAGAAATTGCCAGATATCTTTACTAACCATGATCTAGCTGAACGATTAGAGATTCAGGGAGGAATAAGACGAGTTCGAAGAATTCCTGGTTGCATTACTTATAGTCTTTGTAAATTAGGGATTTTAAATCGGGTGGGAACTAGGGGACGGGCACATGAGTTTACAATTCGAGCTTAAAGTAAATATAATGATTCATACAGAGTTAGCTGAATTCTCCCCCTCCTCGGAAGCAATGGTAATTTGACTGATTTTTCCAGATGTTACATTCACTAATAAAATCGCTCCCAGATCATCAGTTCCTCTGACTCTCTTGAATCAAAGTTTTCACACCAGACTAGCGCAGCTTGGCCTGGATGAACATAAAAAAAATCAAACTCATCAATATTAAGCTAATTTTTCCGTGAAGAATTTTGTGTTTCATTTCTTTTAGCTCAAATCTTTAGAGTATTTTTGTATTGCATTTTTTTGGTAACATTTTCTCTAGATTGCTGAGATTTCATAAGAACCTTTAGTTGCACAGGCCTGTTATTCCTCTTTATTGTGGAGTTTTTTATTTTTCTTTGCTTTTATTGGCCTCATTTGATTACATCTTTCTTCTATAATATCTAAAGGGTAAAATTGTAATAATTATTCTTTTTACAAGTCCGTCAGCTTAATTTATCGGCTTTTGGGATTAATAAGTTGGTTAGAGATAAAAATTGAATTATCCAATCCTCTCTCATTTATGTGAATTAGCTATAATTCTCACCTAATTAAAGGAATTACACTGAAAAAAAAGAAAAAGGAGGAATTGATGGTTATTCAAGCTCATTAGCGATGTATTTCTGGTATCCTAATAAGTCAAGTAAGCCATGTCCAGAAAGATTGAAGATAATGGATAGTTCTTCATCCTTGTGTTCTCTTGCGATATCGATTACTGCTACAATGGCGTGAGAAGATTCGGGTGCTGGAATAATTCCTTCACTTTTTGTAAATATTTCTGCAGCTTCAAATGCTGTCTGTTGAGTATACTTATAGGGGGTGACATGACCTGTATTGATCAACACTGACAAGCTAGGGGCAACACCGTGATATCTTAAACCTCCTGCATGAATAGGTGGTGGTATATAATCAGAACCTAATGTATACATTTTCAATAAAGGGGTCATATTCGCAGTATCGCCGAAATCATATCGATAATCTCCATCAGACATTTTTGACGCAGCAGTGGATTCTGCTGCGACCGCTTGCATTTCATATCCATTTCTTAACTTTTCACGGATAAATGGATAAGCTAAACCTGCAAAATTCGAACCTCCTCCCACACACCCCACTACAAAATCAGGGAAATCATTTTCTGCCATTCGAAATTGATTAATAGCCTCAAGACCAATAACTGTTTGATGAAGAAGAACATGGTTTAGCACGGAACCTAAAGAGTACTTTGTCTGTTCGTCTTGAAGAGCTAATGTTATTGCCTCACTGATTGCGATACCTAAGCTGCCAGGATGTCGTGGATCTGAGTTTAGGAGTTTCTTACCAAACTCTGTTTTCGATGAGGGTGATGGGTAGACTTTTGCCCCATACAACTCCATTATGGTTCTTCTATGGGGTTTTTGATCATAGCTCGCTCTGACCATCATAACTTGGCAATTCAGATCCAAGAGTTGACTAGAGTAAGCTAAAGCGCTTCCCCATTGACCAGCGCCAGTTTCTGTTGTTAAAGTCTCTGTTCCTTCCTTTGCGTTGTAGTATGCTTGTGCAATAGCAGTATTCACTTTGTGTGAGCCAGTAGGAGATCTTTCACCTTCATATTTGTAATAAATTCTCACTTTAGTCTTTAGAAATTCTTCCAGGCTGTTAGCCCTGATTAGAGGTGAGGGTCGAATATCTTGTAACATTTCCCTAATTGCTTCTGGAATTGCTATGTCAGATTCCTTAGCAATCTCTTGTTTAATCAGCTCTTTAGCGAATAGTACTTCTAAATCTTTGGGATTCAACGGTTCGTTTGTCGCTGGTGAAAGAGGTGGGGGGAAGGGTTTGGGTAGATCAGGAAGAATGTTACACCATTTTTTAGGTAATTCATTTTCGTCTAACTCGAACCTTTTACGTTTTCGCATTTTTTTCACTCATTTCTGTGTTCTTTTTTGACAAGTTATTGACAACCGAAAAAATGAGTGGAAATACACTTTATTGAACATATAGAAGCTCTAAAGGTCTTCAAGTATGTGAGGGTGTCAAAAGATACCTTAATAGAGCCCTAAAACCAGTGCCACCAGCGCCAGCAGGTTACAAGATAGAATATGATGAGCGCTGATAATTTGATCTTAAAAGAAGAGAATATGTTAGAATGGCCTTTCTGATTCGTAATTTTCAAAAAAACAATAGCAGTTTCAAGAGCTGGGGTTAGATTCACTAGTAGAAGAGGTGAATACACGTTCTTCTGTGTTATTGCCAGTCCCGGAACATACCAACCACTAATCTTTTCAAGATGTCAAAAACTTGCAGAGCAAATCCTTTTGCTCTATCTTTTATTATTTTCTATCAATGAACTAATTATTTTTTGCGAACAAATTTGATTTCTTGTCAAATAATTTATTTATAAACATAAGAAAGGGATAAAAAGAATCGTATGTTCTTAAAAGAACCTTAAAAAGCTTTAATGTTTCATCTAGTTTAGTGGTGCACCCTATTGAAAAGAAATCAAGGATTAATTAGCGTATTTGATAAAACTGGAATAGTAAATTTCTGTAAAAAAGTATCATCAAGATTTTTATTTATTAGTACAGGTAAAACTGCTAAAATTCTTAAAGCTGCTAATATTCCAGTTAAAACTGTTGCTAGTCATACAGGGTATCCAGAGATACTAGGTGGCCGTGTTAAAACCCTACATCCAGAAATTTTTGGAGGGATTCTTGGAACGATTGATTATTCATCAGAAATGGAAGAAATGGGGGTTCAACCTTTTGGCCTAGTAGTTGTAAATCTCTATCCATTCCAACAAATTGTCTCATATCCTCATAACTTAGTAAAAGCCATGGAAAATATTGATATTGGTGGTGTAACTCTTCTTCGAGCTGCTGCCAAGAACTTTCGTGAAGTTATTGTCATTTGTAGTCCTAATGATTATAACTCCGTTGGCGACGCAATTGCAGGGGATAAAGTTTCTCTAGATTTACGTAAGGAATTAGCAAAGAAAGTATTTCGTTACACTGCTAACTATGATACTGTAATCAGTAGATATTTTGTAGAAATCACAAATGATTTTTTTCCTCCTACTCTTGTTTTAAGTTTTGAAAATCCTCAGGATTTGCGATACGGTGAAAATTGGCATCAAGAGGCAAAATACTATTTACAAGCGAATAAGAACCCTTTCTACAGACAATTACATGGCAAGAAGGTCTCTTTAAATAATTTAGTAGATTTTTGCGCAACGATAGGGCTTTTTTCAGAGCAAGAAGAGCCTGCTTGTGCTATTATTAAACACACGAGTCCGTGTGGTTTTGCATGTGCAAATGACATTGAAACTGCTTTTGGTCATGCGTTAGCAACTGATGAACTTTCAGCTTTCGGTTCAGCGATGGGATTTAATCGGCCTATTACAGAGAGTTTGGCCAATAAACTCAATGCAATGTTTATAGATGCTATTATTGCTCCAGAATATGAAAAGAAAGCCTTTGAAATTCTCACGAGAAAAGAGAAAATAATTCTTTGTGTATTTAATGAGTATGAAATACCCAGATATTCAATTCGATTTGTACCTAATGGTCTCCTAGTTCAACCTACTGATACTCGTATTATATCTGAAGATGATCTTACTGTTGTTTCAAAACGAAAGCCAACTCCTCAAGAAGTGAAAGATCTCCTTTTTGCATGGAATGTTGTAAAATACGTGAAATCTAATGCAGCTGTTGTTAGTATTGGCAGGAAGACTCTTGGAATTGGAATGGGACAACCATCGAGAATAAAAGCAGTTAAATTTGCTTTAAACCATGCTAATGACAGATCACAAGGTGCCGTTTTAGCATCAGATTCATTCTTCCCATTTAGAGACTCAGTCGACGCTGCTGGAGAAAAAGGTATCAGGGCAATAATCGCTTCTGGGGGATCAATACGCGATAAAGAAGTAATTGAAGCAGCTGATGAATTTGACATAGCAATGATCTGGACAGGAATCCGATGTTTTCGGCATTAAGAATTGATTTATTTTTTTATTCAGCCTTCTCATTTATCCCTTTAGAAATCGACTTTTTCACCTGGAACTTTAGGAAAAAGAGTTACATCTCTAATGTGTTTCTTTTTGGTAAGAAATCTGACCAATCTTTCGATACCAAGGCCACCTCCTGCACTTTTTATTAGTGATCCCTTCTTAGCAAGTTCTAAGTATGGTTCAAAGCGCTTAGGATCTTGGTTTCGTTCTTTGATTTTTCTCAGAAGGATTTCATAATCAAAATCACGTTCTCCTCCAGAGAGAGCCTCACCAAAACCTTCAGGGTAATACAAATCATAGTTAATATAATGACCTTTTCTTTCAGGGTCCTCTTTGTCATAAAATTCCCTTTCAAAATCAGTTATCCAAAAAGGATCTTTCTCTTGAAAGGATATTTTTGATCCAAAATCATCACCAAATTCCTCTCTTAGATCCCAACTACAGTAAATATTGAATGGTTTTTGAGGAACAGGAATATCAATGCCACTTTTTACTAATTCTTCTCTACAAGAATCTTTTACTCTTGAGAAAATGTGAATAATTAAATCTTCAATTAAAGACATAAAATCTTGAGCTGTTGCTTCTTTCAGTTCGATGTCTAATTGTGTAAATTCAATTAAGTGCTTCCCACTGTTCTTGAGATCGCTTACTTCCAAACGTATGTTCGGTGACATGATGTAAAGGCCTTTAACACCTAAAGTAGCGATAGCGATTTGTTTATGGAATATCATACTCTTAGTCAGTTGGAATCGTTGGCCAAAGTAGTTAATATAAGCATTATAAACAGGGTGACATAGGGGATCCGTAATAGGAGAGAGAATAACGGGCATGAGTTGAATCAAACCCTGCTGATAAAAACAATCATGTATGGCTAGTAGTACTTCTGTTTGGACTTTCAGAGTCATTACAATTTGAGAGCTTGCCTGTGATGTCATAAATTCATATTTATCTACTAATTTTAAAGTCAAAGTGTTCACTATATTGAGTATACGAGAACATTTTTGTAAATTCTCATAATCTAGGTGATAAATTGCTAATCTGATCTGTATTTCTAATATATTTGAATGTTTTTAAGGAAAATATGAAAAATTTTGCAATAAAAAGCAAAATTTATAAAAAAAATGGGTTAAATTTTCCATTATGGATGAAAGAGACAAAAAAATCATTGAAGTTCTCAAAGAAAATTCACGTCTATCTACAAACGAAATATGGAAAAAAACTGGCATTCCTCAGACGACTGTTCATAATCGAATGAAGAAACTATGTGACAAGGATATTATTGAATCTTTTACAATAAAACTCAACAGGAAGAAGGTTGGTAAGGGATTAGTTGCATATATTTTCTGTACTGTTTCATATAGGACTTCTAAAGGAGAAAAATTAAGCCAAATTGATGTTGCTAAAAGGGTGAAAGCTTTACCTGAAGTTGAGGAAGTATCAATTGTGACGGGAGAAATTGATATTATCGTACGAGTTGGAGTGCAAGATGTTGATGCTTTGAATGATTTTGTGGTAATTAAATTGAGGGATATTGAAGGGATTGAAAAAACAATCACCAGTGTTGTGCTTTCCGAAGTTTAAACCACTTTTAATCGATTTTAGTTGAAACGCGCTAGATTTAATGGTAATATCATATTTAAAAGGGATTTTTGCAACTTACTAAATCCTTTTAAAAGGAAGGTATTTCATAGACTAGCAATGATCTTTGGTTGAATCCCCCGTATTTAGGCCAAAAGTGGCTAGATTAAGAATACCAAACAATTAACTGTAAAGACTATTTATACAAAGGATAGGACGTTGGAATAAGTGGGTTTTAGAAGATATATTATTCGAAGAGCGATCGATAGCATAATTTTACTTATGATAACAGTAATTTTTAATTTTATCTTATTCCGGGTTATGCCTGGAGATCCCACAACAGCTATACTTGGTAGATCTGGTTCACCCGTGTATAATCCAGGTGAATACCGAACAAGACTCATAGAACGTTTTGGATTGAATAAAGCGATTTTACCTTTTATCGATAAGGACTTCCAAATCACTCCCGATCTAAACACTCTGATAGATAATCAGTTTGTTGTCTATATTCAAAAACTTCTTGTAGGGGATCTAGGAATTTCATTCAATTATTTTCCACAAGAGGTTTCTTATCTAATATTTGGTCATCGACTTCTGAATACAATACTTTTAATGGGTTTATCTATTGTACTTTCATTTCTCATTGCGATTCTTCTCGGAACATTAGCTTCCTCCAAGTTCAAATCTAAAACCGACATGACTCTTATATTTACTACCCTTACTTCCTATTCTACTCCTGTCTTCTGGATAGGAATGCTCATAGTTTTCTTCTGTTATGGACAACTTGGCATACTTCCATATGGAGGATCCCCCAGAATCGAAGAATATTCAGATCTAAGTTCATGGGGATTAGATTATTTATACCATATGATAGGTCCATTAGTAACATTAACAATCAGTTTCGTTGGAGCCTGGTTTTTAATTGCTCGCGATCAAATGTTAGGAGTCTTTACTGAGGATTATATAACAACCGCAAGAGCTAAAGGCTTGAAAGAAAGAAGAGTGATGTTTGTTCATGCACGGAAGAATGCAATGCTCCCGATGATTTCTGTTCTAGCGTTAGCTATGACTTATCTAGTATCTGGAGCTACAATGACAGAGACGGTATTTAATTGGAATGGATTGGGGCTTTTAACATACGAATCAGTATATAGACAGGACTATCCTGTATTACAAGGGCTATTGCTTTTAGTTGCAGCAGTCGCAATCATATCTAATTTCATTGCTGATCTTATTTACGGTCTTCTTGACCCTCGAATTCGATATTGATGTGATTATAATGACAACTAGTACTCAAATCGAAACAATTTCGGAATATTTGGTTCCAACTCGCTATCTGCGATATAAAATTCGTTTTAAACGATTCTGGGGACTTTATACCGATAGCCCATTTGGTCTGATTGGTCTATACTTAGTGATCTTCTTTCTTGTGATTGGTATAACTCCCCAGATATTGGCACCTTATGATCCAAACATAAGTATGACTGGGGGGCGTAACGCTGCACCTTCTACTGCCCATCCTCTAGGTACTGACAGAATAGGACGAGACATATTCAGTCAAATGATTGCTGGTACACAGATCTCACTTTTAATAGGTTTAACTGCAGCTTTCATTGCAGTAATTATCGGAACATTGTTCGGAATTGTTGCAGGATATTATGGAGGATGGTCAGATACTATTTTAATGCGATTAACAGATTTCTTCATACAATTACCCCAATTGCCATTAATGCTAGTTTTTGTTGCCCTATTTGGCCCTGGAGTCGAAAATCTCATAATAATTATCGGATTGTTAGGATGGACTGGAACTTCCCGAATGGTACGAGCAGAATCTCTTTCTATAAAGGAAAGAGCTTTTGTTGAAGCTACAAGGGCGGTTGGAGCAAGCAATCGTCATATCATTTTAGATCATATTCTTCCCAATGTTCTTCCTCTGGTCTTTGCAAACATGATTTTAGGTGTTGTAAATGCGATTATTTCAGAATCAGCACTTAGTTTTCTAGGTTTTGGAGTTACTGGGCAATGGTCTTGGGGGAGAGTGCTATATGAGGCTCGTAGAGAAGATGCAATGATTACAGGAGCTTGGTGGCATTTTATTCCTCCTGGAATATGTATCATGCTTGTCGCTCTTGGTTTTGCTCTAATTAGTTTTAGTCTTAATGAAGTTCTTAATCCTAGGCTCCGTGAGAGATGATATTAGTGGCTTTGCTTGAAGTAAATGATTTATCTACCCATTATTTCTTAAAAGAGTCTCGTGTGAGAGCTGTTGATAATGTTTCTTTTACAGTCGAACGGGGTAAGATGCTGGGCCTTGCTGGCGAGAGTGGGTGCGGTAAAACAACAGTTGCCCTCTCAATCATAAGAATGCTTCCTCCAGCTGGAAAAATTATTACTGGGGAAATTCTCCTTGATAATATTGATTTATTGAAAAAATCTAAAGAAGAAATGCGAAAAACTCGTTGGTTAGACGTGTCTTATGTTTTTCAATATGCTATGAATGCTTTTAATCCTGTAATGAATGTAGGGGAACAAATTACTGAAGTAATAATTGAAAAAGGGGGAATCAAATCAAGATCAATTAAAAAAGAAGCGTGGAAACAAGTTCGTGAGTTGTTTGAAATTGTTGGTTTAGATCCAGAGCGGGTAAAGAATTACCCTCATGAATTTTCAGGTGGGATGAAGCAACGGGCTATAATTGCAATGGCTATGGCTTGTAATCCTAAACTATTAATTGCAGATGAACCCGTAACAGCATTGGATGTTATTGTTGAAAAAAAGATTCTGAATCTCTTGAAGAAACTACAGAAAGATTTCAACCTCGGCGTGATATTTATCACTCATGATCTCAGCGTTATTGCAGAATCCTGCGAGGAGGTCGGGATAATGTATGCGGGAAAACTTGTAGAGGTAGGTAGTGCAACCACAATATTTCACAATGGAGCACACCCATATACAAAAATGTTAATAAAAGCTTTCCCCAGTATACTCGGTGAGAAAACTTACATAGAACCTTTAGAGGGTATCCCTCCAGATTTGGCAAATCCTCCAACTGGATGCCGCTTTCATCCCCGCTGTCCCTTAGCTATAGACGAATGTAAGAAGAAAGTACCATTTTTTAAACAATATAGCTCTTCGAGGCATTTAGTGGCGTGTTATCGAGCTGGAGAGAAAATAATATGAGTACGAAGTCAGAGGTTATATTTAAGGTTAAATCTTTAAAAAAATGGTTTACAACTCGAAGAGGACTTTTCGATAGTCTTACTGGAAAACAGGAATATGTAAGAGCAGTTGACAATATTTCATTTGAAATTTGCAAACATGAAGTTGTTTGTATGGTGGGTGAAAGTGGTTCTGGAAAAACAACAGCTGCAAGATTGATTTTGCGATTAGAAGATCCTACGGAAGGACAAATTCTCTATAAAGGAAATGATATCGCAAAAGAAAAGCAGTCTGAATTACGAAAACTTAGGCGCCATATGCAAATGGTTTTCCAAGATCCATATGAATCTCTTGATCCAAGAATGACAATATTTGAGATTGTTAGTGAGCCATTAAGGGTCATAAAAATCTGTCCACGATCAGAAATCCCGATAAGGGTAATGAAAGCGCTCGAAGATGTTGGATTAATCCCCGCTAGTGATTTTAGTATTAGATTCCCTCACGAATTGTCAGGGGGGCAAAGACAACGCGTTTCAATAGCTCGTGCGTTAATTTTGAACCCTGAATTTATAATAGCTGACGAGCCCGCTAGTATGCTTGATGCAAACACACGAATTGAAATCCTTAACCTCCTATTAGATCTCCAAGTGCGCTACAAAATGGGTATCTTGTTTATTACTCATGACTTGGCTCAAGCACGTTATTTAGGTCATAGGATTATCATTTTATATCTTGGTAAGATTGTCGAACAAGGTGAGGTCGAATTAGTGATTAAATCACCTCATCATCCATATACAAAAGCGTTAATCTCCAACATACCTGTACCTGATCCTGAAGCCAAAAGGGAACGGATAGAAATTGAAGGTGAGATTCCCACAGCAATCCAGCTTCCTCCTGGCTGTCGGTTTTCCCCAAGATGCCCTTATGCGTTTGAAAGGTGCAAAGAGGAAGAACCAGAACTAATGATGAAACATGGACGATTATCAGCCTGTTGGTTAGATTGAGATGAGGAAAAATGAAAAGCCATTTAGTATTTCTTATTATTGTTCTATCATTAGGTACAACAGTAAATTTCACGAATAATTCTTGCGTTAGAATCAGTAACCAATTAATCGATGATAGTGTTTTTCGTTTTACGCAAGAGACTGCTGATTTTTTTTTGAACGTCTCCGCACCCGAGAAAATGGATTATCAAAACACTGTAATAATAATAGCTGAAATTGAAGAGATATCAAATAATCAGCAGAACGATATTTCAGTAAAAGTAGAATTAGAAAATGGGCTTTATCTTGCCGAGGATCAAAGTGATACAGTAGATCTTGGCAATTTCAATCCAAGAGAAATAAAAATGGCGAATTTTTCCATCACTGCTTCTCAAACGAAATTAACAAATCCATATATTATTTCAAGGGTTTATCTTTTCAAGAATGGAGATCAACAATATATTTCCACTCCTGATAGCCCATTAGAGGCATATCATGCCTTTGGAATTAACATACTATATCCAAATCTACGAGTACGAGGACCAATTGAACTGACGGGATTCGTTGTACCCCGTATAGAAATGTTACCAGATGAAAAGCAAACAGTAACTTATAATGTCTCTAATATAGGGGAATCGGCATTGAGAAATCTTACATTTCGAGTAGAAACAGAAAAAGATTTCATTAAAGTTACTCTCTCAAAAAATTCATTAGATATTTTACCTGCTAAAAATTTCACATTTGTCAGTTTAGAGGTTTCCTGCGAAACTATGTTTGCATCATATTCAAACGTCCATTTTCTTGTAGATTCTGATCTCTTTGAGACAAGAATACTTGTTTTAAAAATCCAAACTTTTGATTTCTTTAATCCGTACAAATATTATAATTCACTAGTCATTATTGCTTGGCCACTATTTGTATTATTTTTCATCGGTTTTGCTTTATTCATTGGATACTATACTTGGAAGAAACGTGCAAGAAGAAAAAAGATTGAGAGAGAACTTGAAGAAAGATATGGAAAAAGTTTAATTGATTGAACTTCTGTCAGTTAACCAATCTATCGCTTTGAATGCTGAAAAAGCTAAATTACAGGCGAATATTTGGCTAAGAATCTCAGAAGCATATATCTTTCTTATCGAAAAAGATTGATTCCTCAACTCCAATCATTTTTCAATATTTCCCGACTTTTCATTCACGGATACAAAAATTAATAAGAGAGGAATGAGTTGTTCAATAGTCAAGCTGAAGAAAGTCATTCTACCAAAATTTCACTGTAACTCCAATAATCAGTGGATCAGCTTTGAATTCAAATTAATTCTTGAATTATACTTATAAACCCACAATCTTTAAGATCTGGTTTGAATGATAACTTTAGCTCGATTTAGGTGAAAGATATGAAAAAAAGACAAGTCGTTTTACTTTTAGGCTCTTTTTTGCTTGTATTGAGCGGATTGAGTCCAGTTGCTCCTGCCCTTGCCGCTCCCAACCTTGCTTCTGGTTGTGAAGCCTTAGAGGAGTTTAAATTCGAATGTTGGACACTGGATTGGGATTTAATTTCTGTCGACGCAGGAAAAGCAATAGCTGAAGCATTGAAAGAAATTGGCATGGAAATGACAGTTGTAGAATTAGATGATGCAATTTTCTATGATACAATCGATGCAGGTGGGCGCTATGATGGTCCTGGTGGTCAACTTGTAAGTAAATGTCGTGATTATCAGGTATATGAGATGAGTGAAGGTTATGGTCCTGCTCCGAACCATGTTTATTTCCGTGCTCATTCTAGCCAAGATTATCCAATGGGCTCTTGTGACCAATATCATCAAAATGCTACCTTGGATAGTGCATTGGAGCTATCTCAAAACGCCACAAATCCAACTGAGTTAAAGGCTGCTCTAAACGATGTTCAGAAATATGCTGCTGAAACACTACCTTATTACCCGCTGTTTGTATCAGACGACAGCCATATAATCCGAAAAGAATGGAAAAACTATCAGCAACTGCCTGGAGGTATCTTTACTAGTTTTAACATATGGTCTTCTTTAACCATGACCAATGAAGGCGATGAAAAATTCGTTATGGCTTATCCCAGTGATGCTAAAAACATAAATCCGTTTGAAGCAGATGATGGACGGTCTGCTTGGTTTGCACTTAACCTGTACGAAAAACTCACTTATTATGACAAAGATCTGGGGTTAATTCCTTGGCTCGCTGAAGACTATACCCGATCTGCTGATGGAACACAAGTGAACTATACTATTAGACAGGGTATAAAATGGCATGATTTTGCTACTAGTGGCAAGTACTTAACTCCTGAAGATGTGAAACACAGCATTGAAATGTACATTGATTATATTGCAGGTCCATACTATGCCTATGTTGAAACAGTTGATTCAATTACTATTGATGGTCAAGTTGTTAGTATTAAACTAAAACAGCCCTATGCCTGGATTGTTGAGGATCTTGGGGAATTATATATTCTACCACAACACATTTGGGATGGTGAAGACCCTGAGGATACTAAATGGGAGACCGATACTACTGATAAATCTCTCCGTGTTGGTACTGGACCATTTAGGTGGGTTAAAGGTTTGAGAGAATCTGGATATGTCTTAGAAAGAAACCCTGATTACTGGTATGATGGTAGTACTGGGATGCCAGAGATATCTGATGGTAAACCTGGCGTTGGTACTTACCCCAAGATTGAGAACCTAACGGTAACAGTTGTTTCAGAGGAAATGACTCGGATCCTTGGTATGAATACAGGTGACTTCGACTCTGAGCGATATGAAGCTAATCCACCTGCTTTAAAAGCAGTGATAAACGCAACGTATGCAAACCTAAAAGTGGTAAATACTCCCTCACAATGGGATTATTACTTCCAATGGAATCATCAAGTTAAACCCTTTGATGATGTTATTGTCCGTCGAGCCATGGCTTATGCCATGGATGTAGAAGCTATCGGAGAATTTGCTCGTGAGGAATGGGCTACCCCAACTTATTCTGTTATTCCAGAAGCTTTCTGGCCTGATTATTTCAATCCTAATATTGAAAAGTATGAGGTAGATATAGCAAAAGCCAATAAGCTACTGGATGATGCAGGTTATGAAGACATTGATGACGACGGGATCCGTGAAATGCCAGGTGCAAAGCGAGGTACTCCTGGATTCGAGATTGCTCTAACTCTTCTAGCACTGTTTGTAGTAGTTCCAATAGTCACTCAGCAAAAACGGAAGAAATAAACACCTCTTTCTCTCCCTTCTTTTTTCTTTTTTTCCTTTTTTTATATTACTAGACTTTATGTAACAAAATACAAATGACTTACATATAGATTTTAATGCAGATCTCTCTAAATTTGAGGAATGTTACATTGAATCTTCTCTACCTTTTACCAGGAACAGGAATGCCTGATGATGAGATAAAACGTCGTACTAAAATCACTAATTCGATTGCGAGAACTAATACTCATGTTTCTGTAATGGAAGTTGGTGAAGGGCCCTTATCTATTGAATCCGCTATAGAAGAATATATGGCAATTGGGCCTATGCTACGGAAACTCCTGGATATTAGTAAAGAGAATAAGTATGATGCAGTTATTATCGGGTGCGCTGGAGATCCTGGGTTAAAACCAGCAAGAGAACTTCTCCACATACCAGTAGTTGGCCCAGCTGAATCCTCCATTCACTTTTCTTGTATGCTTTCTGACCGATTCAGCATCCTCACTATCCTACAAGCTGGTATGGCATCTGAGGACAGTGCACGTATTCTTGTAAGAGGGATGGGGCTTGAAACACGATTGGTTTCAGTGGAATTTGTACAAGTCTCAGTTACAGAAATGTGGGGGAAAAATAGGGATATTATCATTAATCAAATGACTGAAAATGCAAAGATAGCAAAACAAAAAGGAGCAGGCTGTGTTGTTCTTGGTTGTATGTCAATGGCATTTCTCTTGGTCGATGATATTGTTGAGAAGGCAGTAGGACTACCAATTGTAAATCCCTTAAAAATTGCCATTAAAACAGCAGAAATGTTCGTAGAACTAGGAACTAAACATAGTCGTATTACTTATCCCGCTGCAGACTTTGAGAAACTTAAGACAACTGTTTTCAATGAATATTAAGAATAGAGTTAAACTTAAGGAATATGAAGATAGAAGGATCTGTTTTTACTAGTATAAAATATCTAATTCTAAGGAATGAATTAAAATGGGTAGAAATAAAAAATATACCGGATATAAGGCTTATCAATACCTAACTCCTGGTATAGATTACAAAATTTTCAAATTTCGAGAAGCGATAAAGGAAGAGTGGGCGTATACAGTTCCTTTATCGAAATCAGAAGAAGAACGAGCTGAAAAGATCCTTGAGAAGAATATTATTATTGATCTCCATGAACACCCAACATTTTATCCAGAAAATTCACAGGAATCGGGTGAACAGGCGCGAGAAGGAAGAGATTTCATGGCTTATGAAGCTCTAAGTCAGTCAGGACTTGATGCGGTCTTTGATAATCTGATGAACGGAAGCTGTATTATTACAAGCAAGCATGGGTGGAAATGGAGTGATACGATCCATGATTTAGGGCAACGACTATGTGATATTGCTCACCAAAATTTTGTTATTCATTGTAAAAAAGCAGAGGATATCATCACAGCTCACAAAACTGGGAAATTAGCATGGATTGCAGTCCTTGAATCAGCTTCAAGTATTGAAAATGAAGTTGATCGAATAGATATCTTATATGGACTTGGTATTCGATCCATGGGCTTAAACTATAGTGAATCCAATATGCTTGGTTGCGGCTTAGGTGAAATAAGAGATGGAGGGTTAACGGATTTTGGTTATGACTGTATTATTCGGATGAATAAAGTCAAAATGCTTATAGATGTTAGCCATGTAAGTGATCAGACAGCTCTAGATGCTATTGAAACTTCAAAAGAACCTATCATAATTTCTCATTGCGGCGCAAAGGCTTTGAACCCCATTGCTCGTATGTTTCCTGATGAAGTTTTACAAACGCTAGCGGAAGCAAGAGGGGTAATAGGTATAGAAGCTGCCCCAGGATTTACTGCAACCAAAAATAATCCGATTCCTACTATTGATACTTATATGGAGCATGTTGAATATTGCATAAACCTAATGGGGATCGACTTTGTAGGGTGTGGCCCAGATACCCTTTATGGTGATCATGTAGGTTTATATCGTTTCGGAGAGAAAAAATTAAAATCCGCGGGATTAGGACATTATTCTCGACCTGATAAAAGGGGTGATGGATTAGTTGTCGATAACCTACCCGACTATGTCAAAGGTATGGAGAATCCTACAGAATGCATCCAGAATATCACTCGGTGGATGGTTAAACATGGGTATTCTGATCAGGAAATTGCAAAAGTTATTGGAGGTAATGCTTTAAGACTCCTAAAACAGGTCTGGTGACGAATCAAATGACTTCAAACAGATTATTCATGAATGAGTCGTTTTCTTGATATTATCTATTCTGTTTTTTCTCGATTTTATCCATATGAATAAAGACTGCAATGACTATCAAAGTACCAAAAAAGGTTATAAGCAGTAATGGCGGGAATCCTATCAATGAAAACAAGAGTCCAGCAACAGCAGCAGACGGAACACGGCCCAGACGTTGGAAAAAGGCTAATATCCCAAAGTTTGTTGTTGCTGCTGATGGATCGATCGAAATAAAACTCAAGGTTACTGAGGGCCGCCAAAAAGCAACTACTGCTCCTAAAAATGCGTATGCAAGAATTAATAGATTTGTAGCCATTGAAGGAATGGCTATAGCTGCTAAAATAAAAAATATCCACATAAATCCAATAACTTCACCACAAATAAGTCCCACCACTCTACCAAAACGATCGACAACCATTCCAGCTGGATTGGCTAGCAATACTAAGATAATTGTCTCTATAAGAGTTAAAGTAGCAATGAAAGAAACATCTACATCAAATAGTATAATAAAGATCCCATTAGCGATCGCAAGTGGTAAACCCCAGATAAAAGCATCCAGAGCAAAAGTAAAAGCGGTTAAACGTGAAAATGGATCTTTAATAATTCTAGCAATTGGAAACTTAATTTGCTTACTGTTGGGGAATACATCACGTAAAGCGATAATATTCAACAATCCAGCTATTGTGATTAGAAAAAATCCTATTTGAAAATAACTAATATAACCAGAGTTTCCTTCTTGAATAGAAAGCGATGCAAGTATTCCAGCGAGGTAAGCAGAATTATAAACTATTGAAAACGCTAATCCTCGTTTTTCAATACAAGATTCATATATTAATCCTTGGAGAGGAGCATCATAAAATCCAGTTCCTAAATTGAACGCAATAATGCCTAATAGTAACGCTAAAATGTTAGAAGTACTCGTTGAGAGGCCAATTAACCCAATTACACTGAGAACCTGGCCAAAAATGATTAAGTTCTTTCTTCCATAAAAATCTGCAATAAAAGCCATTATAAGAGGAAATACTGCGGATAAGGTTCCTATCGAAAGAATTAAACCAAGGATTTGCGCTGCTACTGTAGTAGTTCCATAAATGGATAAGAGATAGGGTTGAATTTGGATTGTAAAGACAAAATTAACAAAACCCCACAAGAAATGGGTAACTGTAAGAGTAATAATGTTCAATCTATGGTAGTTCGCTGTTTTCATTGAATAGCACCTTGGATAACTGTGTGTAATTTGTTATTTCTACATCGTGTTCCATTTCCACGCGTTATGTGTGACCACATATAAGTACGAGTGACATTAACACTAAATTTAATAAGGAGGGATAAGAGTTACATGCGAAGGTGTTTCATCCTATGAAAGAAATTGAGATAGGTAACGCGAAAGCTGAACCAGGAAAACTAACTTATGGCTTTATTGAGAGTTTAGACCATCCTACTGGTATAATAGAAAAAGTTCCTGTGATGATTGCTCAGGGTCGCGAAAATGGGCCGACTTTTTTTTTAACTGCAAATGTCCATGGAAATGAGCTGACAGGAATCGCTGTTATTCATCAGCTAGTAACGGATAAACTTACCCAAGAGTTGAAAGGAACAGTAGTTGCTATTCCAACCCTCAATCCCTCTGCATTACGGCGTAATCATAGGTCACCTGAGTTCGATGAAAGGGATCCTAATCGTCTTTATCCAGAGGGGAAGTTCGCAGAAGAGGAAGAGGAAGAGGAAATTGATAAAGATTATCCTGAACTATATGAACAAGTTGCAAACAAAATTTATTCGTACTTTGAAAAATATGCAGACTACCATATCGATTTCCACAATCACTCGTTACGATCAATTCCATATGTAATTCTCGATAGGGTGTTTTATGAAAATGAAACAAAGAAAGAAGAAGCAGAAAAACTTTTTAAACAACAGAAAGCCATGATCGAGGCTTTTGGTGTTTTGACATGTTCAGAATTCCCTGCTAAGAAATATATAAAGATGAAACTTCATCGATCAGTCTCGGGGGCAACTTTAAACAGTCTTAGAATTCCTGCATTCACCGCAGAGCTTGGAGAAAACAGTGTGATTATTCCACAAGTTGTAAAGGGCTCAATAAAAGGAACCAGAAATGTTTTAAAATGGGCTGGAATGCTCGAAGGCCCTAGGGAAGAGATCACGGAGTTTCTTGTACCAAAACCGCATGAACAACTGAGGCGATGTTACCATCCCCGAGCAAAACAATCAGGTATTATTAGATTTCTAGTTAATCCTGGAGACCAAGTAAAGAAAGGACAACCTGTGGCTCTAATTACCGATATCTTAGGTCGAAAACTTGGTGACGGGTATATTCTAACAGAATACGATGGTTATATGATTGCTTTACGATCAGAGATGACGGTTTACCCAAATGATCCCATTGCTGAAATGGGAATCAAGGATGATGCTCCTCTTGTGGTTCCAATTCCTTCTAAGAAAATAAATTAAGGAGTCTGGAAATTCTTTGATCCTTTATAGAGCTAAATCCCAAGAGAAGTGACAAGAGTGAAGGTTCAGATCATCATTCCTTTCTGTCATTGATTCATTCCCCTTTCTCACGAAAAAAGATCAGCTCTCTACTGACTAACATTATGAGAGAAGATGGTTTCTCTAATAATCTCAGGGATATAATAATAGGATTCTGACATTTATAGATCGTACCTATTGTTTCAGCTCTGATTTTATAGAAATTATCCTTTTATAGAATTTCGGAAATAAAAGGTAAATCTGGATAATTGGAAAAGCTGGTATACAATTAATAGCAGGAAAAATCCTATTTCGTAACCAGATTGAATTAAAAACATAAAATCAAGGGAAAATATTCTAAAAGAAAAAAATTCTCCTTGGGGTTGTTGGATTATAATAAAAAGGATCGCTTGAATTAATACGTGAGATAAAAGCAAGAGAATGAATCCAAGTTGTCCCTTTGATGCCATTTCTCCCGTCCATTTTAGTTTATGTTTTAATATAAGGTCTGGGTTTGAACCTTGAAGGATTAAAAATGCCCAGATTCTCTGAAATACAATCAACTGTAAAAGGATGGTTAGGACTACAGATATAGATTTTATAATGGAATCCGAACCATAGAAATAAGGTCCTTCTATTATTATAAAAAAGAATTGTGCAAATATTAAGAAAAGTAAGAAAGAAATACTGAAACAAATGATAATGCCTGTCAATCCAAAAAGAAAACTTCTAATTGTGACCTTCACTAAATTATTAGGTAAATCACCATGAGTGATATAGTATGAGACGGGACCGATAGCTGCAAGACCTATACAGAACAAGAATGGATTTATTAATAGATATGAATATTCATAACGATATAACATACCAGTTGTCATCATTGAAAAAAATCGCAAGAGGATATCAGAAGGAATTAGTCCTCGTATTATAATAAAAGGATCTAAAATATAATTAAGAGTTACAATAGTAAGCAATATTAGAAAAACCGACAGAATTTGTATCATATTAGTTTTAAGAAATTCCCACACAGTTGTTGGTCCTGCAACATCCTTTATAGAAGGTTCATCAATAATTTTTTCTTTCACAAATGGATAGGACGTCATTTTGCCATACAAAAATTGTATTTCTTGCCCTTCAACGTAACCTCTAACCATTGGCCTACCAGAAATGGTAGCTACTATATTTTTCTGACTTGAGCGGTAGGATGGAAGGATTGTACTCGTTGATGTTATTAAAAAGGAGAGAAAAATCCATATCAGAATGCGATCGAAAAGGATTTCAAATTTAATTGGGATACTGAATGAAATATACCAAATAATTAGAAGAAAACCTAATAATCCATCGATTAAACCTATTAGGAGTGAAGAGAAACCTAACGCCGAGGATTCAGTTATAAAAATTTCGAAAACACGTTGTTTATGTAGACCAATACTTCGCATAATCCCCATATCTCGCTCCATTAGCAGAGTAGAAACGAGAATACATACAAATTGAGCCATTGCAGCTAAAATAAATGACTCTATAAAGAGTACTTGAAAGATCGCCGTCTGAAAGGCAAGACTTTTTTCAATCAGTTCACTATAGTATGTAATCCCTATTACTTCTTTGAACTGGCTAAATGTAGATTCTAAGGTCAACTGAACGGATTCAACGTCACCATTGACATCACAAACGAACCATTTAGCTAGACTAGAGTTGAAATAATCTTGAAATCGTTCAGATGAGATATATAGATACTCACCATTGTTTAAGAAAACATTTCCTTGAATAATCGCGCCTAATGTTATATTAACCGTACTATTTTCAGTGTTTTTCACTGAAACTTGTGATCCTAAAGGAATTTGGGGTCTTAAACGTTGATAAAGATGTTGGGAGATTACACCATACGCTATGTTTACATTGGTGGTATTTCCAGTTTTGGTGTTTGTATTAAACCTAGTTGTTTCATTCAAGAAATAAGATGATGGTCGTGCATTAATAGTATCCATGATAGGTTCAGCAAAATGGGAATACTTCATTGGATCTACACCTAATAGGTAACTATTCACCCCTCCAATTTCTGCCCTAGTTTCTTGAATGAATGAGGATCGTTTAATATCAGTACGTCCATCGAGTTCTTCTGTGAATTCAATTGAAACAAAACTGTTATCTCTAACTTCTGCTACCAAATCGATACTCCCCCATTGATTTTCAAAATAATCTGGAACACTAGCTATTATCGCTGCTGATGTCAAGCCTGTTACCACAATAAATGTAAGGGCTAAACCTGATGTCAATATTGTGAATAGTGATTTTTGGAATTCACGAGTAATATTCCGCATTGAAATAGTACGGGCAACAACACCAAAACAGAAGAGGATTTTCATTCCAATTTTCGGTAAAAACGCGAGAATTCCAATTTCCACTAGTAATGTTCCTAAGAAGATCAATATGATAACTAAGAAATGTATTGAAAGTATTGAGAAATCAAGGAAGCGAGATGGGCCAATAAAAAATTGAAGTAAAAATCCTGTTATCGAAAGAAGAAAACCAAAAGCAATGCTATATTTCCAACTTCTAATCACCTTAGAAGATCTTGGTGAACTCATTCGTGAGTGAATGTTTTGAACTACTGGCATTGAAAGAGCTAAAAAGATGGGATAAAGGCCTGATATGAGAGCTACAATAATCCCTGAAAAAAAAGTTGCGAAAATTGAGGAGGGATGAATAGAAATTGTCTGAATTTTCAGACTTATGTAGAATGAGTCCATTACATGAACCAAAAAGGTTGAAAACATAATTCCTCCAAATATTCCGAATGTACATCCTACTATAGAATAGAATAGGATTTCTACTATAACGATTCCAACTAGCTGATTTGTATTAGCTCCTACCGCGCGAAAAATTCCAAACTCTTTTGATCGATCACGAATTGCCATTGCGAGAATGTTTGTAATAAATAAAAATTCAACAACAAAAGAGACAAGGATGACTAGATTCATTGCTGTTTGGTAAGCACGAATTCCTATAGCTTCAATCTCAGAAATATCTTTCTCCACAAAAACATAGCTGTCAAAATTAACTTTATCTTTGATATTATTACTAATCTGGTTTATACTTTTTGGGCTAATAGGGGAAAAAGAATTTCAATTTCTATTAGCTATTGGTATAGGATTATTTCTTGCTGGGCTCTTACTCTTAACCAGAATTCAGTATGTAATTTGGATAAATAAGAGGGCTTCAAATAATCTGGAGAGGGATAGTAAAATTATAAATTTTTAAAAATGTTTAGATTTAAATTCCCTTGAATTTTATAATTTCACACTGCATGAAATCAAGATTATAGAATCTATTTAATAAAAAGAAGTTGATTTTTCAAAATGGTAAGAATATTAACAAAAGACAACGTTGCTAGTTTACTCACCATGCAAGATGCATTGAATTATGTAGAGGAAGCTTATAAACAATTAACTTTAGGGAATGCAATTGTTCCTCAACG
>JAHQWW010000188.1 GCA_029856365.1 Candidatus Hodarchaeota archaeon
AAATATACACAAGATTGAAATATTTTTGTTAGGAATTAACCATGGCACCAACAATAATTAGTTACTTTGGTTTTGGTGTCTTCTTACTCGAATTAATCGTAAGTGGTTTGGTATTTTATAAACTAAGTAGAAGATGGAGAGCAACCAGAATCACAGTGGTATCTTTACTTGCCAGTTTTTATCTTTTATTCATCATTTTTATAATAATAGAATTTTGGTTTTTCCTGTTAAATTTTAATAATACAGTTGGCTTTTATTTACAAGAAGGAAATGTTTTTGTCTGGTTATTACCTTTCTTTGGAGGTATTTCTGCTGGATTTTTCATGTTATTCATAGACTATTTCGAGAATGAGAGAATAAGTCCACTTCATGGGTTCATTTATGGGATATTTCTTGGTGCCTTCCTTCTGAATGTGATGTATCAAATCATGGATCCAGGTGTTTTTCCATTAAGAATACTCGAGGCAAACACACTAATTTTAATAATCATAAATTATCTCTTTTCAACAAATTTCCCTGTTTCATACTTTGTAATTTATGTAATCGTAGTAACATTGAGATCCCTCAGAAGAATTAAAAGAAATATTGATGATAAAGCACAAAAGACTCAAGTCATGTTGATGCAATGGACGATTGTGTTATATTACTTTGTTACATTAGTTGTAGTTGCTAGTGCCTATCAACTAGCTCATTTAATGGATCCTGTTACAGTGGTTTTTTTAAAGCATATTGCTCCCCATATTAACGTGATTTTCGGGAGTCTTCTGATTTATCAAGCTTATGTAAAAGCACCGGTAGGATTTCTGCAATTTCAGAGAATTGAGAAATTATTGGTTATTAATCGATCAGGTTTGCTATTATTCTCATATGATTTTGCACTACCAAAAGACCAAGATCATACAAGTGAACAGGACTTATTACTATCTGGGGGCGTTTATGCAATTTTAAGCCTATTTACAGAGATGGTTCATGCTAAAAACATTAGAATGATCCACTTTCTAGACAAAAAAATCATGTTATCTCAGAATGAGAATTTTATCCTCTTCCTTATGGTGGATCGGATTTCAAGCTTTTTATGGAGTGCATTGGATTCATTTGGTAATATGTTCAATTTAAAGTATGGTTTAGATGACCAAGAATATGCAGTGATAACAAAAAATGTTTTTACTGATGCTGAACATTTGTTGAAGATTGCTTTTGGACGACAATAACACTTTTTTCTTTGTCATCAATCCTCAACATCACTATGTCATCTTCAAAAAAATTAGGCTTTACATTATCTTTTGATTATCTGCGTCCGTCTTTATGCCACGATTTAGTGACCTTAATTGATAACTCAAATTTCACTCATTTGTTCATTCCAGAAAGATGGGGTCATGATGCATTTACTCAAGTAATATCGTTGTCACGTTATACTTCAGAGTTGATCTTAGGAACTGGAATCGTTAATCTTTTTTCACGAACTCCTGCAATATTAGCTCAAACAGCAGCTAGTATCCATGAATTGACAGAAGGACGATTTATTTTGGGATTAGGATTAAGTGGACCTATTGTAATTCAAAACTGGCATGGGATGAATTTTTATCAACCTTCACCGATACAACGTACTCGCGAATATCTGGAAGTTCTACGGTTAATTCTTTCAGGAGAGCGGGTGAATTACGATTCAGGAGAGATTTTCTTTCTCAAAGGATTTAAACTAAGCAGTTTTAATACGCCTTTAGATATTCCTTTGTTTCTTGCCGCAATGGGATCAAAGAACGTTCAAATAACAGGGGAACTAGCAGATGGATGGTTTCCAATCTGGACATCTTTTACTGAAATTCCTAGCTACAAGAAAGATTTAGAATTTGGGTTTTCGAAAAGAAGACCAGGATTGAGACCAAAAGAAGAAATGGAGATTGCATCCTACATTCTCACATGTGTATCTGACACTGAAAATGCCAAAAACCTCATCCAACGTAATTTGGCTTATTACATTGGCGGAATGGGGACTTTTTATTATGAGATCATTAAAAGATTCGGTTTTATAGAGGAAGCAAATAGGATAAGAGCTGCTTTTCAAGCAGGAGATCGAGAGGGTGCCGCTAAATCTGTGTCACAGGAGATGCTTGATCATATCGCAGTTGTAGGCTCATCAGATTATGTTGTAAAACGGTATCAAGAACTTCGACAACAAGGAACAAACCTTCCTGTGGTCATGTTACCTCATAATTGTACACCTGAGTTAGCAATAGACACTATCGGTGCTTTTAATCAATGATCGAGTTGTCATATTTAGGTATAGGCGACATTGAATCTAAAAAGATCAAATAACCCTACCATGGCTTTTCCACTATAAACAGGGTTAAAAAATATTCCTTCCAGCTTCATAATCAGTTTTACAGCATCAATCATTTCTTGATTTGGGATTCCATACCCTCCCCATAATAAAGAACTTTAATTGAATCATCATTAATCGTTAAATTCAAACCCTATTCTTCAATAAACTCCTTAATAATCCCCTGTATAATTTTTGTTAACACACCTTCTGGTTCCCCAACATTAATCCCTAAAACTTCCAATTCAGGATAATAGAGCTCTTTTCCCAAAAGAATATCCGAATGAGTGCCACCACTACTGGTCGCATGTATAAAATAATCCAAGGTAATACCTAAATTCTGTATTTGCTTCAAGTGCGTGATTTCCATTGTACAGTTTAGATACTTAATGCGCCAATTTTAGTGGAACCACCTTTTGGTATGATATACGGTTTCTATCCTTTGTATCATGTATTTAGTGATAATGAATTCACTCTGATTTTGAATCAGATCTTCAGAAAGGCGGATCTCTTGTAGGGGTATCAGATACTATTTAGTCTTAAGCGATATTTTCTTATCAGTCTAGAGGAATAAGATTATTCTCGTAACTTGAGAACTGACATAAACTTGTAAGCCCCCACTTCTTGATTCTCACAATAATCTCTTGGAATTTAAATCCAATATATTTAGGAGAATGAGCATCTGACCCAAGAGTGATTGGAATCTTACGTTGAATTAATTCTTTAATGATGTCCTCTTTGGGGTAAGTTTGCTTCACATTTTTATACAAACCAGAAGTGTTAATTTCTACAGCCATACCACTATTTTCAATTTGATCTAGAACTTGCAATATTTTCTGCCAGATTTTGTCAGAATCTTGGGGGAATAAACCATATTTCTTGGGGAGATCAAAATGCCCAACAATATTATAAAAATTGGTTTTAATCATTTCTAGGAGAGTATCATAATATTCTAAATATACTCTATCAACACCTAATTCCTTAATCATAGGAATAGCTTGTACTTCGTCAATTGGTATTGCTTCAATACCCTGCCACGGAACAGCATGAACAGATCCTATAATATAATCGAAATCATCTAAAAATGGTTTAATAATTCGTTTATAACCGTTAAATGCTGTTGGGAAGAAATCAACTTCTGAAGCAATTTTAACTTTAATTTGTGAGATATACTTAGCTTGAAGTCTTTTGATCTCACTGATATAGCTTGGAAACTCGTTTAATGGCATGGCATAAATATGGAAATGCTCTGGGAGTAGATCCATCGGGAAATGATCACTAATTCCGATCTCCGCTAAGTTTTTCTCAATAGCTGACGTAATGTAGTCTTCAATGGTTCCAATAGCATGATTACAAAGAGAGGAATGCGTATGATAATCCCAATATTGCATAGAAACACACACATTTAGTTTGGAATAATTTAAGGGCTTTTCTAACCTTTAGTTTTATCTATACCTAACTCAAGGGCTCGTTTAATCGTCCCAACCATTGAAGGATCCTTGTTTTCTAATTTATTTTTTTCATGATATGATTGAATAATTTGAACACCCTCTATATCGATCGCTACGCGATTTGTACTCGCTAGGATTTTCATTGGAGATTCCATCTTTCCAGAAGCAGGTCCTCCTGTAACAAATATTTTTCGAGCATCCATGATAATGAGATGTGGTTTATATCCAAGATTTAATTCGGCCACTTTTTGTGGGACACGCCAGCTCATATGCATCCTTAATCGCTGTTTTCTTTCCATGAATCCAACTGCTAACTTAAGTGCTCCCGTATATTGCCCTATAAAATG
>JAHQWW010000055.1 GCA_029856365.1 Candidatus Hodarchaeota archaeon
ATGTATAAGAAAGGAGAGAAAATAAAAAATGATTTAGCTGGAATAATGGCATCTTGTACGGCAGGAATCATACGAACGTTTAATACGGGCGAGTGTCAGGTAGTTATTCCTGGAAATGGGGATCGTGCATTTGCTGCTACTAACGATGACGAAATGTTGTTTACAATCCCTGCAGCAGAAGCTGATGACATTATTGAAGGTATGAGAGCACAACGATTCGCAAAATATCCTATTCCTGTCAGTCTACAGTTACCACCCCCATTCCCTGGAATGTAAATCAACTATAAGAATTATCAAATTTAGGAGAATAAAAGCTTTGTCTGAAGAAATAGATCCCTCTATAAAAGCGAAATTTGAAGAAGTAGTTCAACGTGCCAAAAAGTTACCAAATCAACCGCCAGAAGTCTTACTTGAAATGTATGGATTATATAAGCAAGCACTCAAAGGAGATGTAACAGGAAAACGTCCAGGACGAATAAAAATTCGAGAACGATACAAATATGAAGCTTGGACATCCAGAAAGGGAATGTCACAGGAAGAGGCTATGAAGGTTTACATTGAATTAATTGAAAAACTTGAGAAATAGAATTTTAGAAAAACGAAATATCTTCTATAATTGAATTAGATAAAAAAAGAAAAATCAAAAATAAGGAAGAACTAAAAAAAGTGGGGGGAGAAAAAATGTATTGTTGTGATTTCAAGGATTTAAATCGCAAATTCTCTTTTATGGAAAATAATAAGTGCTCCGATGAGAGCTACTAGCCCAACTCCAACAACAATGACGACATCGAAGAGTGGAAGCATTCCGCCATCAAGGATAGTATCAATTTTGAAGTAGTGAAAAAGGGAAAAAGCTTGAATCTCAATAAATCCTTCAAGAAATCCACCTAACAATGCACCTAGACTTTCCAAAAAATATTGTCCTAAGATTATTACACCGGCAGCAGATAAAGATTTGTTAGATTCCAAAAATATGGATGCACAAAGGATGGATAGAGCACCTAAGGCAAATAATAACAAAAAGATCCCTAAGGCGTAATTGAGGACAAGATTGATATCAATCTCATAATAATATATAACATCATTATACACATAACCATCTGCATAGATTGCATTCATAACTGCTGTTGATCCGATTAAAATAGATACAATAGAAATCGGAAAGATGAGGCCATAAGTGAGATAGACACCAAACTTTTCCAGTAAATAACGCCATCGAGGGATTGGATAGCTTAACATAACATCCAAGGTGTTTTTATCGATCTCAGTGGATAACAATCGAACTGGAATAAAAAGAGCCACAAAGAGGAGAATAATATTCATTGTACCTCCAGCATACATGAACAGGGCACCTTGCCAAGTCAATCCAAGACCTTCAAGACCCAAATCGCCTAAAATTGCCTGATATATGGGATTATTCATTTGTGATAACCTATCAAGTATTGTTTTTCGTAAAGATGGAAAACCAATAGCAATAGTCGCAACAAATCCTGCAACAAATAAAGGAGGTACGATACCTGTCAGCCAGGACTTACGTAAATTCTTCAAATAAACATGTACCATTTTCACATCACCTATTCGTAATATTGGAGGAAGATTTCTTCAAGACTTGCATCCTCACAAGTAAAGCGTTTAATATCATAACTAGAGAGCCATCTCAACAATTCATTCACATCTTCTTTGATCTTTAAGATAAAGGTATCTTTTTTCGTCCGTTCAACAGAAATAACGGTATTTAATTGTTTGATGTCGTTTTCCTTTGGAACAGATGTCCCATTAAATTTTACGGTCACTTTTTGCATAAATTTAACTTTAAGGTCTTCAACAGCTTCCACCAGAATCATTTTTCCTTCTTTGATAATCCCAACACGATCACATACCGCCTGAACTTCAGCGAGATCATGTGAACTTAAAAAAATTGTGTACCCTTCATTCCTAAGTTCTCTGAGGATTCGGTGAAAATTTGCTGCCATGAGGGGATCGAGTCCGCTAGTAGGTTCATCAAGAATCAGAAGATCAGGTTTTGAGGCTAGAGCAGCAATAAGTCCTACTTGTTGACGATTGCCTGTAGACAATGCCTTGATTTTCTTTTCAAGCTTAACTCGGAAATTATCACGAAGTTCTCTAAGGAAGGTCTCATTAATCGGTCGAAATTTACCAAAATACTGCAGAAGTTCTTTACCCGTAAAGTTTTCAAATAACGCCATGTCACCAGGGACATAACCAATTCGTTTTCGGATTTCAAAACGATCACGGTGATGGTCTAACGACCCAAAAATTGTAACTTTACCAGATTGAATCTTCAAATAATCTAAGATAGCACGCATTGTCGTGGTTTTACCTGCACCATTTGGGCCTAAGAATCCAAAAATTTCTCCTTTTTTAACGTCAAAACTAACCTCTTGAGCCCCAACAACACGTTGTCCAATTTTTTTACCTCCGAGATTAAATTCTCGCCCGTAAATTTTTGTCAAGTTTGATACTTGAAGGATTATTTCAGTACTCAATTTTAGTTACTCCATTTTGTGTTTCGTACATCTTCAAGGTGTTTGCTTTGTTTTTCATATTTGCGAACATCACGCAATTATCGACTTTATTTGTTTAATAGATAAAAACTCTCTCCTTTTATAGTTTTCGAAAGCATGCAAAATTCGAAAAACTGAGAAAAATGAAAAAAATTTAAAAATAAGTAAATTTTTCCTTTATTTAAGTAGATTCTATTAAGCAACTCTATTATCAGGAGTTTTAAATGACTTTTAATGTAGATAATTCAGCCTTAATGCAAGTTAAAATAGATTACGTTAGCTATATGACACAAATTTTTAAAGTAATGGCGTATGATGAAATTATTACGAGTATTCTGTACGCCTTAATGGTTGAAGGAGGGAAATACTTAACTCAAGAAGATCTAGAGTTTCTAACTGGGTTTAGTAGAAGTAGTATCTCGGAAGCGTTGTCTAAAGTTACACTAATCACCCAAGATTTTCCTATTATTCATACAAGAAAACCAGGAGATAAGAAAAAATATTATTATTGTCCAATTTCATTTGAAGAATATGTCAAAAGATCTTTTCTCGTTACAGCAGATGTTTCCAAACAGAGTATAGAATTTCTCCCTAAACTCATAACTCGTTTAGACACAATCTCCCCTCAAACCCCTTCAATTTTCAACGTTAAACGGATTTTTATGTATCTTTATGCTGCAATTTCTTATTATGAACTTATCATGAAGAAATCTAACGAGTTTTTGGGTGAAATGTTCGATGATCCTGATTATGAACCCAATTTTTCAACTTTGATTGATAACACTCAAATTTATCTTCCAAAAAGAGGAACCATCCCCTCTAATGATACTTTAGTACAAATTAAGCGAGAATTCATTACCCGAATGATAAGTATGAGTACAGAATTACTTGGAGGAAATGAAGAATTAATAGCCGTATTTTTAGCCTTAATGCTTGAGAATGATCCTGTAACACAGGATGAATTAATTAAACTAACAGGATCTAGCCGCTCAAATGTATCCAGAGCTTTATCCATGATGGTTGATTTAAAGATTCTAGACACCATTAAAAAACCCCAGGACAGAAAAAAGTATTACAAATCAAAAACAAGCTTCGAAGATTATGGATTAGGCAAACTTAAGCGAGTGCAGGGTTATTATGCTCAAATCCAGATGATAATGCAAAAGAAATTCCTTCCAGACTTAGAAAAAATCAACCCTTTATCAGAAGCAGATAAAGAGGAGAAAAAGCGGTTGATCGATTTCTTCCAGGACAACATTAGATTTTTCAACATTTTTATTAATTTCTCTAATGCCATGCACTCCACAGTTCAGAAAGAATTATTGATATTCGTAGATAAAAATCTAAGTTGAGAAATTATCTTATAGAATCAGTTTACCAATTGAACAAAATCAAGAAAGCTGTGGCCTCGTTAGTTTTTAAGTAGGAATGAAGGGTTTCATAAATTAGCTTGATCTGGATAATTGCATTGCCAACAACGTGGTTCTCGCATCAGATGAAGCTTACAATAGGCTGTTATTTTCCCCGTGGTGGTTAATTTACGACTAAATTTCTTACAATCAATGAAATATTGCTGCGCTTCAAGTTCTTCCAGACAACCAGGAGTCCCTGCTTTATAATAGGGGCAGCGAGGTGGACATGGTTCATTCCAAAGTTTCAAGATGAGACATTTCGCTAATGTGTCATCATGGGATTTTATCAGAAATAGACATTCATGATAGGTTGATTTCAACATTTTGGCTGATATCAGGTTCTCTACCATCTATTATTTCATCCATCACCAAGGTCAATATCAGAATCTCAAACTCCCATTTAATCACCCAATTATGTGATTCATAGTACACACTACAAAAGGATTGAACTTTTTTGGGGAATGTAAAATATAATCAATCTTTTTTATTAGAATAATAGTGAAGAATATGAAAACTTACCAAGAAATTTTAATAACCGGATAGGGATTCTTTTATATGTCCATACCTTTATAGTATCATTTTTTTACAACTATAATGTATAAAAAATGATTAGTCAAACCAAAGCAGTTAATGTTTTACCCTCAAAACTGAAAGTTATAACTATTGGAACCCTTTCTTTGGCAATTTTAGGGCTTTCTATGGGCTTACCTTTATTAATATTCAATTTAGATTTACCCTCAATGGAAGGGGTGGAACATGATACAAGGGAATACTATGAACTTAGTATAAGATATACTATGCGTTTTTTTGGGGTAATATTTACATTTTTTGGATCAACAGGATTAATTGGGGGGTTTTTAACCTTGAAAAGAAGCCGCTTTGGTTGGTTAATGCTCGTAGGATTGTATTCTAGTGGTGTGATAGGCTGTTTATACATATTTTTTCGACTTATTATTCTAATAATTGATTCTAGCCTTAACTCTTGGCTTCTTATCGCAGCTATTCCCTCTCCTATTACAGTTGTTATGATTTGGGGAGTATTAGCACTGTTTATTCTATTCCACAAACAAACAATTGATTTTGTCTTCAGGCAGCACCTAAAATCTGATTAGGCTTGCAAAGGTAAGAATATAAGGCTATGAGTTCGCAGAAATCAATTTTTGTACTTTTTAAAGATTAGTATTCCAATAGAAAAAATAATCACAATTAGTGTCCACCCTGGCGTTTTGTTGGATGTTTTACTAGAAATAGAAGAAGTAGAATTATCAGAGAGAGAAGTAGAGTCATGTGATTCCTCAGTTTCATAGTTTATTAGCCATTTCATTGCCTCCAACAATAAAGGCCAGTCTGATCCTTCATCAGATAACTCTAGTATCGGTTCTTGGCCGTCTCTGTCGCTATCTTCTTCAACTTCCGCATGAGGTCCTATCAGAAATACCCTTCCTTCCCCATAATTGTATACAGTAATTGCAGGTGTTCCTGTTATATTATATGTACCCAATATCGTAGCATTTGCGTTTTCATATAGTTCGAAATATGGCCCCCCAGCATACAGTATTTGCATATAATCTGGTAATGAGTCAGTAATAGGGTGAGTATGGTCGATTATATTAATTCTAGTCATAGCATATCCTGGATCAGGCCGTTCTACTATCTCAAATATCGGGCCATATGCCACTCCAGGAAATAAGTCTAAGTTCAACTCGTCTCCTTCCACTTTGTATTCAGGAGCAGGGTAATCCTCATCATCCATCCAAACCATATAGTCACAGGCATAATATGCACCAGCACATACCCCCAAATATCCACCTCCATCGTTTATGAATTCCTGAACTTTTGATTTTCCTTCTAAACCCATTTCATCCCAGTATGCTGGATAATGGCCTCCTGGCCAATACAGAACGTCAAACTTGTCCAAGCATCCGTTTTTAATATCATCCCCACAAATTTTTGTGATATTACACCCCATCCATTCAAAAAAGCTTGTCATAACAACTTTACCATACTCCCAAGCTCCATCGCCATCATAGAAAGCCACACAAATATCACTGAGATGCTGATTTTCTTCATTAGGGAAAACATGTCCCATAAAAGATAGAGAGGTCGTGAGTGGATTACTCACTAGTATTACAGAAAGTAAAATTATTAGTAAAGATGGTAGAAAAGCATGAATCTTTCTATTTATCAAAACCACTCACATCTATTAGTAGAACTTTCTGAGATTTGATCCTTCTCAATCTTTCCTCTCATCATTTATTAGGATTCCAAAGTTTTTTTATAAAGTCCTCAAATTTATCTAGATCACCATTCATTGCCAATTCAAGAGCTTTGTTTTCTACTTTAAAATAAAACTCTAAATCCTTCATTAGGAAGTTATTTAGCAATATCTTTATTGGAATGAGGATGCTTTGAGGTTTATTTGACAAATTTTGACAAAATTCGATTGTGGTCTGTTCTAGCGTCTCTAGTGGACAAACAATAGTAACCAGCCCCACTTCTTTAGCTTGATTTAAAGACAGTTTTTCGGGAATCATCAGAATTTTTTTGGCATGTTTATAACCAATCTTAAACAATGCCATCGTTAAAGCCCCTGTTGCTGGGAAAAGGCTGATATCAATTTCAGGTAATGAAAAGAAAGTCCTGGGATTTTCTCCTGCAATAACAAAATCAGCTGCCAGACATAAGATCGTACCCCATGCGACAGCGGGTCCTTGAACTTGATTAATAACAGGTTTTTTTGCTTTCAATATAGTTCTCGTTAGATCATTACCACATTGGACAAGTTTGGGAACCTCTTCCGGAGTCAATTGCTGTAACATATTCAAATCTAATCCTGCAGAGAAAGCTTTATTTCCTGAAGAACGTATACGGATCACATGGACATTGGAATCGTTATCTGCCTTTTTAATGCCCTTGATTAAGGCTTCAAATTCTTCCATACGTAAGGCATTCCTCTTCTCTGGCCGATTGATTGTTATTGTACCAATTTGATTTTCAATCTTAACTGATATAGTAGAATTAAACTTAGACGATATTTTTGAATCATTCAACTTAAAACACCATTTAATGCAATTTAAATCTGTATATTCAATACTCCTTTTTGTAGCACTGATTAACAAGAGATTCTAAGATCCTTTGAAAAGAGTTCACATCGCTGCTCTTGATGCTGTAATAAGCTTCATGAGGTGCATTTTCTAATACCTCTGGGTCATTAATTGAGATTTTTTGATCAAAATCATTGATAACTTCTATAAAAGCCACAGGATTTATTGTTCCAACTGTTTTCCGATAGATTTGGTAAAAAACTTTTGCAGCTACCTCTGAATCATGATCAGAAAATAAGATCATTGCAGCTAAAGATTTGTAAAAACGTGAATGTAATTTATTAGTGAAAAATTGACTAACTGGTTGAATTAGAATGATTTTGACGGGATTATTCAATATAAACAACTTTATAGAGGAGACGTTCGCAGATATGACTGATATATTCTCATGTGTGGCCTGATTAGAATATTTCTCTATCAGAAGCTTAATTAATTGACTAGCATAGCCATCTGGATGGCTTAGAACTGATATTCTTGGAGAAAATTCATCTTGCAGTCCGAATTCGCTCATCTATATTTCTCATTTTTTGTTTTATAACCGATGAGTGCTTGTTAATCCTACAACTCAAAAACACGTTGAATGGCTAATTTGTTCAGTGAAAAATACTTTCTCTTATTTGTAGCTTTTGAAATACTAGTATCCTTTAAAATATGAGCTACAATCATAATCCTATTCAGCGAAAATTTTCCTTACAAATAAAAATATGAAATTTTACTTCGGTTATTTATTTATTGTTAATTATGAACCTACTTAACAGAACTTTTTATAGGGAGATAGAGGTCAAAGATCATTTCATCCTCATGAACAAATGGCGTAATACATTCCTCTAACCCTGGTTCATTCTCCTCATCTAATTCATATTTTGTTGATGATAGCCATTCATTTAGATAAAGCCAGGCTTGAAATATATTCCATACTCCTTTGGTTCTAGTAACGGCATATAAACCCCCAGGAATATCCTTTAGTTTGATATCACCTTCAGGATTAACATTTGGTTCAACATTTATCAACAACTCATATCCATATTCTTCACCTCTAGGTGACTCAAAATTTCTAGGTGGTGGATTATTATAACCAAACGTTGTATGTTTCCCGGGATTGTCAAAAAATCCCTTAGGTTTAGCCCATGCAACTAATGCCTCCCATGCATCTGTTTCTGGTGTCTTACTGATTGCGTGTGTATAAGCAACACGCATTGCTTCAAGTTTTACAATCTTTACAATCAAATTTTCTATTCTCCGATTATTACCTTTAAATAACCCTCCATTTGAGCAATAAAACTAAAATGTTAATTTATTTGTAGGTTGACACCATTTTCATCGAATTCTTATTTCAAAACCTTTCTATCTCAAGTGTTAATATATTAGCATTATAAGAATTAGTCTTTTATATCTAAAATAGTAATTCATACATATAAATTAATAATTCACTTGTTTCTATTTTCAATCAATGTAGTGATAAATTACTGGTTAAGAATATGACAAAAAACTCAGACAAACAACTAAATTTGAAGAAGATCGAGGAACTGCTAACCACATCAAACACCTCTTCGATTTATAGTGCATTGACCAAAATTCAACAAGGGAACCTAATTAATGAAGAAGATATGGAAAAAAGATTAGGGATAGATCTTAATGGTTTTTCGAAACACACGCCTCTCACTAGGGCAACTCGTCAAAAATTACCTAAGGAGGAAGAAATTATAGAGACTATCTCTAAACAAATTTCAATACCTCAATCTGAAGTCCAAGAAATTGAAGAAACAGCTAATCAGTACCAAGTATCAATATTAAGTCTCGAATCCTCAATTGAAGGTCTTGGGGATTTAGAAAAAACTCTTTTATTTGTGGGAGGTAGGAAATTAGAATATTCTTTGAAAACCGTGATGACAACTAAACACTCTGAAGAATTAAAAAATGAAATAAACGGTTCTGACGCAGGAATTATCGTTCTTCCCCCCTTCCTAGATACAGTTGACATTCACACAATCATAAATAAACATGTTTCTGAATTGTGGAGTTATAATGGATTGGGCCCAATTCCTTTTGTTATAATAATATTAGAGAATAATATCACTACTGGAACCGTGCCTGAAAAAGAATTAAACCAATCCGTTCAAGAATTTATTGATAATTTGGTTCCAATTACAAGAGGTAATTATGGCTTTGGTATTAAATGTCACTTTATTGAATCATTAAAGTCAGAAAAAGAATTAAAATCAGTTTTACGCACACTAGCTATATTGCTTATTTCGTACGAACGATTTAAAATACAGAAAAGTGTTCGTATAAAACCATAATCTATTGATTTAGTCTTATTTCCACAACGAAGGTCTTAATTTGATACAAATTTCTTCTTTCAACTTAGCAAAATCAAACCCAGTTATCATCTAAAGGCTTTAAAAAGAATAAATTACTCATCTTTTTCGATTATTCCTATGATCAAAGCATTATAAAATTGTAAAATAACACGAAGCTATATATAAAAAAATGAAACGAAAAAGGAGGATCAAAGAATGACTAATAGTAATATGGATCAAATGGAAGGCACCAGTCTAATAATAAAACTGTTTGCTTTGATTATTGGATTTATATTCATACTAATAGGTTTGTTTATGATTCTTACCAGTCTTGAACAAACATCTGTGAATGGTGTTATTTTTTACTTCTTATTAGCTGTTGTATTTTTTATCATTGCTGGTATATTTGTGTGGCGTATATTAGGTAGAAAACTCATCTATTCTCCTGAAAGGATAGTCGTTAAAGGTTTTTTAGGATCTAGAAGTATTCATATTGAAAATATCGCTAGTATTGGTAATATGGCGGTTCGTACATCACGAGGAGGAACACCTATATCAATTAAATGGATAGAACTTCGTTTAAAAGATGAAGATATAGTGAAATTAGATTTAAATCCTTTTTCTTATTCTGCAAGTATGAATTTCATTTCAATCCTCAAGAAATACATGGGTATTGATGAGGCTGCATCACAATCTTCAACTAAAGTAGTGTGTGAAAAGTGTGGTTCATCTCTTCCTGCTGGAGCAACTTTTTGCTCTAAGTGTGGAACATTTACCTCATAAATAATCTTTTAATTATTTCATTAATGTATAAGAGTTGATAATGCGTTGAATGTACAGAACAGTACACGAGATATATTTAAAATTATTCACAATCGTCGATCAATAAGAAAATTCACCAATAAACCAATATCGGATGAAATTCTCGAAACACTCCTTAAAGCAGGAGTTAGAGCACCATTTGCAGCCCAATTATACAGTATAATTTATACTAGGAATCCTGAGAAAATGAAAATAAAATGTGGGGTTTATTCGACTACAAAATTATTAATGATTTTCTTTGTGGACGCCAGAAAGATCGAGAAAATCATTACCCAAAGGGGCTACATATACGACTATGATGACATTAATCTGATTTGGTTAGCAATTCAAGATGCCACATTAGTCGCAGAGAATATAATTTTAACTGCAGAAGCACTTGGTCTTGGTTCAGTGCTATTAGGAGTGGTTCCTAATCAGTGGAAAGAAATCAAAGAACGATTTAATGTTCCTCCAAGAGTTTTTCCAATAGTGGGGTTATGCATTGGTTATCCTGAACCATCAGCTTTAATGGATGTAAGGCCCCGATATCCCTTGAAATACATTGCATTTAAAGATCAATACAAGGATCTAACAGAAAAAGAAGTTCAAGAATGTATGAAGGTGATGGATGAGGGTTATCTAGAACAAGGATATTATATCAAACAAAGTGCGAAGATACCGTTGAAAAAAGAATTAGGAGAAGATAAAATCGATTATGATAAATACTCATGGTCAGAGCATATTAGTCGAAAACTGATACAGGGTCGTTGGGGAGAAAAACCCTTTATCTCCCTCTTACGGGATTGTGGTTTCAAATTAGGATAATTCTATTTTCTTTTTAGCATTGAAAATGTTCAACTCTGAAAAAGTATTTCAAAAATCCTCTTAATGAATATAGTAATCGGACTGTCAATATTATCTTGCAAATAGTAAGGTATTAAATCATCTACAATGAGAAATGCCTGTAAATAGCTGAACAGTAAGATCCCTATGATTAAAAAACGAGTTAGCTGAATATTTGGTTCATTCTCGAGGCCTTTCTGCAAACTATTGATGGCTAAAGCTCCAGCTAAAATAATAACAAGAGGTTGGATTTTCATAGAACTATCAATGATGAATTTACAGAAGAATATCTCTCCTAATAATGAAAATAGAATCACAGTTTCGTAGTAGAATAGAAAGCGTTTGAATGTTGACACGAATGAAATCTGAGGAGTAACCACCCATAATAGAACAACCCCAGGAATTGCTATTAAAATAGCAATAATTGTAGCGCTAAAAATTCGAATCATACCAGTTGCAAATGTAATCAATTCATAAGACACAAATTCTGAGGTTAAGATCACCAAGCTGGAATGAAAAGTCGAAAAAATTGTCAGAGTCGAAAGGAATAAAGTCAAATAAATCCAAAATGGAAACTCCATGGCACGTTTAGGATTAGTCAAGAGATTTTTTAATAAATCCACATTAGCTGTCCAAACATCACGAATTCTATATGTTTCAGGATAAACTTTTTGTGGTGAGCGTTCCTCAACCCAGGTTTCTTCTTTCTTCACAATCTGCATTACTTCTTTCACCAATAATGAGTAAACTGAAATCTCTCAACAGTTCTTATTGCAGAATTGTATTTATTCAAAACATCTATTAAAGCTAGATGAAACTTTCTTTAAGAAAATACTTTGTGGGAGAAACTAACAGAATGATTTTTAGCTAAAAAAATGCAAAGTAATTTTGAAAATGTCAGAAATTCTCAAAAAATTGAATCATATTCTCTCACAAAAGAATTTATGATTTATTTCAGAATAATCTTCAGTAATTTGTAATTGATGATTTTTCACTTCAATGATACCGTTAAGTCGAAGAATTTTGACATAATATGAAATGAGAGATTTGCTATTCCCTGTAAAGAGTGAAAGATCTTTCTGAGAACAATGACTGGTAGAGGTCACCAAAAACTCCAGTATTTTTTTGATATTCTGATTTCTATTAAGAGAATACCATACTTTATGTTCTGGAGAAAACTTAGAATCACTCATAAAGAAATGTTTACTCTTACCTAATCTAAACGATTCGATTTCTCCTGATTCAAGATATCGGATATGATATTGGACTACTCCCATAGCGAGGTCGGTTCTTCGTTGGATTTCTCGGAGCCTGATACCTGGATTCTCATTTATAGTTTCTTTGATAATGAAACGATTTCTGTTTCTTAATGATTCCTTCTTTGTTTCTTGACCTTCTTGGGTATCAATAGATAATGTTCCAATTACTAGCAGAAAGCTATGAACTGACTCTCCTAAACCGTATAATTCTCTATCTGTAAAAAGAAATGATGTCATTTGAGAAAGTTGAGTCTTAATTAATGTTTGTAAATCACGAAAAACCATTAAGGAAATATCAGTACTCGTTATTTGATTATTGATAATTACTTCAAGAGATATAACAGTACAGGTGCTAGTACCAAAATTTATTTCTTGAAACATCCTAAAGATCAGAATATCTAGCTCAGAATAGGTATTACAAGCTAGATTAATTTCATCTCTATTTTGGGAGAGATGATTTTTATTAGAAAAAGCTTGAATTGAATGGAAAAACAGCATTAGAGCCAGAAAGAAGTAAACTAGCTTTATCTGCGATTTTCTCGAATAAATCACACTCACCAGTTCGCCAAGTTGCAATTGAAATCCTAAGGTTATAATTCTTTCCTATTTGGTGCGGTCAAAAGATTGTACTACTATAAAAAAGACTAACTACAATAGAATAACTGTACCATAATTGATAAAATATCCTTAAAAAGGAATTTATTTCGTGATAGATTGCAATGGTTTCCAACTCATATAATACAAACCCAATTACAATTAAAGTCTCGAATGTAACAAAAGCTTTTATTATTGGTAAAACAAGAATCACCATTTTGGATGAATTAGACTTCCAATGTTATGAAAATGAATTCACAATAATCTCAGGGCCCTCAGGTTCGGGAAAATCAACTTTTTTAGCAGTAATTGGAGGATTAACTCGCGTAGACGAGGGACACGTGCGAGTGCTAAATCATGACTTAAATATAATGGATGAAGAAGCATTGGCACTTTTTAGATCTGTGTATGTTGGTTTTGTATTTCAAACAGGTCATTTAATAGACTCCCTGACGGTACTGGAAAATGTAATGTTACCTGTTGAACTTGCAGGAAAAAAAGATTTAGATGATAAATCGTATGATGAGAGAGCTTGGAGTCTCTTGGAAGAATTTAAACTCAATGAAAGAGCCCATTCTTTACCAGTAATGCTATCGGGAGGTGAGTATCAAAGAACAGCATTTATTAGAGCATTAGTCTTGGATCCTGACTTATTACTCATCGATGAACCCACATCGAACCAAGATATACAAACAACCGAGATCATTCACCAAAAATTATCCAATTTAAAAGGGAAAAAAAATCTCATTGTAGTTACACATGAAAGACAGCTTTTTCCTCTAGCAGACAAAATCCTCACTCCTGTTAATGGAAAATTAGTTCCTTATGAAGTGGATTGAAGTAAGATGAGTAGTCTTAATCTTGCTTTGAAAGACATTCAGCGACAAAAACAGAGATCGTTACTATTCATTGCCGTACAGTCCTGTATAACCGCTTCGGGAATGATTATGTATGGTCTAGCTATTGTTATCCAAGCTCAAATAGGAAAATCACAAGCTTATTTCAACAATTCGATCATTCAGATCTTCCACGGTTATCTTAATTTTCTATTGGTTTTTGCAGTAGTGACTGGTATATTAATCGCAGCCATTTTAAGCAGTCTCCTGACAATTGCTAGGATGGATGACTTGGCTGTTTTACTTGCTTTGGGTGGAACATTCAAACGAATTCAGAGAGTTCCTTTAGCTCAGATCTTCTTACTGACGCTCATTGCTGGATTAGTAGGATGGATTGGAAGTATCATTGGACTTTCCATCTTAACAATCACATTAAGACTTGAAGCAGTAAATATTGGAGAAACTTTAAATTTATCTTTTGGGCTTCTGTATATTGTTTTTCAAATCATTGGTACGTATTTTGCTGCTGGATTTATTGTCAACCTTCTCATTCGAAAGAAATTCAGTGAAATAATTGATGGTCAGTATGAAGTTGAAGAGGTTGATCAAGACAAGATTTGGGGGATATCAATGCGAGGAAAAATTGGTTTTCGACTAGCCTATCTCTTCAATAAAAGATCCAGAATATTATCATGGGTAATGATTGGGGGAACTTTCATGCTCATATTTCTGACTACATTCGGAATTCTGGGGGGGAATATAATCAATAACACAACGAATTCATATATTGAACGTGGTTATGGCACAAATGTTTGCGTAGTTACCCCGCCTGAGCTAGAACCACTATTACGTGAACTTTATAATCCTTCTAGTGAACTTCAGTTTATATTTCTAAATTCTAGTTATGTTGTTCCATCATTATTTGTTGAACGATTACCAAAGAACTGTACATACGAAGCCAGACTATTATTAGTAGGAACAATCAGAATGTTAACTGATATTAAAACTACGCCAAACGGAACTATACTTGGAGGGGGGAATAAAACGATGGAAACCTATTATTGGGGAGTTAATGAATCCACATTCTCAATATTTGACTATTATGGCACTTATATCACTCCTCCAAGATCTAAAAATGCCCAAATAGGTGATGGAATGCTTCAATCTTATCCAAATCAAGAAGTTGTCGCAGCCTTTATTCCTAAAGGTGAGATCATCAAGGATCGTTTCAACATTGAGGGAGTGATCATGGATCCATTTGCCCGTGGACATTGTGTCTATATGGATTCCAGCAAATTGGTTGAAATGAAAAACCTTCAGGATGAAACTGTAAAGAATGTGGTATTTATTGAAAATCCTGATGCTGAAATAATCAATCTAATTGAAGAATTTTCATTAGGGTATTTTTTCTTAGATATCTACAAAGAAAAATATTTTACCTTTAGTAATTCTTTTTGGGTAATATCAACAACAGCCTTTATTCCTGCGATGATCTCTGCAGGACTTTCTTTAGTTGCTTATTCAGGATTGATAGCTAGGGTTATACTTATCAAAGATCTGAGAATTCTGCGGCTTTTAGGTGCAAATCCAAAAACTTTGAAGAGGGTCATCCTATGGGTAAACATCATTCTATTGCTATATGCAGCCCCTTTAGCTGTACTTTTCGGCTTTACTTTGGCCTATTCATTTCTAATTGCTGATCCAATCCTTCCATCTATTCAAGCATGGATAGTTCTTGTTGTAGAGTTTCTAGTCATGATGTTAATCATTTACAGATATATTCATTCCTTTTTCAAAGACTTCTATAGCGATCTCTAAATTTAATAAATTAGGTTTTAATTATAAATAATGGACGAAAATAAAATATGGAACTTATATCATGGAATGTTAATGGTATCAGAGCTTGTATCAACAAAGGATTCATAGAATGGGTAAAACAAAGAGATCCAGAGATCCTATGCATTCAAGAAACAAAGGCTCAACCCAACCAAATTTCTTTTTCCTTTGATATTCCAGATTATAATATCTATTGGAGTTCAGCTAAGAAGAAAGGATATAGTGGAGTAGCAACATTCTCTAAGCAAAAACCAATTTCAATTTCGAAAGAACTTGGAATTAAGGAATTTGATGGTGAGGGTAGATTTCTACAATTGGAATATGAGAGATTCTTCTTAATTAACACTTATTTTCCGAACGCTCAACGGGAACTAAAACGACTTGAATTTAAATTACAATTTAATCAAGCAATGTTGAAATACCTTGAGAGTCTTAGAAAGAAAAAGGATTTAGTTATATGTGGAGATTTTAATGTTGCTCATAAAGAAATAGATCTCAAGAATCCAAAAATAAATCAAAATAATGCTGGTTTTTCCCCCAAAGAAAGAGCATTCTTTACTGAATTGTTGGAGTATGGTTATATTGATACATTTAGAGAATTTGATCAGTCTTCTGAACAGTATACTTGGTGGACTTACCGGTACAATGCTAGATCCAAAAACATCGGGTGGCGTATTGATTATTTTATTATCAATAAGGAATTCAGAGAAGAGTTAAAGTCCGCATTTATTTTACAAAATGTGATGGGCTCAGATCATGCGCCCATTGGAATAATTCTAAATGGATAAGGAGTCTTTTGAGGAGGTTAATTCATTATTTCTGAAATCATAATATTATTATTGAAATAATTCATTAAAATCTATTTTTCTCTTTCTGTTTAACAAAATAAAAAATCATCAGTCCAAATATTAACTCGATTGAGAGTGAAGTACATGAGGTAATAGATGACAAACTAGTTTCGGTTTTTATTTTTGAGGCCTTACTAGAACTTTCTGTCGAGCTAGTGGAAAGAGTCGTGGCATCTAGTAAAATTTCATTGAGAAATACCTCATAGAAAAGATCTTCTCCAGAATGAGGATCAACTCATCAGTAAATCCTTTCCCACTTGAGAATTCAACGAAAAAATTCTTTTTATCCCCAACTTATGATTATGTTATCTACCCAAAGAGTATAATTAAGATTAACAACGTCTCCAAATTCAACAATAGTGTCAGGAGGAGCATCATTTGCCTGCGAAATCTCAGGTGAGAATATAAGCAGTAAAAATGCTAGTAGGAATATTGGAACTAAACCTAATCGTGTGTAGCTATTCCTAAAATTCATAAGTTAACCTTTGCTATTAACACTATTCTAAAATATTCTAGAATTAACAAAATCTGTACAAAGATAAATATTATAGTTAATTGTAATCTTTTATTACTCAATTAATCAATTTTTTTGCATATTGGTTGGTTTTAAGATGGTTGAATGCCTTAATTGCGGGAAAACGGTTGACATTGGTGATATTTTCTGTTCTTATTGTGGTTTTAATCTTAGGACAACCTTAATTGTTAAGAAAGCTAAGGAAACGATTGGAAAACCACTAACAGACTTAGATGTTGATACTATTACCAAGTATCAAAGATTAGAAGAACGAATCGAAGGTTTAAAGAATATTCCAAAAGAACTTGAGCAACAACGAACGTATCTTAGTAATTTAAACAATTCATTGATTAATGCACAAACAATGTTGGGATCTCTGACGGAACAACGAAAGAAAGAATATAAAGATGTAGAAAAACTCGAAAAATTAAGCACAACATCACTTATGGCTAGAATAAAAGGCAAAAAAGATCAACAACTGGAAAAGGAGAAAGTTGAATACCTAAATGTACTCAATAAAGAAGAAGCCGCAGGTAGGGAATGTCAAGAGCTAACATCTCTAATATCACACACAGAGAAGCAGATAAATCAACTTGAAGATCTTCTTCAGACAAAATCCAAACTTGAAAAGGAATTGGAAGAATTAATTCATAATGTGTGCCACGGGGTCGTTGACCCCATCGAAGATGCTGTAGAACAACGATTGACAAACCTTGAAAATCAAATAGAACCGATAACAGATAATCGTTCACGAATATTTCGGGCAAAGAATCATTTAGAACACACAATAGCAGATCTAAATTATGCCTTAGAAGCGCTTAGAAGCGCATCAGGATTTTCAACTTGGGATATCCTAGGGGGTGGACTCATCGCTGATTCCATAAAACACTCCAAAATGAGCGATGCACGCAATCGCGTTCATAATGCTCACAATAACATCCAAAGAGCCATTCAAGAATACCCTGAAATCGGATCCTCACTGAGAAGTGCTTACGTTGAGGAAATGTCATTTTTTTGGGATGGATTCATGGATAATATCTTTTCAGATCTTGCAGCACGAGATAAGATTCATAGATCACGAGAATCTGTTCGTCAAGCATTAAAGGACGCATCTACAGCAAATCAGTGGCTTGATAATAAATTGAGTAATGTAAACCAGCAATTCAACACCCTCAACCGACAAGTGGAAGAAATTAAGAAAGAATTATTAGAAGAACGTAAAAGAATGATCAATGAAGCGATCAAGAAGCAATGAAGTAATCAATTTCCCTATACTTCTTCGATTCTTTTGGTTTTCCATTCTTCTACTAACAAGTCCATCATCAAATCGTTTAAGAATCTGCCTTCGACAAAGTCAGCTTTCCTACGAAGTCCAATTTCTCGAAATCCTAACTTTTTGTAGGCAGCGATAGCTCGGCTATTGTTTGAAAAAACTCTTAGTTCCATGCTAAGTAAATTGAGTGTGTCAAAACCAAAGTTAATAAGCAGAATTAATGATTCTGATCCCATTCCTTTATTTCGATACTCTGGATTAAAGATTCCTATGCTCATATCAGCTCTTCTACTTACATTGTTTAGGATTTTAAGACGGATATTTCCAATATATCTTTTATCAACATTTGTTATTATTCCAAATGTATAAACTTCACCCTTTTTTCTCTCTTCCCAGGTTTTACGGATCCATTCTTGTCCTTCTTCCTGTGACATTATGGTTATTCGGCCACTATAATTCATAAACTGTTTGTTATTCCAATATACCAACAGTTCATCAACATCACTTAGCTCTAGACCTCGTAAAGTTATATTTTTCCCAACAATCATCTTAAAACCAATACTTGCCAGTTATTTCCAGTTATGGAGATTTAAGATAGTCTTCCTGCTTTTTTCAAAATATAAAGTGCATCTACAGTCACAAACTCATTCATATGTTTCTGACTAACACCACCCCAATTTACAAGTGATCTGCCACTTCTGTTAACATTAGTAGAAACTTGATAATATTTTTTCTCTGCAGGAAAACCACCATTTGAGAGTTTTTTTGACTCTAATAAATCCAAAGCATCATTACATCGTTCATCCTTAATAAAGTCGGCCTCAGCTATGACTTTAAGTCCAAAGAGAATATCATAATGCCAATAACAGGGATAATGCAACTTAATAAAGTCATCTCTTATAATACTCCCATCTGTCTGCCGCTTGTACATTTTTCTTTTGAGAACCAGTCAAAAACCTGTTCTCTCAATGGAATTAAAGTTTCATCACCAGGAGGATAGCTAATATCCGCCAAGCATGCTAATACCCAATGTGCACCAGACCACTTTTTATATGCATGAAATGGAATCTTTCCGTCCTTATCTCTCTCAGAAAAAAGTTGTTTTACCCGTGGAGAGGATTTAATTTTTTGTTGTAGTTTTTTAATTTTGTCTGATTCGATATCCTCACCAAGAATGCTTACTCTGATTTTGAATTCTATTGATGGTTCAGTAGAATTGAGAAGTTGATTAATTATATCATTCACTCCAATCATTCCAGTCAAATCAATTAATCTTTTAGAAGATCAGTGAAAGACATGTCAGAGCTCCTTCGCATTTTTGAAATTCATTCATTTCTAATGATATCACTTCAAAACCAGCTTCCATAACCATTGTTTGGGAGTTAGGGAAACCTTTAGGCATCAATACGCTATCGTTTATTGCCAAAGTATTAGCTGCATAACTTTCATTGTCCTGTACCACAAGGATATTCATCCCATTTAGTAACGGATTATTAGCATAAGCTTTAGTGGCAATGGCCGTGTCTTTTCCTATATAGGTAACATGACTTTTAAGGTGTACAATATTGGGATCAATCCATGTTTCTACTGATATATCAAGCCATTTATTCATCTGATTAACGCCATCATTATTTGTTCGCTGGGTCACTCCGCAGATCAAACGATCTGGGAGATGAATAACGTCTCCTCCTTCAATCGTGCCTGGAGCCAAGGTTTTTTTAGTTATTAAAAAGTCATTCAAAGCTTTCTCCACTGCAACTTCTTCTCCACGACGAGTCTCAATCCCCATACGAGTGATTAATGCTTTTTTATTGTGAATAATGGCATTATCCTCAACAAAGCACGAGTCAGGATGTGTGTCATCTATAGGTAAATAAATAACCTCAAGTCCCAGTTCTTCTAATGTATTACAATAGACCAAATGCTGTTTCTTAACATTAACCACATTTATCGTATGTTTTAGTGGATGGGAAGTAATACATTGTGAAAAGCTTCCCCCAGGCTCCCTAACTAACGCAATTTTATGTTTCATTTTCATCGTCCGATTTATTGTAACCATTCAAGTAAACCTGAAACACCTGATGCCGCATACACTAGTAATTGAAATATCTTATAGGCGTCTATTATATTAATGGCTGTGTATTCGACACTTAATCCATCTGTTCTGTTAACAATTGGTAATAATTCTGCAACATCAGCAAAGTGACTTGCCTGAAAAGTGATTTTCGCTTTTACTGGTTGTTTTGTTTTTAATGGTTGTACTTTGTTCTCCTTGAAGTTAGCTACTGCTTTGATAACAGATTCTCGCAATTCAGCTTCAATTTTAATCATACTAGGACTTTTTGCTGAAACTCTACTCAAAGACTGTTTTAAAACAACAGTCTCAATCCAAGGTGTAATTTGGGCCACATCATCTTTTAGGAGTTGAGCATCTCCTGCAACCATAATAACGGGAACATCATAGAATCCTGCTGCATAAGCATTTAAGAGAAACTCACTCACAAGAACTTTATTGATTTCAAACCTATTGATGCTCCTCCCACTATAGGTGTGATCAAATGTGGATTTTGCTGTCCCAAATTTTGCATGATAACCAAGGAACAAAGCTACTTCACATTCTTCTACCCCCGAAACCATACTAACGGGACGAGGTATTCCCCTGACTATTTCTACATATTCTGGTAATTCATCAACCTCTATGTTCACCATCGGGCCATGGCTGTCTGCAATGAGAATTTTGTCAAATCCATTCTTATTCAACTCATCTGCTACAATCAGAGCGATTTTGGTAGCAATTTTCCTTGCTTCGGAATATAATGACCCTTTAAGATTCAAATGCCCTGGAATAACGATATAAGGCAATCCTTCCAAATCAATTGAAATAAAAGCTTTCATAAAGTTCACCAGACGGCTTTTTTTATAGATTTTTATGAGCTTAACTATGTAAACTAATAACCTACTATTCTCGTATAATAAATTTCTGAACTTTTTTGAAAAAAGGATGTTTTTAATCTGCATTCCTACGTAATGTTATATGTAGAGGAGGTCAGCTTCCTTAAATTCCCTAATTTCTTTATCTGATTTCTTAGAAGTAATTATTCCTTGAATCAATGCACTACAAAAAATACAAATTGGGATTTTCACAGTTCCGATATGAGCTGTTTCTAAGGAAATCAAATTTATCTTCACATTAAATGATTGTGCTTGGTTTGTTAATAGAAATTTGTTTTTATCTCTTTTTTCCGAAATTAAACCGTGATATTCATCACCCTCCTTTCTCCTACACATCCAACATTCGAAAACCACTTTTCTATCAACTAACATGTTTCTTATATCATCTATCGATTGATCACTCATGACTGTTATGAATTGTTTAGAATCTTCTGGTATTTTCATTCACCTTCCATTTTCATGAGATTACTATTCTAAATTTATTTAAAACCTAAGGTTGAAGCCAATAAGTGTTCACATATTCTATATTAGAATAATATATAATAAAATTAAGACATATTGGATGGAAGGATTTGATCTTTATGTTGAAGGATATATACAGAGGATGAGCTCATTGAAGATTGAAGAGAAAAATAATCCTCATAATTCAATAAACGTAAGAAGAGAAGTTTTAAATGCTGAAAAACGTATTAAGGATTACATTAGAGAAACACCACTTGAATATTCCCCATATTTAAGTAAAATGGGAAGATGCGATGTTTTTCTTAAGCTGGAAAACATTCAACTAACAGGATCATTCAAGGTTAGAGGAGCGACAAACAAAATACTTTCTCTTCCTAAAGGAACCGAAGTCATTACTGCTTCATCTGGGAATCATGGGCTAGCAGTGGCCTATACTCTTAGTAAACTTGGCGGAACTGGGACTATATATCTCCCCATTACCACTACTCAAGTGAAAATTGACGGACTCCGTAATTATGACATCCCAGTGGAATTTTATGGCTCAGATTGTGTTGAAGCGGAGATTTTCGCAAGGAATATTGCAAATCGGGATAATAAAGTCTTTATTTCACCATATAACGATTTGAAGATTATCGGGGGACAGGGTACGATCGCTATAGAACTTATCAGACAGCTTGCTAAGATTGATGCTGTTCTAATCACTATTGGAGGGGGAGGTTTAATATCGGGTGTATCAGGGTACTTAAAACAAATAAATCCAAGTATTGAAATTGTAGGGTGTCTTCCACAGAACTCTGCAGTGATGTATGAGTCCATTAAGGCTGGTAAGATCATTGATATTGAAAGTAAGCCAACACTGAGTGATGGATCAGCAGGGGGCATTGAACCTAATGCAATTACCTTTGAACTATGTCAACGCTTTGTAGATCACTATATTCTTGTAAATGAAGAGGAAATTGCTAATGCTATATTATTCATTCTCGAAAAACACCACATGGTCGTTGAAGGAGCGGCAGGAGTCACAGTTGCAGCATATCTGAAAGAGAAAGATCGTTTCAAGGAGAAAAATGTCATCTTGATTATATGCGGAGGGAATATCAGCATTCAGCAGTTAAAAGAGATAATTTGCAACCATTAGCGATTATGTAATCTATTATACTCTTTAACCATTTTTTGAATATCTACAATAGACCCCTGAGTTGGGCCTTCCTGGAGTGTTTCCTTAGTAAACCTTTCTGGTAGAGTATCATCTAGTTTTATTCCAAATTTCTGATTTAACTTGTAATCCCTTTCAACAGATTCTCCAAGAATCTTTGTTAGATATTTAGGAGTATATTCAATTCCTGTGCCATAAGTCAAGAGATTTGATGCATTCTCTAAGTTTAAGATATCCATGCAAAGACCGATGTTTTTGCACATCGTCATACTATCCGTAAGGAGTGCAATTTTTTCAGAATAGGTGACTAGTGCTGCTTTACCTTTCTCTGAAAGTCTATTAGCAGCTTTTTCAGTACCAAATCTCTTCTTAGCTTCTTCCCATCTCTCAGTAAGCTCGAAAAATGGTTCAGCTCTTAGATGATCTCCCCCTCGAGAAGCAATAGCATAAGTTAAACCATATGCTTTCAATCCACGAGGATCGCCACAGATAATATCAAGGCCCTTCACCTGCATGACGAGTTTTCTTACCTCCTCACCAAATCTTTGTGAAAATCTGGTCGCACCCTCGGCCAGTTCATCACCAATCCCTTTACGGAAGGTTATCATCTCAACGATTTCTCTAATCTTTTTCGTATCACCCCAAGAAATCTCCATTCCACCAACTTCTTCTGGTATGATCAATCCCTTTTCTTGACATTCCATTAACCATCCGATCACTTCACAGGTGGAGAGTGAGTCCAAACCTACCTGATTGAGATAATAATTCATTTCCAAAGCGAATGATAGGTCGGAAACACCTATTCGAGTGGTGAACCCACAGAGAGTTTCATATTCAGGTCCTTCAGCTTCATAATCACCACAAACATAATATCTAGAACAGTGAAGATGACAATTAAAACACCCCTTATTTTTTACCTTGAAAGTAGCTGCAAGACGTTCTCCTGAGACTTTATCGAGATAATCACACACCCCTTTCTGGAAGTGATCTGTCGGAAGGATCCCTATCCCATTCAAATCAGTCATAAGCATTGTTGTTCCTAAATTATATCG
>JAHQWW010000189.1 GCA_029856365.1 Candidatus Hodarchaeota archaeon
CCCTGATTTATTAAACGAGTTTGGTTGTGAGGTTATTACTCTAAACGCGCATCGTCCACGTCATCCTTCAATTTTACCAAGCCCTGAATCTCTTCTACGATTGAAAGAGACAGTACGTACTATTGGTGCCGATTTAGGAATTGCTTTAGATGCAGAGGGACGGCATACAATCATTATTGATAGTCAAGGGAGAATACGAACAGCAGAAGAAACAGCATCAGTGAATCTACATTCTAGATATGACCCCAATCCAAATGCAACTGTTGTGGTTGGTATTACTGTGCATCCATCAGTTTACAGTGATCTAGATAAAAACATTTTTATTTCGGGTCATGGAGAACCAGGTGCTTTGGAAAGGAATGTGTTAGAAAATCGTGCCATCTATGGTTTTAATGACACAGGATTATTTATTCTGCCAGTATTTGCTCCAGGATCAGACGGAATTGTAGCTTCTTTAACTGTTTTAACTCAAATGGCTAGGGAACAAATTAAGTCTACAGATTTATATCGTCGACACCAAATTTTCCCTCAAAGAACAGCTGAAGTTACTTTTCCATTAAATCGAATGCTTGGATTTTTTTCGACTATTCTCAATAAACCTCCTTCGAATTATTTCGCAATTGACACTTTTATTGGTATCAAACTTATTACAGAAAAAAAGGAGTGGATCCATTTTTACATAGCCACTGAGCTAGATACATTACAAATCGAGATTTACGATCCTCAATTAAATTCAGAAAAGCAGGGAGAGCTAATTGATTTTGCGATAAGCTTAGTAGAAGAGTACTTGTCTGGCAATTAAACTGTAATTCTTTGTAGAGGAATTAAAAAAAGCGAATTGTTGAGGAGTTTGTTTTAACCTTTTCTTACACCCTAAATCTTTTTCATGTTATCAGTATATATGGATGTTCATAAGATATTTTTTGGAAAAAGAGTATTCTAAAATTATTAGTAATAGTGATATTTGATTACATATATTTGTACAGCCAGTCTTCTGATTCGTATTTAACCGAAGCTAATTCCTCAGCCATCTGTTGCTCTTTAATAGTCAACTCTCCAATAAAAGATTGAGGTAATGATGTTTTAATTAAGTAATGAATTAAATATTCAGCTACATTTTGTGGACTTAAATCTTTATTCAAGCTTTCAGTTAGAGTCGTAACATGTTGATAGACAGATTCAATCATATTCTCACGAGTACGACCTGCACGAGCCTTCAAAACAGAATACATTATTTCAGGACGAAATTTTACTAAAATGGTGCCATGTTGTAAAATAATATCTTTATAACGTGCTTGAGCATTTCCAGAAATTTTCTTACCATTACTAAACACAGAAGGACAGTGAATCTGTTCATAATTCAGGCTTAAACCGAGTTTCTCAAGAGGTTGAAAAATAATTTCTGAAATCTCATAATATATTCCTTCGATTGTATCTGTTTTTGTATTGCTTAAGTTTGTAACAATACTATAAGTTAACTCTCCTTCATCATGAAAAACTGCTCCACCTCCAGAGATTCGTCTGACACAATCAAAATTTAACTCACGGAGAGAATTCAGGTTCACTTCATCAAAAATTTTTTGGTGTTTTCCAATTGATACAGCACTTGGATTCCATCCATAAAGACGGAGAGTGTTTACCCCATCAAAGCAGCGAAAGATTGCTTCATCTATCGCCATGTTCATAGAACCACGATTAACAGTGAAATTCAGTAGCCGCCAGTTAAGATCTTTCATTCTAAGCCACGTTCAAATAAAAGAGGTAGAAATTACTATATGAGATACTTTTAGTTTCTTGAATTCATGAAAAGAGTATTGGATTGTCAACATCAATTTCAATCCCCCTACTCGTGATTTCAAAAGGATGAATCCGTTTAGAGTGGTGCATTCCTCGCATTTTGAGAATTTCAATTCCTCGCTCTCTAGCAGAGGAAATTGACACATATTGGAGATGAATTACACCATAAGCTAGAAAATCTTCTGTTGAAAATTGAGGGTATTTTGTATCTTGAACAATTTCACCCGTAGATTCATAAACAGCTAATGTCGTGCACTTTTCTTCCCAGAGAATTCCAATGACCCTGTGAAGCTCTTTACGAACTTCAAAAAGATCTCTAAAGAGTAGCGAGAAAGTATTCAAAGGATCAATAACTAAACGGTTGACACCAATATTGCGAACTGCGTCAATAATCTTTTGGGTGATATAGTCTAACGAAGCTTCCCGAAGACGACTTGCTTGTTGCATTATCCCCATCTCTGTTGAACTGAAATCGAGAATTGTTAACTCTCCCATCTGTTGGAGGCTTAATAGATCCCACCCGTAATTTCGCATGATGGCATTAAGGGCTAATAATGGCTCGTTAAATGTTACTAGCAACCCTGGTTCATGATATTTTAAGATTCCTTCTAATAAAAATTGTACGCCTAATGTGGTTTTGCCCACTCCAGCTCCACCTCGCATAGCAACAAACCATCCCGCTGGAATTCCTCCTCCTAATATTTTATCAAGACTTTCAATACCTGTAGGTTTCACATCAAGCAACAATCAAAACAACCCAATACTTTATTCTAATAGGTTTAACATGTAAAATCTCTTCATCATAAATTATATTTACCGAATAATTGTTCCTAATATTTAAATTTAACCTTTAACAAGGTAAATGCTTCATCATATTTCTTACTTGTTTATCTTTTATTTTATTAAAAAGTCGTATATATAAACCAAATTGAATGAGTAAGCCAAATTATTTGTTCAATGTAAAGAAACGACCTCAGAAGACTTTTTTGAAGCAATTTTTTTCTAAAGAAAAAAGAATTCAACCCAGTCTAATGAATCCGTCACATGGATTTTGATAGTATATTCTCCGCTCCTGTGCCTGACAAATATCACAAGAGAGTTCAAATTTTGATAGAATTGACCAGGATTTCAATATAATTATCCTCTTGAAATAAAAAAAGAATTATAGTTCGATAAAATTTTGTAAACTTAGGTTGAAACTAATACATCATATGGATCTTTGATCTCCTCACTTTCTTCTCCTGTGTCTACCCGATACACTTTAATCTTAACCATTTGACCCGCTAGGTTGAGGAGCTCCACATCCTTTTTACGTATTTTCAGGTGATATCCGTTTGCACATCTGGAGACTTTAGTTGTGAAAATCAGTAACGGTTCGTCTTTTCTTGACATTGTAACCCTTTTCCTGTGACTTTTTCTCCTGTCTTTTGTTTAAATGATATATATCAAGATATAGCTTTTACATATACTATTTATATCTAATGTATTAAAAGCCTCATTTTTTATTATCGTCTAGTCAGCAGTTGTTAAAAACAGAGAAGAAATAGATTATAGGGATTTTAACGTTTTTCTTTTCTCAGTTATATGATCTACGATCTTTTTAGCAAGATCAAAAAATCCAGATTCGACATTAGTTCCATCAAGTGCTGAAGTTGTAAAATAAGTTGCCCCTGATCTCTGTGCCATCTTTTCTGCCTCCTCCTGGTTAACGCTGATTTGATCATGTAAATCACACTTATTTCCAAAAAGCATTAATGGAACACTTCCTACCTTTTCCGTGAAATCCATTTGCCATTTTTCTAATTGTTGTAAGGTGGAGGGGCGAGTAAGGTCAAAAACTAGAATACCCCCTCGTGCATGGAGATAATATCGGGCACGGATTGTTCGGAATGAATCTTGGCCCGAAAGATCCCAAAGTTGTAATGTAATATTGATATTCTTCCCCTCATCAAGACAAATCTTCTTTATCAAAAAATTGGAGCCTATAGTTGTAAGGTAATCGTGAGTGAAGGTGTGTTGAACGTATCTACGGATGAGTGATGTTTTTCCCACGGAACCTTGCCCTAGCATAACAATTTTAGCGCTATAGTTAACCATTCTTTTCACTAATACTTCGTACTGTTTGGATATTATAAAATTATTTTTTTTTCATCGGTCCATTTTTTTTT
>JAHQWW010000190.1 GCA_029856365.1 Candidatus Hodarchaeota archaeon
GGAGTAGAAAGTATGTCGACTATTCCATATCTTTCGTATGATCTCCGTTGGGGACACCGTTATTTCGATGCAAAATTAGTAGATGGTGTTATGGAGGGATTGAAGGCTGGAGGAGACAAGTTAATGGGCATGACCGCTGAGATTCTAGCTGAAGAATTTCAGTTTACGCGTGAAGAATTAGATGAGGTAGCATTACGATCTCACACCAATGCTCTGAAAGCAAATAAATCTGGACGTTTTAAGGATGAAATAATCCCAATTGAGGTGAAGACTAGAAAAGGAATTCAGATTTTTGATGCAGATGAACATCCTCGTGAATATACAATGGAAGATTTAGCAAGCATGAAACCTGTATTTAAACCTGATGGTGGAATTGTAACTGCAGGTAATTCTTCTGGGATTAATGATGGAGCTGCTGCAGTAGTTGTCATGAGTCAATCGAAAGCAGATGATTTAGGAGTGAAACCATTGGCTAAAATCATTGATTATGGCATTGGAGGGGTTGATCCTGACCATATGGGCTTAGGTCCTATACCATCTACAAGAAATCTATTCTCAAAAGTTATGGATTATACTCTTGATGATGTTCAATTGATTGAAGTCAATGAAGCATTTGCAGCTACATATCTCGCAGCAGAGCGAGAATTAAGTTTAGATCGGAGTATTACCAATGTGAACGGTTCAGGAATAGGTTTGGGACATCCAGTAGGTTGTACAGGAACAAGAATAGTAGTAACATTACTTCATGAAATGCAAAAACGTCAGAACTCCCTAGGGCTTAGTACATTATGCGGTGGAGGTGGATTGGGTATGTCACTCTTGTTAACTCGAGACATTTAAGGGTCATTCACCAATTATTTCGCTGAATCCTTTTTTGGATCAATAAAGCTGTAAGAAGGGTTTAGAAACGTATCCAGTGTGAGGTGTGTAACCTTTTGCTTTTTTTCTTTATTTGCTTTTGGTTTAGAGACAATTAGCAATTTTCTAGATAAAATTCTTTTAGAATCAAACCGAATCTTGAAACACGCTTTTTCGTGGGAGCATTGACCAATAAAACGCAATTTACCACCTTCGTGAATCAAACATCCTTTTCCAGCTTCACGACAAGTGCATAGGAGATATTTTTTCTTCTTTTGGTTTTCAGCACTTAACTGCCTGAAAAATGAATCCCAATACATAAAAAGGATACACACCTGTTTATTGAGCCCAAAGTATTCGTTAAATATCATTATATACGTCTTTATTAATATTGTCGGCTGATAATATTGTCAACTTATAAGAGAACTTATAAGAAATCGTACTAACGTAGTATTACCTAATAATTTCCAAAGTCAATACTATGGAACCACACAAGTACATTTTTATTGCTTTTTTCTAGTAAATTCTTCCGAAGATGATTGAATCTTTGTGCAGCATGTTTAATTTAAACTACAAAGTTGACTATCGACAATTAAATAAATCTTAAACATGATTTATTATTTCTTCATGTTTTCCTGACGAATTTTAAAAGAGATTCATGGATTGAACGGGAAGAGGCAATAATATTTGAAGACATCACGTTGAAGGGATTGTTTTCAAAATCAGTTGTTATTCCTTTAGCTTCTTCTACAATTAGTGCCCCAGCGATCACATCCCAAGCATTAACACCAGGCATTATAAAAGCACCAAACCGTCCAGAAGCTACATAACAGAGTTCAAGAGCAGCTGCACCTACTTGACGGACTTTATTATTTATGATTTTGAGATCTTTATATATTTCTATCACTTGTTCTCGTGAATTTAAATCACGACCATTGCAAAAAGCTAAAAACGACTTTTCTAATGTTGCTGATTTGTCAACCGTAATTTCTTGTTCATTTAGGTATGCTCCTTTGTTATTCTCTGCAGTGAAAAGTTCATCTTGAATTGGGGCATAAACCACTCCTAAGAGAGGTTTGTGTTTATGTAACAGTCCAATTGAGACAGCAAAGAATGGATTTCGAACGGAAAAGTTAGTAGAACCGTCTAGTGGGTCAATAATCCATAGATAATCAGAATTATGGTTTTCTTTCCCACTCTCCTCTGATAGAACAGAATGATGAGGAAAATTATCTTTAATGTGTTTTATTATCAAAGACTCGGTTTTTAGATCAGCCTCAGTAACAATACTTTGATCAGACTTAAATGAAACCTTCAATTCTTTGTAAAAAAGCTCAAGTAACAACTCTCCTGCCTCTTTTGAGGCTTCTATTGCAATATCAAGAAAAGAACTAGTCATAAATCTCAAACTCATAATACTAAAATTAAATTCAAGTAAAGCTAATACAATGAGATGATAAATTATCCTATGAATTAAAAGTGCTTCGTTTTTGTTAAAATACAAAGTTCGAACCAACAGAAATAATATTATTTGGTATCAAGCATTTCTTAGTCTGATTATCAACAGAAATTATGGACATGTTTTTGGTTCGTGGAATCATTGTTAATAACTGGTGGAAAACACTATGATTTGTTAGTTGATTGGAATAAAAGGCTATCCTCTGAAATACCCTTTCTAGTGGATTTCCTCAAAGATATTAAACCACCAATTAGAACCATCTTGGAAGTAGGATGCGGTACAGGTCGTCATGCTCAAATATTGCGTAAAGATTTCGGTTATCTCCTCACTGGGGTTGATATTGAAGAATCCATGATCGAGGAGGCAAAAAAACGAGTACCAGAAGCTGAGATGCTTGTTCACGACTTCTTAGATCACAAGTTTCTGAAGGGTTGCTCATTCGATGCTATTATTAGCTTAGGAAACTCAGTTGGGTTGATTGCTTCAATATCTGATTTTAAGCCCATTATATCTAGATTCTCACAATTAATACGAAAACCAAAGGGTACCCTGATTTTTCATTTGTTGAACACTGAAAAAGAGCGAAACGAATGGTCATCACCTCGCTCTGTTTCAACAAGTGAGGGAGAATACATTTTTTTACGGGGTTTTACTAGTTCAGAGAAATATGTCCATCCAGAGATTATTACTTTATATAGACCAAAGAATAATGTGAAATGGAAAATGGTTACAACTGGAAAGGCAAGTATTCCCCGTATTAACCAAAGAAAGATGATTTCAATCCTTAACAGATATAACTTTAAGAATATTAGAGTTTTTGGTGATTATCTAAAAAATCCTTTTAATCCGTCAAGTTCAGTTGACATGATATTCGTTTGTGATTCTTGAGAAGAATAAAATAAAGCTAAGTGCCTGTTTCAGCTATTTTCATATTTCTTAGAATATCTCAACATTGTTGAAATTGAAAATCAGAGAAGAATAGTTTAAAATTGTAGTCATTAATGTTTAAAGGAACTACAATGTCAGATAAAGAAGAATTTGATGAAAAAGAGTGGCATAAAAAAACTGGTATAAAATTATTCAATGCTACATGGGACTTAATAGACAAAAAAGACAGAACTATAGAAGAAAATGATCAGATGATCCATTCTGCTCATGCTTCTCGATACCATTGGGGTGAAGCAGTTGCAGCAGGCACACCAAAAACTGGACCAATGAATTTAGAAAGAGGAGATTGGCAGATTTCCCGAGTTTACTCAATTCTAAAAAGACCTGAATCGGCTATATACCATGCTCAAAGATGTATAGATATCTGTGAAAAGAATAATATTGGTGATTTCGATATCGCTTTCGCATACGAAGCTATGGCAAGAGCCTACGCTATTGCGGGTAATAACGAAGCTGATTTTCAAAAATATTTTTCACTAGCGAAGGAAGCAGGTAATAAAATCGAGAAAGAAGAAGATAAGAAATATTTCTTTAGTGAACTTGAAACCATACCTCGTTAAAGTAAATGCTTTCATAAATAGATTTTTTGAAATCTTTCTTTTGATAATTCCATGATTTTATGGTTTCGCCACGATCTCATTCCAATAAAAAGCTGAAAACCTGCTTTTTCGTAAACTCGACTTAC
>JAHQWW010000056.1 GCA_029856365.1 Candidatus Hodarchaeota archaeon
AAATTCAAAAGCTAGCAAATATTACAAAAGAACTCCTTTTAGCTTATCTTGACGAGATTGAAGAGCGAATCACTAATTTCATTGAAAATACTAATGATGAAGATTTGTTCGAAAAGGATGGATTTGATCCGCATTTAAAAAGCATCTTAGAAAAACTGTTATACTTACTAAGACATAATATGCACCATATAGGAGAATTAAATAAAGCTCTAAGGGACTGGAATTGCCAACGAATAAGTTGGTGTTAAGTAAATTAAGATTAATATCCTAAAGGAATTAAAAACAATGGATTGGTCAATAGAAGACCTGAATACATTCCGACAACAGCAGCAGGCTCAAGAAATCGAACTTAATGACACTAAGTGGGAATTTTATGACATTGGAGAAAAAAACTCTGAATTTTCTATTGTGTTTTTACATGGCACAACTGGTACTAAAGAGATTTTTTGGTTACCAATGAGATCATTTATGAATAAATATCGCGTAATAAGTTTTGATTTACCCCCTATAGTCGGAATCGAAAACCTATCACTAGGAATACATGAAATACTAATCAGAATCGATATACAAAAAATAATATTAATTGGAACTTCGTTTGGTGGTTATCTGGCTCAACATTTCTGTTCTAAATATAACGAGATGGTTGAAAAACTTGTACTTTCAAATACATTCATAACAACCCACCTTTATCATCAGAAATACAAAAAATTACTCTCGATTGAGAAATTAATTCCCTTTTTTTTGATAAAAAGATTTATGAAAAGAAGTTTAATGACATTAGAGCATGACCAAGCTCGTGAGTACCTTATCGTTCAATTAGAACAAAGTTTAACCAAAAAAGCATTGATGGCACGTCTAAAGAGCTTTATTACAACTAGAACCATTGAAGTTGCCCCGTCAGATCAAGTTCTAATAATTGAGACGGAAAACGACCCATTAGTTCCTAAACAACTACAAAACGAATTGAAAGAAGCATACCCTCATGCGATCGTAAAAAGTTTTAACAAGAAAGCAAACCATTTTCCGTATCTCACAATGAGTGATGATTATAGTCAAATTCTAATTGATTTTTTAAAGAGATGAACTACTAGATAGAGATTAAACTTATCTTTTTTTTACCAATCCTCACAGCAGTAAAATCTTTCAACCTATAATACAATAAATAGGAAGAAATAAGAATGAATAACGTTGAAAAAGCTGTTTCTTGTTTTAAAACCAAATTTAATTGCTCTCAAGCAATTTTTTCAACTTATGGGCCAGAATCAGGCATTGATCGAGATTCTTGTTTGAAAATAGCAGAGATTTTTGGGGGCGGAATGGCTTATATGGGTAACATATGTGGTGCGGTTACTGGCGCATTCATGGTCATTGGCCTTAACTATGGAAGAATAAGAGATGATGATGAAGAAGTAAAAGAAAAAGCATATAATGGCGCTATACAATTTGTCGAAAAATTCAGAACCCGAAATAGTACCATTCTGTGCAAAGAACTGATTGACTTCGATTTAAGTACGCCAGAGAAAAGGGAACTCGCAAGAGAAAAAAATGTTTTTGATAAATGCCTAAAATTTGTTCACGATGCGGCTGAGATACTCGAGGAGATTATTTCATAAACAGAAAGTTCACAAACACAAACTATTATCCGTATCTCACTATAGGTGATGATTATTTTTAAATCCTGATCGATTGCATAATTTAGAGGGGTTAATTGCTTTACAAGAAAAGGATGAAAGCCAAATGAATAACCTAAAACAACAGAGATTACAGACATCAATAGCTGATTTATCTTATTATCGAACCAAAACTCTGGAGTATAATTTTGATATTTTATTTATTCATGGATTGGGGGGAAACAAGGAATGGTTTCCAAGGCATTATGATTTGTATTCCATTGATAAATTTTCATGGATTGTCCCAGATCTCATTGGTCATGGAAATTCAGCAAAACCAGACACACAAAAAGCTTATTTGATGGATCAACAAGCTAAGAATTTATATCAAGTTTTGATAAAAGAGAAAGTAAAATCACTTGTGATAATTGCTCATTCAATGGGTGGACCTATAGCAATATCTCTCATTGAACAATTAATCCAAGAGAAAGATCGAAAAGTTAAGCTACTAGGCTTATTTTATTTGGAAGGGAATTTAGATAAGAATGATACCTTTTTTTCTTCCCAAATCGCAAAATACTCATATAAAGAATACGAGAAAGAATTTAACTCTTGGATAAAAACACTCAATAAGAAGACCAAAGGAAAACTAGTGGAATTTATAGCTGAACTTCAAAAAATAGGCCCATTCCCCTTATGGGCTACAAGTGTGTATCTGGTTTCAGTTTCATTGAGTAACCAGCTCTTACCTCGATTACAATCTGCATTAAAAGAGTTTACCTGTCCAGTTTATTTCATATACGGAGAAAAAAATAAGGGATTATTTTCTTCCGAAACATTGGTCAAACAAGCTCAATTACCGCTAATATTTATCCCTGAAGCTGGTCATGTTATGTTTGAAGACAACCCAATTGCTTTTTGGAAGGTTATAAAGCAATCGCTACGTCAATTAGAGACTCAATGAATGCTTATTTGAATTAAATATATCAAAGAAGAATTGAGAATTCTACACTGGTTTCAAATAACCCCACTTTTCTAGGGCCTTTTGAAGCTCAGAATGCGATTTGGCTTTCTCTTCAAGTGAAATTCCTTCACGCCAAGCATCAATCGCTTGGACAGTAGCTTTAGTACCTGAATAGGTGCCTTCAGGATGACCATGAATACCACCACCGACTTGTAGGATCATATCAGTGGTTCCATATACAGTTAGAACTTCTGGAAGAACTCCTGGATGCAATCCACCGGAAGCAACTGGTAAAGTAGGTTTAAGGTTCCCCCATGATTGAGCAAGTCTTCTTCCCTTATCCTCACTGATTTCTTGATTAAGCAAAAGATCTCTCATATCTAGCACATCCTCTTTCGGACTATCAAGTTTACCTACGACGGTACCAATATGGATATTATCGACTCCAATAAGTCTCATTAATTTGGCTAAGAAATACATACTTATACCGTGCGTATAGTGTTTTGTGAACGTTGCATGCATAGCACGGTGCGCATGTATGGCCATATCTAGATCGTCTACTAAATTTCTAAGGGTTTGAACGCTTGCAAAACCAGTGGTTACTACATCAACCATGAAATATTTAAATCCATGATCATGAATAACCTTCACACGATTCTCCATTTCATACGTTTCTGCAGTCACATTGATGAGTGCATCTTTCATTTCACCAGTTTCATTTTCAGCTTTATCTCGTGTCTTTGCCATCTGTTCAACACGTTTCTCAAAGATATTAAACGACTGAGAGGTGAGATTCTCGTCATCTTTAACCAAATCACCCCCAGCGCTCCAAAAGTCCCAGGCAATTTCACAATGCTGTTCTACAGTCAGACCAACTTTAGGTTTGGGAACACAGGCTAGTAATGGTCCTTCTTTCTTTTTGAAAATTTTCTGAATAGCCTCAACTCCCATATAAGGGCCCTTAGATCCTTTAATGTATTCCAAAGGAAGAGTGGCATCTATCAATCGTAAATTCTTAATTGCTTTCATTCCAAAGATATTACCTGCTATCCCCGACATCAGTTGTGGTACATTATCTTGCTCCCATAAAATCAAAGGATAAGCAATCTTAACTAAATTTAGATGTTCATCATTCCAGAAGGCACGTCCTCGCATATCATATATTCGATTATCTAGTGTCTCCAAAGTAGTCCAAGTTCCAATTGAAGATTCTGATGCTAATCTTCCAATAGTATCATCAACCGAGACCTCTTCTGATTTATCAAAATAATAAAGAGCGATTAGATCATCCTTTTTTGGACTGTATTTCCGATCAATAAAATCATGATACCACTCTATTTTCTCTTTCACCAAAATAAAAACCTCTCACATGATAAATAGAATTTTAACAATTGGTTGCTTCAATAATTGCTTAAAGTTTTTTCATTAATACAGATTATTCTACATTAAATGTAAATTATTATTAACCAGCTTCAATGTTTGTATAAGGGATACTGGTATCATAATCAACCTCTTCCGCTCCAACCATTCGCTTCCAACGTGCTACCATCCAATGGAAAGCCTCTTCTGTATCAGAATCCATTGAGAAATGATCCTCTGCTTGATAATTAAATAATCGAAGTGTTGATATTTTAGATTCATATTTCGCTTCCAGTCTTCCGATAAAAATCCCACGATAAAGGAGAGGATAGACATAATAACCCCATTTCCGATCCTGAGGTTTTTTATAGACTTCCCACATATAATCAAAATCAAACAGCTTATTCAGAAGTTGCCTATCCCAAATAAGTGGATCTAAAGGGCCAATAACTCTCATCTCATCATCAAGAGATTCTTGACTCATTTCACCCCAGTTCGAAGGAACAATGTATCCCATGGCCTCGACCTTGAGTTGAATAAGTGAAGGAGTCAATCTATCTATATTTTCTTCACTTAAAAGCCTATCAGGAGAGAGATTAATTTTCTTGCCAAATTTTATTCCCTTCTTTTTAATTGATAATCGTCCTGTAGAAATGACTGGAAAACTCTGTAACTTGAGAATTAACTTTAGATGTTGCTGTTCCTCTTCCGAATAACTCTGTTTAACTAGTGCAGACTCTTCGACATAACGTTCAATCACATCGTATGTTTTTCGGAAATTTTCATCGCGTATAACCGCAAGTTTGCCCATAGCCCATAAAAGCTCAAGAGCTGTCCCTGAATTTCGACTTGTTTTCCATACTGCATATTTAGGATCAGCTTTACCTAAACTAACTAAGTCTGAACTTCTTGTAATTCCCTGTTTTTGAACATAATTCAACACTTGATCAAGCATATCAGGATGAGTTTGCTCAAGTATCCTTAATGCACGACTATAATATCTATCAAGATGGTTGCGATCAAGCGTTTGAGAGTAAAAGAGAGGAAAATGTTCTATATGAATCGCATTTAAATTATGAAAATATGTTTCAAATACCAATTTCTCAGGATAGACAGTTCTTTCAAATTCTCCCTGATGATAATCGTGTATTCGTGAGCTGAAAAAAAGATCATGATATCTACTAGCAGGATTGATTAGATCCAATTGCACAAACCCTTGTTCTCTAATAACTTTTCTGATACCATCCTGTTCTTTGCTTTGCCAGCGATGGAGATGACATCCTACTAATAATATTCGTTTTAATTCGTGATTGCTAATCTCAGGAATTTTTAATACCATTTTAATTCACATATTAGAGGAGGCCACAGAATCTTAATTGTAAGACATAATTTTCTCCATAACTGAAATTCAGAAAAATAGATTATTATTAATGCATAAAGTTTTACCAATAAACTAAATTTTTTGTTTGAGACCACAGATCCAAATATCAAGTAAAGCCTTATACAGCTACTCGTCATTAGCGTAGGATAATAAGCACTAGCTGAACCATTTCACTTTCCTGATAGGTAGTTCTCCTATTCTAAACAAATTCTATAGGAATTAATACAGGTTCTAAAAAAAAGCACAATTTTAATCTAATTGATATCCATATCCAATTCAGAGAGATTTTTAAGTAAAAATTTGTTTTATTCAAATTTGAAGACTTTTCAGCTGTGAACATTGAATATCCAACCGATTAATTTAAAGAGATTATATTATTTATGTGAAATCAATCTTGTGCAAAGAATTTGGTTTGTAACATATCTCTGAAAAATAACTAACAGATCCCAGCTCAATTTTTTTTTTACTTTTCATAGAATTAAAACAGGGAATAAGAATATGGTTGAAGAAAAATCGATTATCAGAAGCCTCCCAAAGAATGGACTCACGAATGTTGAAGTAATTGAAAGACAAAAACGCTTCGGAATAAATAAACTTCCTGAAAAGATAGGACGGGGGCCCTTTGTTATTTTTTTATCACAATTTGAGAATCCACTCATTTATATAATCTCTATCGCAGCTATCATCTCCCTTGTTTTAGAAGAGTTCGGGGATGCCCTAATTATAGGATTAGTAATATTCCTAAATACAGTTGTCGGATTCTTCCAAGAATATAGAGCAGAAAAAACAATGTCTGCTTTAAGGCAATTATTGAAACCCACAGCGAAAGTAATAAGAGAAGGGAATATTGTAGAGGTAGAAACGACCGAAATTGTCCCTGATGATATGATTCTCTTGAATCCTGGTGATAAAATTCCTGCGGATGGAGAATTGATCGAATCGATAAATCTCTCTATTAATGAGGCCATACTTACTGGAGAAAGTGAATCCGTAATTAAGGCCATTAATGATACTGTTTACATGGGAACTACTGTAATGGCGGGTAGAGGGTTGATGAAAGTTACCTTTATTGGAATAGATACAGAACTGGGTAAAATAGCAACTTCTCTTGCTGAGATTCAAGATGAAATTACTCCATTGCAAGTAAGACTTCAAAATTTTGGAAAAACATTGACCTATTTTGTTATTATCATATGTATTGTCATTTTCTCAACAGGGGTCTTATTAACTTTCAATTTTGTCGATATGATTAGAATCTCAGTCATTCTAGCCATTGCAGCTATTCCAGAAGGTCTTATAATTGCGGTTACAATGATTCTTGCTATTGGAATGCACAGAATTTTACAAAGAAAAGGTTTAGTCAGAAAACTTCTAGCGGTAGAGACACTTGGCTCGGTTACGACTATCTGTACTGACAAAACAGGAACATTAACCGAGGGGACCATGCAGGTTGTGAGAACTGATTTCAGATCAGAAAAAATGGCTATATTTATAATGGCATTGTGTAACAACCTTGAGGATTCTCTGGAGGTTCAGCTGTGGAAACATATAGAAATCATGAAGATGGATCCCCAAGAACTCTCTAATAAATGTAGACGTGTCGACGAAATACCATTCTCAAGTGAGAACAAATACATGATGACTACTAATATCATTAATGGTACTGAGGTCGGTTTGGTCAAAGGGGCACCAGATATCGTAATGGGATTCTGTAAACTAAATCCTGATGAAAAACAAAAGCTCATCATTCAATTTGAAGAATGGGCGAGTATGGGATTGAAATTACTCGGATTAGCCTATAAGCAGGAGGGAATCCTTAGGAATGTTAGAGGTTATACTTGGGTCGGTCTAATTGGGATTGAAGATCCCGTGAGACCATCAGCAAAAGATGCGATTATCCTCTGCCGTCGTGCGGGAATTAAAGTTAAAATAATTACAGGAGATTACCAAAAAACTGCAATAAAAGTAGCAGCGAATCTTGGTTTGGTCGTTGGGTCCGATAGAATATTGGAAGGGTCAGAAATCGAAACAATGAATGAATCGGAACTGATGGAAGTTGTTGACGATATTGTCATATTCTGTCGAGTTACGCCACATCACAAACTAAGAATAGTGACAGCTCTTCAAAATTGTGGTGAACAAATAGCTATGATCGGAGACGGTGTGAATGATGCTCCTGCTCTCAAAAAAGCAAATATTGGTGTTTCAGTGGGAGGAGCTACCGATGTGGCTCAAGAAACCGCTAGCCTTATTCTTTTAGATAATAATTTCAAAACACTTGTTGATTCTGTGGAAGAAGGGAGAGTCATCTTCGACAATATTAAAAAGGTTGTTGCATTTGTACTTTCTAATTCTTTTGCCGAAATTACCATAATTTTCGTAGCTTTCATTTTAGGATGGCCTGTTCCCTTAACTATAGCTCAAATCTTATGGATTCACCTAATATGTGATGGACCATCCGACATCGCGCTTGGTTTTGAACCAGGAGAGAAAGGAATCATGGATGAACCACCGAGAAGCATCAAAGAAAATATTCTAGACAATAAGGGGAAATTACTCATCATAGCTATCAGTTCTATATCTGCAATTTTCTGTTTACTCTTATTTAGTTACTTCAATAATATTGTTGAAAACGAAAAATTAGCTAGAACGCTTGTATTCACCATTTTAGCAATTCAATCATTAATCTACATTTTCTCATTCCGGAGTCTTAGACGATCCATCTTCAAATCAGGTAATTTTTTCTCGAATAAACCCCTAATTTTTTCCGTAGTTCTGGGCATAGGCCAAGTATTTGTTGCGCTCTACATTCCATTTTTTAATGATATATTGGACGTGGTTCCGTTAGATTTTACAAGTTGGGTTATAGTACTTAGCGTTTCTTTTTGTATGGTAGCCATTGTAGAAATTGTCAAGTTCATTGATAGTAGATTGTTTCGAGCAACACCTCTTCAAAACATATTTGCAAATATTGAGCGAGTCCAACAAAAATTACCTAAAATACATAATTTGCATAATATTTCAATCGATATCATGGAAGATAAAACATTGATTCAATTCCATTTTTATATACCAGCTGAAACTACCTTAGAGATTGCGCATGAAGTAGCAAAAAGCATTGAAGAGAAAATTGCTGATGAATTTCCCATTTCTCTTCGTAAAAACCTAGAGATTATTAGCCACATTGAACCAACCCAATTACAACCAGGAAGAATTCATTCCCATCCTACCCCCATAATCTCTCCAAGTTTTCAGGATATCATTCAGACGATAGTCAAAGAAATTCCTCAAATAAAAGGATGGGATCACGGAACTGTACTTCAAGACGAAGGAAATATTTCCATATCTATGACGGTTTATCTAGAAGGAACTATGAATATCATCCGAGTGCACAATATAACTGAAGAAATAGAAACTAAGCTTAGGAGAAATATTCCCTCTCTTAAACGATGTTTTATTCATTCCGAACCCTATATACCATAAGAGATTCTCTCATGGATCCAAAGGGTTGAAAACAAAAAAAAAGATAAATTTCATCAAATGATGACACTAGGGTTTTATTCTTTGGAGTAATAATTGTTCTCCTTATTGGATATTATCTAAGAATTATAATTTAAGGAGTTTTTCCTTTTTATATCTCATACACGACTTTAAATAAATTGTTTTTCTCTCTGCGGACTGTTTTTAGCAAATTGATAACTAAGTTCTCTTCCTGTTTTGTGATCACAGGAAATCCATAAGCTTTATTAATGTATTTCAAAGGTTTTCCTTGAGACAGTCTTTTTTGTACAAAGAGTTCATGTTTCTCTAAACGCTCACTCATATATTGATTTGCAAATTCCACAACTTCTTCTAAGCGTTGGACTATTATTTTCTCAAAACTCTGATCTAGTTCATACCCAATACTATTTCTTCCTGAGCTCATCGCTGCAATTGTTGTCGTTCCTGTACCAAGAAAAGGATCTAGAACAACATCACCTCTCACTGAAAACATATTAATTAACCTGTAAGCCAATTCAAAAGCGAATGCAGCGCTCCTTTCTCTAGTTTCATTATTCAGTGCCTGTGATGTCCCTTTAATATTCCAGAGGTCTGAGAACCAATTATTTCGTTCTTCCCAAAAATAAGAGCTTTCTTGTCTATTCAGCTTTTCAGAGGCCTTTTTAAACTCCCTTTTACCCCCTTTTCTGAGAATTAGAATGAATTCATGCTCTAATGTAACATATGCACCAGGAGGTAACATTCCTGACCCCATAAACTTGTTTGGAGCGTTAGTAGGTTTACGCCAGATTATTTCTGGCAAAGTACTGAATCCAAGATCAAGACAATGATTTAAAACCCGTGAATGGTTTGGATAGAGGTGAAAGTTTTTTCCAATTGTTCTAACAGCATCACCGACATTAATACAAGCAATTCCTCCTTTAATAAGAACCCGATAGACCTCCTTCCAGACTTTATCTAGCTCTTGATGCATTAATTCAAAAGCTAACTGCCCATTTTGCGCGCTTAGTACTCTCTTAATCTCTGGATTTATTTTGGAGAACAGATCATCCCATAATTCAATGATTGGATACGGTGGACTGGTTACTACTAAATCAACACTTTCAGGCTCAATCTTTTTCATAATATTGGAATTATTAAAGAAAATCTGGTGAATAGTGTTCATTCGTATTAACTAACCTTCTTTTCTTTAAATCTAGAAGACCGAGTAAGAGATAAAACGACAACTACTTATAAACAATCTGGTTGAGTGCGTTTAACATAGCTTTAAGAATAATTTTTTCTTGAGAAAATCGGAGATCTTTCTGTTAGATAATTATAAACAAATCCAAAAAAAGGCAAGAACTGCAACATTGATTGCTTTAGCTGTCAATACGTCGCTAGGCCTCTTGAAAATCATCTCAGGGTTAGTTATTTCCAGTATGTCGTTAATTGCAGATGGATTCGATTCACTGATGGATTTATTTATGGGAATATTTGCTTTTCTTGGAACAATTATTGCTCAGAAACCTGCTGATGAGGATCACTTATATGGGCATGAAAAAATTGAAATGATTTATCTTCTATTAATAATTGGAATTATTCTACTTACAGGACTCGTTATCTTTTTTCAAGCCCTCGATCGTTTTATAAAGGGAATAGAGCTGGAATTCTCAATTTTAGGATTAGTAATTGTAATTGTATCTATTTTAGGAAAATTAGGTATTTCTATTGTTGTCTATCGAATATCAACACAAATCGATTCAGCCAGTCTTAGAGCTACAGCATTCAATTACATGACTGACATGTTATCTTCAGGTTTGGTTTTGATAGCTGTGATGGGAGCTTATATTAAATTTGGGATTATTGATTCCATTGCAGCAGTCATTATCTCACTATTAATTACTTATGGAGCTCTTAAAATGCTTGGAGACGCTTTGAGTATTCTTTTAGACCGCGCACCTGATGAAAAAGAGCTTGAACTCATACTTGATTTAGCTACTTCAGTTGAGGGTGTTAAAGAAGTTCATAAAATACGAGCGAGAATGATAAGAAGCAGGGTTGTTGGTGACATGCATGTACTAGTTGATCCAGATCTTTCTGTTCGAGAAGGCCATGGGATTAGCGAAAAAGTTTTTGATATCATCCAAAGAAAGCTTGGAGCAAATATAATTATTCATTTAGAACCTTATGAACAAAAAAAGTTATGAAGTAATGAAATGATGCATTTTACTGCGTACCTGTTGAAGAATTGGCATTTTCAATTAACATTGCAGGAGTAAAGGTCGGAATAGTCACTTCAGTCCGCTATTTCATTTGTCGACTCTTGTTTTGAACTGCAGTAATGTTTTTCACTTAATCAAAAATCCAAAGCAAATATTAGTTTCTATTCTTTACTTATTGTTAATAGCTATTGTTTCAAACTCAAAGTGGATCAAATCTTTGTTACAAATTACCTAAAAAAATTCGAAAAATCTATTAAAACACAAAGAAATAATTAGGAAGAAAAAAACCTCATAAGTAAGATCTAAATTATATCCTAAAACGGTAATAATATAGATAGAATATAAAACTTAAAACTGTAAATGTGGATATCTAGAAATAATGGATTATAGAAATTTATTTATCTTCCTAGCTATCATTTTGGGGATGGCAGTTTCGATTAATTTTCCAACACAAGGATTATTCAACGATAATCAACAAACCAAAAGTTATATCAATCATGATCCCATCTTTATCGATGGTAATAAGCATTTTAGAGCTACTATTATAGCAAAAAACTGGTTTGGTGATGGAAGTGAATCAACACCATATGTTATTGATAGATTACGTATTATAGGGCCAAGGAGTAGCAATTTAATTGAAATACGAAACACTGATCTGCATTTCAAGATAAATAATTGCATTCTAAGCGGTGGAAATGGAGGTATTTTTCTTTCAAATGTTAAGAATGGGATTATTTCCTACAATAACATCAGTAAAAACGTCTGTGGCATTTCTCTTAACTACTCAACAAACAATATCATTTCCTGGGATACAATCACCCATAATGTTTTGGAAGGAATATTTCTTGATAGTTCTAGAAATAGTAAGTTATCTGATAATATTATTACAGATAATTTATGGACAGGAGTTGAACTTTGGGACTCTGGGAATAGTAACTTATCTGACAATTTAGTAACTAATAATAATGGATCAGGAATAATACTTGGGCGCTCTGGGGGCTGTTTTATTTCCTCTAATAATGTCTCATCCAATAAATATACTGGAATTAAACTTTTAGACTCAGAAAGCTGTATTTTGCTTGAGAATTTTATCGTACATAATAACTTAAATGGGATTTCATTTGGAAACGCCAGTAATGCAAAAATTTTCAATAATATTGTTCTTAGTAATAGATGGTTTGGTATTAGGATATATGACTCAAGGAGAAACATCTTTACTAACAATACTCTATCCAATAATCACAGATATGGAATTCTACTTGAATCATCTAGTAAAGATAATAAGGTTATTCAGAACGATTTCATTGGAAATTATGGAGTAGATTATTCTCAAGCATTTGATGATGGAGAAACTAATGAGTTCCTTTATAATTATTGGGATGAGTGGACCAGTCCTGATACAAATGCTGATGGAGTTGTCGATTTGTCATATCTAATTGATGGTAATGCAGGAAATCAAGATAAACATCCTCTAGTTTCACAATATTTGATTATAAGTCGTACATCTGATAGATATGGCTTAAACACAATAATTGGATTAATTCTTTTGATAATAACTCTTTCTGTACTTACAGTACTACTTTTTAAACAAAAATCTATGCGAATATTCTGATTGAATTGTATTTTCAATTCAGATTTCATCGTGTAACTGGAAAATTTAAAACCTGTTCTCTAAGATCCTTTAACTTAGAATCTGTTTCAAAGGCTTTCCTTACAGGCTGAATCATTTTATTTAAATAAAAAGCAACCGTATTTTTTAGGTCTGCAGGATGTATTTCATTGTTAAGATAAGCATTTTCAAGATCAAAATATGAAACGAATTCAATATCGCCACCAAATTTAATAGGACGTTCGACTTTTAATCTATCATACTTTTCAAAAATAAAATATTGAATATATTCGAGGATGGGATTATCGCCAACACTTTCAGGACAGTAAGCTTTTTGGATTTTCCTTTTAACCTCTGCTTCACTATCAGTCATGAAGATTGCGGCATCAGGATTAGATTTAGACATCTTTAAATCAAGTACTTTTTCTTCGACGCTTGCATAGGACTCCTTGGGAGGATTAAGCCCACGCACCATATGATGAGAGATAACTATGGGTTTAGTTCCGAATAATTTCGGTCCTACCTCACGTGCCAGCATGTTTACTTTCCGTTGATCCATACCCAGTTGAGTCACATCAACATCTTGCCAAAATATATCAGCACATTGCATACATGGATAAAGAATCTGAGATGCCTGAAGGGTATTAGATTCTGATCGTCCCATGATTTGTGCAGTGCGAATTATCCGTTTTAAGGTTGAATTTCGGGCAATTTGCATAACTAATTTCCAATACGCATCATTTTGAGCAAAATCAGATGCCCATAGGAATTTAATATTTTTCAAATCCATACCTGTTAGTCGCCAGACTTCTATGAGATATTTTCCCGCTGTTTGTATATTTTCAAGGTTCCCTCCTAACTTATTGTTTGCCCAACCATGCCAGTCAGCGACTAAAACGTTAAATCTTGCCCCCGCTTTTATCATTTTATTAATATTTATCGCACGTAGAATCCCTTGGGCAATATGAACCTGGCCACTAGGTTCAAAACCATCGTAAGCAACAAAGTTCTTTTTTGCCTCCAATAACTCTAGCATCTCTTCTTCTGTGACTATTTCTTCTCCAACACTTCTGATCAGATTTAAGCGTTCCTCAATATTCAAGTTAATCACCTAATGATAAATTAGCACCTTTGTTGAGCAATAAAGAACTTCTCATTTATTTCAAATATGAATAAAGACCAATTAGGGCAAGATGGAAGACTCTGTTTTAGGGTTACGATATTAATGTTCTTGGATATATAGCAAATTTTTTTATTCAAATAGGTAATTTCTGAACTATGAAAACTATTGGTCTGATCGGAGGCATGAGTTGGGAATCCTCCCATGAATATTACCGAATAATTAATGAAACAGTCAAAGACTACCTTGGAGGCCTACACTCTGCGAAAAGTATTATGTATTCTTTTGACTTCGATGAAATTGAGTCTCTTCAACATCAAGGGAAATGGGTGGAATTAGGCCAATTAGTAATTGATGCTGCTCAAAAACTTGAGAAAGGAGGAGCAGACCTGATTGTTATATGTACAAATACAGTACATAAGGTAGCTGACGAGGTACAAAATAATATCAACATCCCATTATGGCATATAGTCGATGCAACTGCTGAAAACATAAATGAAAAGGGACTTCGGAAAGTTGGGTTATTAGGAACTAAATTTACAATGGAAGAGGGTTTTTATAAAAACCGATTAACAGAAAAATATGGTTTACAAGTAATAATTCCAGAAGAAGAAAAGCGACAAATAGTACATGACATTATTTACAGAGAACTGGTTATTGGTATAATAAAAGAAAGATCAAAAGCAAAATTCATTGAAATTATTCATCAACTTAAGACAATGGGAGTAGAGGGGGTAATTCTTGGCTGCACAGAAATTCCTCTTTTAATAAAACAAGAAGATGTGGATCTTCCATTGTTTGATACCACAACAATCCATGCTAGCTCAGCAGCTAAATATGCTTTAAGAACTTAAAAAGTGATATTGACCCAATTGGTTAGTGAGTTCATTCTTGGAAATAAAATCCCCCTAAATACAATCTCTTTTCATCTACGGGAAAAATCTTATAATATGATATTTGATGAGCAGTCTATATTTCCGTGGTATTTAATATAAAGGAAAAAAACTTCTAATTAACTGTTACCCACTTTTTAAGTCAAAGTAGTAAAAATTTATTTTGTGTTCAATCAATAGAACAAATAATGTTCAAACTTTAGGATTAAATATTTATGAGATTTCATTAAATTAGTGATTTTTTATGAATAGAATTTATTTAAACATAATATTAGGAGTTAGTATGACTGCAATTGTCTCTTTAGGAGGACTTTTTGCTACCCCATTTTTGATGACTTATTTTTTTCCAGATCAGATTAAAGAAATTCGTCGTGCAGACCACATTTACCATATATCCTTCGATTATCATAATTATTCAGAAATGACTCTTCCAATCACATCATTAGGTATTTTTTATAGAGAGTTCAACAGTACGAAGTTACACCATCCTGATCCATATTTTGTGGGTATTTTTGTGACAAGAGAAGGCGTGAATAAAGATAAATATATAACGAATGACTCAATATGGAAATTTCATGCGTACCAAGGTTATGAATATAATGATTGGAATGTTGCAATGGTCTTTGGTGCTCATACTAAAGTAAATCCAGACATTTATATTCATCACAACCATATTTCTTATGAAGTGATTCTTTTCAGTCAACTGATACTAGAAGCACTTTCAATTGCGCCAGTTGTTAATGAACTTGTCTTATTTCCGAATTTAAATTATTCAGAAAGTCGTAAGGGTACTGGTGATTGGCAAATACCAGAGAATTGGGAGTTTTCAGCAAGAATAATGTTTGAAAACGCTACATCAATAGATATAGATGCACACAGGGATGGTTGGTTACAATCTATAAGATTTCAGTGTGAGCAATGGGCTACCACAGAAGAAGGAATACCTTATTGTGTCGTTGGTGCAGGGCCTCGCATCTATAAAGAATATGGGGCTATATTCGATGATTTTCATCAAACTTTTGGACACTATGCGCGTACTCACATAAGTTGGATTAAATAAGGATGATTTTTGTGGAGAAAAGTAAAAATCGAAATACAGAAAGAGAGATCTTCCATAATGAGATTGATCTTAATAATCTTAGAAAAGACTTGAGAGGTACAACTTTACAAGTCTATTTACTTCTTGCGAAGGCAAAAGATCGAAATTTTGGAGTTCGGGAGATACAACGAGTATTAAATATGAGTAGTGTTTCTCTGGCAGATTATCATCTGAAAAAACTCGAAGAGCTAAAAATAGTAGAAAAGGATTCTCACGGTAAATACAGAGTGACTGAATTATTACCAATTGGCGAAATGGAAGAGTTTCTCGTATTAAAGGGCAGGTATTTACCTAAAGAGATTTTTTATTTATCATTCTCTACCTCCGCTTTGATCCTAAGTGTAGTATTTTTTCTTCTAAAATTTTGGGGGCCAATGTTGGCTATTCTTTTTGCAAGTGCTTTTTTAGGTGCAATCTATTCGTGGATAAGATTTTCATCCCTTTGGAGAAGAAAAAGTGAAGAATCTTATTAGCAAGTTGCTACAAACTATTTAACTTTTCTAAAATTATTCAAATTCAAATCAATTTATAATAAAGTCTCCTTTTGAAATTATTTAATTCAGATAAAAAACACAACGATTCATTTACTTTGTATTCAAAAAATATATTTAATTCGCGAATTAATTCAGCATTTTGAGGTTCATTGGTGTGCCATCTCTCCGCTTAGGGAAAATCATCACTTCATCATTCACTTTCAAGGAAAAAAATATCAAAATAGCGTGGATCATCATCTTAGTTTGGTTAATCATTATCACTCCCGTATCAGCTTTGTTATCGGCTAGAGTGATGGAAAGCATGAGTACTGAATGGAGTTTTGTTCCTACTGGATCTGAATCTGATATCGCTTTGGAGATTTTGGAGAGAGAATATCCACCATCTAATGAATCTTTGATTGCTCTATTAAAGTCTAAAACTGGGTTTGCCTTCAATGATACTCTATTTAACAGTACTTACCAAGCCTCAAACCAAACCACTGATGATCTTATTGAAGCTATAATCTCAGCATCAAATGATAATTTCCTATATGGTTTATTTTTGAGTCTTTATATCAATGATTCTATCTACGACTGGGAAATTGGAAAATTTGAAAATATTATTTCCCCTTTTGTCCATTTTCCTGGTTTAATCATGACTTTTCCCAATCAATCAAACATATGGCAAGATTTTTGGACTCAAATGTTTTTTGAAGACGATACGATAACTATAATTATCATCGGATTAGAAATTTCCAGTTCTGGCTTTTCCGCGCTTGGTGTTGGTGAACAGAGTACGTATTTTGAGTATATTCAAGAGCTAAGGGATTTTATAAGTGATAAGTTACCAAAAAGACTTAATTTAGCCGCCATTGGACTTGGCATCGATGTTCATCCTGATACGGAGACAAAAATTACAGGTTCACTTGCGATCTCTTATGATAGTCTAGAATCATCTGAAGCTGATCGGGAACGTATGGATATTCTTACTGTGGTGTTGGTTATTATCATTCTCTTTATTGTCCTACGTTCAATAGTAGCTCCCACGGTTCCTTTAGTGACGATGGTTCCAGCTCTTCTCTTAGCAAACACGGTACTATTTTTCTTAGGGCAATATATTGAAATTGGTACATTTGCTCCAGTTATCGTGACGGTATTGGGATTAGGTGTTGGAGTTGATTACTCCATCTTCATTCTAACCCGATTTATTGATGAAATACAGGAAGGAAAAACCCGAGAAGAAGCAGTCGAAACCTCACTTACGATGAGTGGAAGAGCAATTCTTTCTTCAGGTTTAGTTGTAATTATGGGTTTTGGGGCATTATTGATTCCAAATATTGAGTTAATTCAAAGTATCGGACTAGGTGCTATCATTGCAATAATTTGTGGATTATTGTCTGCTTTTACATTACTTCCATCATTACTTCACATATTTGGCGAAAAAATCACTTGGCCCAGAAAAATATCTGTTATTAAATATCAGGATGAAGAGAATGAAAAACTTACAGACAAAGCGAGAACAAAGACAAATGATACAATTTGGGGGAAATTTGCAAGATTTAGTATCCGTTTCGCTTGGCCCATCATCATTATTGCTATAGTTGTCACTATACCTTTCGCTTTTTTGCTGACTTCATACCAACCATCTTATGATATATTATCTATGCTCCCTCCTAATGTCGAGAGTAGTGAAGCTTTTGAAATACTTGATGAGATCGATATGACAAGCGAATTATATGGAAATAGCATGGTACTTTCTGGGTTTAGCAGTTCTGATGAACTCTGGTCAAATAACACCCTTTATGCTATTGATCGTTTAGCAAATTGGCTCACCGATACTGAAGCTATAAAAGATGTGGAAACCATTACACGGCCGTCTATGGGATTTGTAAAATTAAATTTGATTGAGTTGGCTAGGACTGCACAAGGAGTAGAGGTTCCCTACCTTTCTGTTTCATCTTTAAGCGCTGTAGCACAAGAACATTTACCTCTTGAAAGTACATTTGACGATATCATTCAAGAGTACGTGAATTGGAACCAAGCAAATAATACAGTAATAGTGAAATTAAATTTTATTAATAATCCAATGGGCTCAGAAGCAATGGGAGACCTACGTTATCTTAGGGGGGAATTAAAAGATCTAACCATATTTGATCTGCCTTCTCCTGTTAGAGGATATATAGTTGGTGGAACCTCAATCAATGTAGATATGTCTAACGAGTTGTATTCTGCTTTTCCGCTAATGGTTCTCTGGATCATGGTTACAATAATGGTTATACTAACTCTTTTATTAGGTTCTATAACTGTTCCTATCAGATTAATAATCACTATAGCAACCTCTGTCATTTGGACTTTAGGCTTCTTGGTTTTAATGTTTCAATTCAACCTTGAAGAAATTACTATAACCTTAATAAATCCTAATATCAATATAGAAGCAGGATTATATTGGATAATCCCTCCGATATTATTCTGTATCCTCTTTGGACTCGGAATGGATTATGATATCTTTATTACTTCAAGAATCCGTGAGGAATATCTGAAAGGAAAGTCAAATCATGAAGCTATTGAAGAAGGCCTGCTTCATACCGCCTCAGTGGTCACTTCTTGTGCATTAATCATGGCTGGAGCATTCCTTGCACTCTGGTTTTCTTTCATATTGATCTTAACTGAAATTGGCTTAGGAATGGTTTTCGCGGTGATCGTGGATGCAACCATAGTCCGGATTTTTCTTGTTCCTGCAGCAATGGCAATTATGGGTGATAAGTATAATTGGTGGCCTGAATGGATTAATAAGAAATTTGGAAAATTAGTTCATTAAAATTAGACTCGATTTTGGCGTATTATGATGAAAAGGGTTATCTAATTCCCTGCCTCAAAACAACATAAGATCTCTCGATTTATCTCGCTAGGAGTTCTTAGTAAAAATCCTCCACATTATTTTTAAAGATGTTAATTAAGTATATCATTCCTAAATTGATATGTATAAAAATTAGTGAGATTATTAATTTCTTAGAATAAATCGATTATGATAGTGTCATGACAATATTACGATTTGATTCAAAGAAAGACCACAATAATAAATTAAATTCCTTCAATAAACGGTTTCTTCAATGACAGAACACACAAAAGTAATCTCGGATAAATATAGTCAATGTAGTATGTATTATTTGGAAGAGGGAGATTATATAACGGGGTATAATGCCACATTAGTATATGTGATGAGCGGTTTAGTCAAAGCAGTTTATGTTTTGGGAGCAGTTCAAAAGAAAAGACTTGAAATTTTATTAAATAACTGCCAACTAGCATCGGTTCCTCTCTTTCAATTACCTTCTCCCATGAAGGACTTTGAAAATGTTAAGGTTCTTGCAGTTGTAGATAAATCAGCAGAATAATTTAATTTTCTTTTCTTTTTTGATAATATTTTTATTTCTGATTAGAATTTATCCTAGAATGAAGCAACTTTCAAAAGTAATAAAATTTGACAGAAAATACACACATCGACAATATAGTTAATGTAATATATTCTCAATTTTACAACGCGTGGGTTTTACAATGAGTAAGTCTGATCAAATTTTCGATGTCATTATTGTGGGTGCTGGCCCTGCGGGGATTTTTACTGCTTTATTCTTAGTTCAGTACAGATCGAAACAAAAAAATCCGCTAAAGATATTGATTATCGAAAAAGGAGCAACCATTCAAGAAAGGGTAGAAAATCGAAAAAGGGGAGACAAAGATATCGTACATGGCTGGGGTGGGGCAGGGGCATTCTCTGATGGTAAATTAACGCTTTCTGTTGATGTTGGTGGGTCTTTATCCCACTTTATATCAGTTAGTCAATTAGAAAAAGACCTTCAACAAGTTGAAAAAATTTATACTGAATTTGGAGCCGAGGGATCTAGATTAGTGTCTGGGAGGAATGAAGAGACAAATAAAATGAGAAAACAGGCTCTTCAGTTTGGTATTCACCTACTTCCATACCGACTCTTACATATTGGAACTGATAAATGTGTGAAGATTCTGGATGCGTTTTATCGATCCTTAAACTGTCAACCTAATGTTACTATAAACTTTGGGGAAACAGCAACTCATGTATTAACTCAAGAAGATCGTATTATTGGGGTTCAGACTGACAAAAATGAATATTATGCTCCCTATGTCACAATTGGCGTAGGAAGAGCTGGTGCTCATTGGTTACGTAAAGAAGCAGAACGATTAGGCCTAGAATTTCAAACAAACCCTGTTGATATTGGAGTAAGAGTTGAAGTTCCAGCAGAGATTACCTCTCACTTAACTGATCTACTCTATGAGTTTAAATGCCATTTTTATGCTCCCACATTTGATCAAGACTGCAGAACTTTTTGTGTGGTACCAAATGGAGAAGTGGTGCGAGAAATTGCTTATGGTGAGAATGGAGAACAATGGGTTACAGTTAATGGGCATGCTTACGCAGATAAAGACCACCATACAACCAATACAAACTTTGCCATTCTAGTAAGTAGTAGTTTTACAGAACCTTTTGATGATCCTATTGCCTTTGGACAATCTGTTTGTAAGCTGGCAAATCTCCTTAGTAATGGTGAGGTTATTATTCAACGTTTAACCGATCTAAAACGGGGTAGACGTTCCACTCCCTCTCGAATAAAAAGATCAATAATATCTCCCACCTTGAAAAGTGCTGTTCCTGGAGACCTTTCGTTTGTACTCCCTTATCGCCATCTTACGAGCGTTTTAGAGATGATTAAAGCATTGGATAACATTATTCCTGGTATAGACTCGAATAACACATTTTTATATGGAATAGAGACAAAATATTATTCCAACCAACTTCAATTGACAGAAGAATTGGAAACGAAAATCCATGGATTATTCGCCATGGGTGATGGGGCTGGGGTGACTCGCTCCTTAGCCCATGCTTCTCTTAGTGGGATTATGGTTGCACGAGCCATTAATTCAAGATTTAAATAGCTTTTCTAAGTGAAAATATACTTTAAACAGAAATAAACGGAAAATTATTTCAAAAAAAAGCCTTATTAGAAATCTTCAACCAAGAAAAAACTTAATATGACGAGCTGAAATATATAAGGGGCATTTCTTGAGAAGTATTCAACAAGAGATGAGGATGCAATTATACAAATAAATCATCTATCTTTTCTATCTGAATTTTTACAGTTGAATTTGATATTTTTTAATAATCGATATCCCTAAACCTCAAAAAAGAATTTATGAATGTAAAATTCCTCTGAGGGCACCATCATGAAAGAGGTTTTTCTAGTTATTAATCCTTTTGCTGCTGGAGGACGCGTTGAAACGATTTGGAGGGATGAAATTAAGCCATTAGTGGACAGTCATGATTTGGAATATGATTTTGAATTCACTTCATCTCCTCAACATGCGATTGAAATAGCAAAAACCCGAGTTAATGAAGGATACAAGATTATTTGCTCTGTGGGAGGGGATGGAACTGCAAATGAGGTTTTGAATGGTATTTTGAAAGCTGAAAAACCAGGAGTGTTTTCTGCAATTCCTGTTGGGACAGGAGACGATATTCCTACTGTTTTCGGGATACCAGAAGGAGATCTGAAAGCTGCTGTCCAATGCCTAGTGAAAGGCCAAAATAAAACTTTCGATGTAGGATACTGTGAAACAGCAGATCGGTATTTCGGTGGAGTAGCTTCCATGGGATTTGATGCGGAAGTAGCAGATCGGACAAATAAAGGATCAAAAAGATTAAGTGGGACAAAAAGTTATCAATTAGCTCTTGGAAAAACTCTGGTAAAATTTAGGCCTTATGATCTAGTAATTCGAATAGATGGAGAACAGACAATCGAAGGCCAAAGAATGTTGCTTGCAATAGGTAATGGAAAACGATATGGGGGGGGAATGCATATCTGTCCTAATGCAGAAGTAACAGATGGTAAATTTGCTGTAACAACGGTGGGAAAAATGGGTCGAATCACCCTCCTGAGATTTTTTTCGACAGTTTATGATGGCAATCATCTCCTTCATAGCAGTGTTGAAACGTTTGAGGCGGGATCAATACATGTGAATTCTCCAAAAAAGAAATGTTTATATCAGGTTGATGGTGAAATCATGGGATATTTACCTGAAACCTTTATTACTAAACCTAATGCACTTACGGTCAGAGTTCCTGATCCCTGGTTATCATATGCAGAAATTTGGAAGAGATCCAAATACAGTGATCCATTTACAGGAAATAAACTTTTTTTAGCTAAACTCGCTTATCTTAACCCCATTTCCAATTATAAAAGAGGCCTTGAATGGAATCATATCAAGGAGAAAGAAATTGTAGAAGAACAATCAATAGATGAAATTGAAAGCAATAATGAAAGTAATAATCTTTATGTTAAGGAAAAGCATTTTTCAAAAAGATTAATATTTTTCTTGTTTAGGACTTTTTTCCAAACAGTCAGTTTATCTGTTGCCTTTACAGCTCCAATTACTTTTCCGTGGTTTTTTGATATCGTTTTTCCAGACTTATTAGCTCTAATTCCACCAGAAATTACTTCCTTTATTAAAGAATTAATCAGAACAATACAATCTTTTTTTACACCTCTTTTTACATCTCTAACTTGGTTAGAACCTTTAATTAGGTTCATGATGAATCTTTCAGCAATATTCAATCCCTTTCTTGTCTTCTCAATTTTGATGATCGTTTTTAATAGGATTGGTATGCTTTCTGATGAAGATTTTCAGGATCCTTTCAGTTCAACCAACGGAACCCCTACATCAACTGGATATTTTTTAGAATCTATTCGAAATAAATTTAGTTTTGATTTTTCATCTGCCACCGTCATTTTACTAATAGTTTCTAGTTTCGTGTCTTTCTTTTTAGTAATTAGAAGAGCCAGAGGTATTTTATTTGAAGTTATGACAACTAAAGAAGAAATAAAACACCTTGAAAAAGTAAGAAAAGTTTTCCTTAAATACTGCAAAGAAGGATTTTATACCGATATTGATTATTCTAAAAATAGACTAGCTGAATCACAAAAGACAAAGATTTTTGCAAATATAGTGAAATATGGGCCAATGGTATCACTGATTATTCCAGCTATACTTGCAATACTTTATATTATGCTTTAATGAATCAATCAGTAATCCTTTACTTTATATAATGATTATTCATTTTTATGGCAATTTAAAAGTCATGATGGAAGCCAAGAACCTCGTAAACAGGTTCTACAACCTCGCACAAGTATGTAGAACGATACTCTTAAAATCACTTGTCTATTTAGAGAAGTAAACAACTTAAAAAGATTCAGTGATGGTTTTTGGCTACACAGGTATATGATTTGTTGATTATCGGGGCAGGACTAACAGGATTGGTTATCACTTATGAGTGTTTGAAAAGTGGAATTCACAAGACCAAGGTAATTGATAAAGGCTGAGATTTTCTCAAAATCCCCTTATTTGATCGAATTATTGGTCACTATTAGTGAACTTCAATTTCCTTACT
>JAHQWW010000191.1 GCA_029856365.1 Candidatus Hodarchaeota archaeon
CGTGTCACTTTATTGGTGTTGGAGGTGTGATATTTCATAATGCTAGAGTTTTACTAGTTAAACTGACTTATGGTCCAGCAAAAGGTAAGTGGTTAATTCCGGGAGGTCTAGTTGATCCTGGGGAAACATTACAAGAAGCAATAAAAAGGGAAATTTTGGAAGAGACTGGACAGAAAATAAATCCTCTCGGAATAATTGGTATCAGAAGTATGGTTCGTACAACAGATAACCTTACTGATCTTTACTGTATTTTCCTTTGTCAGCTTGAATCTGATCCAAAGCCCTTAATTAAAGAAGATAAAGAAATCCGTGAGGTTCGATGGATAGCGATGAATGAATTGGAAGAGGATTCAGCTGTTACTGAATACACTAAAATGATCGTTAAGAAAGCTCTCCACTGTCAACCTATGGTACCAAATCTAGAATGGGAAAAATTTGCGAAACAAAGGACGTATCTAAAAAAGTATGAACATTTTTGGTTATAGAATTAATCAGAAATTACCCTAAATTTTGCTTTCTATTTTTAACCCGAAAAGTTGAGTATAAATTTAAGTCGTCCAATTAAATTTCTACAGAAACTCTCTTTGTCATTTTAATGATAGTTCGGACTTGAAACTCAAAATTGGTATTTTTATGTTCTCTCTCTCGGATTTCTTAGGTACACAGATGATTTCTGCCAAAGCCCGTCAATTAATATTCAAGTATATGATGTTGGATTATTTTGGAATGATTATCATCATACTCTCCAGCACATTCTACATTCTCTTTGTTATAGATCAAATAGGTTTTGCTCAGGCCAGTGTTATTGTATCTTTGACAATGTTTGTACAACTACTTACAGACTATCCTAGTGGATCAATAGGGGATTGGATCGGGCAAAGATGGGTACTAACAATTGCAAACCTATGCTATATGGTTGTCTATTTTCTTTTATTCTTGATAGATACGAATATTACTAGCTTTATAATCCTTGCTACTATTTTGGGGTTTGCTAATGCCATGGTTTCGGGAGCTTTACAAACCTGGTTGGATAATAATTACAAACAAGTTATTGGAGACACTGATCCAGAGCGGAAGATCTATGGCTTCAGTATGGCTCGAATTACTAGTTTAAGGCGCTTATTCTTAGCCATAGGAGTTATTTTTGGGGGATTTATCGCGACTCTGCTATCTCGAAGATTCGTTTTTCTTCTTCAGGGATCTTTGATAACTTTTTATATTTTATTAATTATAATTCTCATAACAAAGGAAGATTTCATCAACAATGATCAATTTAATTTAAAGGATTATTTTAAGTTTCTTAAAGGTGGTATTGGGTACACAATCTCCAATAAAGCAGCCTCGTTCTTTATATTTGGCCTAGCATTCTATAATGTAACATGGCTTATTTGGGGGAATTTAATACAAATGCCACTTTACTTTGGATATACGGGGTCTGATAGCCTTGCAGGAATTTTACGGTCCTCAATACTCCTCCTAGGTATACCTATAGGTATGTATATGGCTAATCTTTCCAAACAATTCTCAAATAAAAGATATCCTCATGTTATATTCATTCACGTATTCCTGTTCTTCCCATTGCTTATTTCTCTACTTATTCTTCTCCCCATAAATAATGACTTAAACTTAATCGGATTCATTTTTGTTTTATTACTTCAGATAACACTAACAAGCACGTTATTCTATATTGGTGAAACCTTAAGGCAGCGTGTTATGATTGACATAATCCCCTCTGAACATAGAAATGCTGTTTATTCATTAATTCCGACATTGATTTCTCTCTTCGGAATTCCTTTGATTTTAATAGCTGGTTTTTGTACCGAGTCTTTTGGATTACCTGGAGGAATCGTTATAGCGTTTGTTGTAAGTATTACAGGGATTTTTTTCATTTTTCTTAGTATTAAACTCCCTCACTATGAGAATTCTTCCAAAAAATTATTTAACCAGATCTAAATGTATTTAATATTTCTCGAATTCCTTAGACAAGTTTTGACTAATATTCTTTAATGAAAGATTTTTAAACTAATAAATCTTCAAATCCAAAGTAGATCCTAATCTTGTGGGTGTTATTCGTTGAATATTATATTCTAGGGCCCAAAAAAATGGTTGATAATGAATATTACTATAAAAAGCTTTCAGCTTTGCGGTTAAAGCGTTGTTATGAGATTGCTCCTCCCAGAATCCAACAATATTTGGAAGCTGAAATTCAATTCGTCTTAGATAATATTAAGTCAACCGATGTCGTACTTGAACTTGGTTGTGGGTATGGAAGAGTATTAGCTAGATTAGCAATGAAAGCGAAATCCGTATATGGTATTGACACTTCAGAAGATAGTCTCTTGCATGCACATGAGTTCCTAGCCGATTTCTCTAATTTTGAATTACACAAAATGGATGCAGCATCTCTCAATTTTAAAAATCAAACCTTTGATGTAGTTATTGCTATTCAAAATGGAATTTCAGCTTTCAAAGTCGATCCCCAGAAGTTAATTCAAGAAAGCATTAGAGTTACTAAAACAGGAGGGAAAGTCCTATTTTCTAGCTATTCCGAAAAAGTTTGGGAATCACGACTCGATTGGTTTATTAAACAATCAAAAGAGGGTTTAATTGGGGAAATTGATTCGGAAAAGACTGGTGAGGGTGTTATTGTATGCAAAGATGGTTTTAAGGCGACAACATACACAGTTGAAGATTTTTCTGATATCACCTCAGGAATGAAAGTAAAGGCTATTATTGATGAAGTTGATCAATCGAGTATCTTCTGTGTGATTCATGTCAATCGTAAAAATTAGCACTATTTTTCATTTGAGTACAATCTTATATTCATTTAAAGTACCAAATTCTGGTATAATTTTTCTATGTTGAACTTGTATTCAATCCAAATCTTATGTTTTTTGAACCCTAAGCGCTTATTAAAGGAATATTAGTTATAGCGAAATCTGTAAAAAGATACTTGACTTGGAGGTATCCATGTATCCATATTCTTTAATACTAACTAATGTACCCTCTTACACCTCTGCAAAGTCTATTTCACCGGTTGTGTAATGATCTTCCCACCACTTATACACGAAACGTTCAGGAACTTTGACTTCTACAATAGGGCATACTGCTTGAGTATTAACGTTATCAGGGCCCCAATCTATCCATTTGAAGCTGCTCTTGCCTCCTGGTCGTCGGTCAACATAAGCTCCATTAGTAAACCACCTATCTAACCCTTCAGCAGTTGTCAAACTATCAAAGACTTTTACTCGTTCTGTTCTAATTAATACTTTGTAAGTAATCGGTGTAGCAAATAATGCCATTAAAATTCATCCTAATATTTGACAATAAATCTATTTTACACTTGATTAAGAAGTGAAATTGTAAAGCATAAGTTAAATTAAATTCCTTACTGAGGTTCATAACAAGTTTATATCCTCTTATAATGTGTAGACGTGATGGAAACGCAAGGAGTTATTTTTGACATTAAGAAATATGCTCTTCACGATGGCCCTGGTATCCGTACAACTGTATTTTTAAAGGGTTGCCCGTTGAATTGCTGGTGGTGCCATAATCCAGAAGGTCAAAATCTGGAACCAGAAATAATTTGGAAAAATCAGAATACACAAAAGGAGATTATTGGGCGAAAAGTGAGTGTTGAAGAGGTTATGGTTGAAATAGAGAAAGATCTGATTTTTTATGATGAATCAAATGGGGGAGTGACTTTCTCTGGGGGGGAGCCATTGATGCAACCTGCTTTTTTGGATCAACTTTTAATCGCTTGTTATGAGCAGGAATTTACAACAACACTTGATACGTGTGGGTATACATCATGGGAGATTGTTGAAAAAGTTAAGGATAAGGTAGATCTTTTTTTATATGATCTTAAGATGATTGATAATGAAAAACATCGGAAATATACTGGAGTATCAGTTTT
>JAHQWW010000192.1 GCA_029856365.1 Candidatus Hodarchaeota archaeon
CACTAACACGGAGAAATCGGGATATCGGAAGCTAATCAATGATGAATTTATCATAGTAACCGCCACATCCCTTTATTCCAAACTGGAAGCAGAACTTGAAATGATGGAGCAAATGACTAACTTCTTACAAATTTATGTGAATTTTGGTTTAGTAATTGGGGCTGTAGGGATGGCCGTGATTTCTGTCCGGAATGTTGCTGAAAGAAAACGTGAAATTGGTATGATGCGAGCAATAGGCTTCCCACGACACCAAGTGATGTTAGCAGCCCTTTTGGAACTACTAGTTCTTGGGATAATCGGCCTCTTTATTGGCGTTGTGAATGGCCTGTTCGTCAATGTTGGTTTCGCAAATATGCTTGATGTTCCAGTAGTGATCCCTTGGGGAACCATTGGGTTATACTTGTCTCTTATTACATTTATTGGCTTACTTGCGGGAGCGATCCCAGGATGGGTCGCATCTAGGATACCTGCAGCGGAAGCATTAAGATATGTAGGATAATTTGGAGGTTAAAAAATGTCACATGTTAAAGATATGGTTATTGACGGTATTAAGTTCCTTATTTATGATGAATCACAGCCCATTTTACAAATAAGAGGACTCCATAAGAAATATAATGAAGGAAAATCGAATGAAGTCCACGCCCTCAGAGGTATTGATCTCGACGTCAAAAGGGGAGATATGATGGCCATAATGGGGCCTTCAGGATGTGGAAAGACCACCCTGTTAAATATGATTGGGCATTTAGACAAGAATTCTGGTGGTGAAATTATTATCAATAATATTGATACAAATAAGCTTTCTGATGGTCAGATGACAGCATTTCGTCGTGATAATATTGGTTTCATTTTCCAACTCTTTAATTTATTCCCATTCCTGACAGCCGTGGAAAATGTTGAGACTCCACTACTTTTGAAGGGGTTAAATTCAGCTGTTGCTAGAGAACAAGCCAAGATGCTTTTACGAGACCTTGGAATGGGTGACAGACTCTATCATGACCCTCTTGAACTTTCAGGAGGCCAACAACAGCGTGTGGCTGTTGCTAGGGCGTTAATCACCGAACCGAGTATAATATTGGGTGATGAACCCACTGGTGATCTTGATTCCACTACTAGTGCGGAAGTTATGGCCCTCTTCCGACGAATAAACAACATCAATCGTCAAACATTTGTTCTCGTTACTCATAATCGCTGGATTGCCGAAAAATGTGATTATATCGTTCATATGATTGATGGCAAGATATCGCATGTCGAACATGGGCCTTTCTAGGAGGATTAATTTTAATGAAAGTTTATACAGCAGCTCTAATTGATAAACCCTTAAGGTCTATTAATGGTGAATTACGTAAAAACGTTGCCTCAGATCTCAGAAAGATCTTACGTGTTCGTAGGGGTATTATAACAACTCAAGAATTAAACACTTTCATTTTTGTATCTGGGGAAAAGAAAAATGGGACTTTTAGTTCAAATTTAGTTGAGGAAGTTGAAAAAAAGGCTATTTACAAGCGATTTGCGAAATACTACAAAAATAATGAATCTCGATTTAGACAGCATCTTACAAATAATCAAGAATTACGCGAAACCTCTCAAATTGTTAAGAATTTCATCAGAGAAATTGATACAAGTCTACCTAAAAAGCTCGATCAACAGTTAAAGAAAATAAATAATGAATTACCAAGGATTTTATGTGAACTAAGCACGAAGAGCTTTATTACCCTATGGGATATTGAAGAAAACCAGGAGTATCGTTTTTATTTGTCTGGTTTCGATTTTCCCGTTTTCACTGGGAGGTCTACGGAAGTTTCTATGGAAATAAGCGATATTGTTGATAAGATGCTTATTGCGAATTTCTTTGTAACCTTCTTAAAACCTACTATCCAGCGTTTAGACGAAATGAATACGATTCTTCAACAATTAGAACAAGAGATCTTGAAACAACATTATAAAACTAATGATCAACGACTTCAATCAAAGTTTGAACTTTTCTTACGCATTTTAACAGCAAAACTAAGCTCATTACAAGAATTGGATGGCTTGATCTATCGAATCTTCAATTTATTTGATATTCCTAGGGTGAGTCTATTACAATATAATTTGAAAAGTGACTTTTTTGACTTCAACACGGCTCTTGATGGAATCTATGAAGAGATTCAAACTGGAAAATCTAAACTTCATGAGGTAAGTGATTTAATCAAACGGTGTCAGTTATGTATTCGAGATTATCTCGATGAAGAAGTAAATGGAGTTAAAATCGCGGAATCAGTCAAGGATTTTAAGCAGGCATTGACATCAATGAGCGAATTAAGTATCAATCTTTTTGTAGAAGCTGAAATGCTTAAAATTTGGTCAGATTACTTTGGATCAGATCTACCATTTTTCAGCTTTAACGCTCAATTACTCAATGCAACAAATATTGATTCAGTGAAAGTTGACGAAGATGTAATAATTGCTGTGAGGGGACTATTTAAGAATTATAATTTGGGTCGTACCACAGTTTACGCAATACGAGGAGTGAATCTTGATATAAAAGAAGGAGAATTTGTTGCAATCGTCGGTAGTTCGGGTGCAGGGAAAACGACGTTATTAAACTGTATGGCGAGTCTTGACACCCCTGATCATGGCGTTGTTTATTTCCGTGGGAAAAATCTCCATAGAATGAGAGACTCTGAAAAGTCTGAACTACGATTGAGAGAGATGGGGTTCATATTTCAGAGCTATGCGCTACTGCCTCATTTTGATACACGAGAGAATGTTGCTTTACCAGCAGACCTAGCTGGAGGGTTAAACAAAGGAATTAAAAGACGAATAGAGGATCTATTAACTGGAGTTGGCATTGATCAACAAGCAAAGCAGTTCCCGGCACAATTAAGCGGGGGTCAAATGCAACGTGTAGCAATAGCACGTGCTCTCACCAATCGTCCTTCAGTCATCTTTGCTGACGAGCCTACGGGAGATTTAGATTCAGTAACGGGAAAACAAGTTATGGATTTACTCAAAAAATTCCATGAAGAGACAAGAACTACTATCATCGTCATAACTCACGAAAAGGATATCGCTGCATATGCTCAAAGGCAAGTAATAATGGAAGATGGTATGATTATTAGACACTAATCAGTGTCTTATTATATTACTTTAGAGTATTACTGTTTAACTACAAAAAATGGTTTCGAGGCAAATTTTATTGTCATCTTAAGACTCAATGATGATCTAGCAAATTTGATGTTTAAAAGAGAAAATGAGTAAATTTACTTATTGCTAGTTACAATGAGAATTTCTCATAAGTCTGTGGAGAGATAGGGGTATCTAGTGGTTCTTAATATCGTTATGCGAATAGTCTATCTAGAAAAGCAATTAAATACCATAGATGTGTTACTTAAACATTATTGTGTAACAAAATCATCAAATATTCCGTCTTACAAATGAATTCAATGAAAGTAAGCGAGAGGAGAATATTTTTTGAATGGCCCCGACAATATAACAAGAATTCATTTTAAAGGCGATGTACCCTCAGATATTGAGGATCTTTTTAGGACTGCTCCTGACAGAGAACTTTCTGGGGCTTTTTTCACTTCAATTGGGTTAGATAAACCTGGCAAAGAGCTTAGTGTATTTGGGAAAAATATCCAATTAATTTTAATTGATTGTCAATCTAGCGAATGTGAAGAGACTTTCTCTGATGCTACAGTATTATTTGTAAGATTAAATAATAGTGAAAGCTTTAATAAAATTAATGACACCTTTAATTTATCTCAAACGATTGGTAAGAGTCATAAACACCAACGAACTATCATTGGATTGCTAGATGAACCTTTAGCAGTTAATCAAGAAGAACGAGATCAATTAATAGCTAATGAAAACATCAATTATCATGAAATAATCTCAGGTGATATTAGAAGCC
>JAHQWW010000193.1 GCA_029856365.1 Candidatus Hodarchaeota archaeon
AATAGGGCTTAATTTCCCATCACACATGGGACAATTTGTTCGTCCAACTTGAGCCATCTCTGCAAACGCTTCTATGCAGACGAGTCTTCCACAGGAGTCACACTGCATTCGTGGTGTTCCTGCTTTATGCTTGATACTACAAAGTTGACAGTAGAATGGTGGTGTGATGATCTCTGGTTTCGTAGAAGGGGGCTCCTTAGTGTATTCAATTAGCTCCTTTGGTTTTTCTATGGGGGCTTCTTCTATTTTTGTGGTTGAGATGTCTTCTAGTTTGAGTAGTCTTGTCCCTGAATCAGAGATTGTCCCATTCCATCGTTCTATCCAAAATACATCCTGATTATCTTCGTCTTTATAATACGGGGAGTCTTTTGGTCTCCTGGGGCCAATAATGAGTAATCTATCTCCTTGTTTTAGTGATGAAATTAATTCGATATTATATCTATGATCAGGATCGCCCCATACGTGGAGTGTACGAGTCATTAAATGACCAGGATCTGCTACACGAATAGTTCTATAAGGTGCTGGTTCATCCCCTTTTTCAGGAGATGCAGGTTGAAGAACTACACACTCAAATTCGATGTCCATTTGTGTTCCACGGTGATACCTCTCTGAATTCAATAATTCAATAGCTTGTCGAAAACTGACTCGTTTAAATGAGATTTCTTCTTCTTTTGGAATTCTAACGGGGTAAGCACAGGTATCACAAAATCGTGCTCTCCGTGGGAGCTTTTTTCCACATCTTCCACAAAAAATCCCTGGTTCAGTCGGGGATGGAGGGGGTGCTTGTACCTCACGAATAATTTGAGTTTCACGTGAAAGTTGTGAGTCCTGTGCTATGATTTGTGATAAATATCTATTTGGAATTTGTAATCGGTAATAATAGAGAACAAAAACGATTCCAAGGGTCAGAATTGTTACCAAGAGGACAAGAACATAACCAAAGAGGGGAATGGCAAGTACAGCCATGAGAAGGATTTTTGTTGTGTTTTTTGTTCGTAATTTTTGTTGATAAGCCCAATTAGTGGTTACCAATTCGTGATACATACGTTGAAAAGGATAACTCTCTTCAAATTCTGGATAATTCCTCCACATGGCGATAAATTCTTCATCCGCTCTTCTGAAAGAAATTAACCACCAAAGTGCAAAAATCCATACCCAAACATAACCTATGATCGAAATGCAGCTAAGGTAGATACCAATCTCGATTAATTTTCCTCGTTTTATTTTCGAATAAGAAGCTCTAACCTCATAATCTCTGCTAGGTTTGAATTGATGATCTGAATAATTATTCATTACAAAGTCTTCCTTTTCTGATAAGACATTTCAACATAATTTTTTAGTAATTCTAGGCTGTGGAAGCTGATGGGGTTCATATATGAAATGAAAAATTCTGGGTGAGTACTCATCTCGTTCTTTAAATGGAATTGAATATTTTTCTCCCATTTGTACAATCTCACTCAAGATCCTTACAAAAAGCCGATTGTTTTACATTGATTATAGTTTTCATTAGTTGTTTCTTATAAGAATTAGCTCAAGAGTAGAAAGTAATTGGGGATATTTAAAGAACAGTGGGAATTTAGTAATAAGAGGTGTTTGTATTCCCACTACTGATAGATCATTTAGTTAATCAGATGAAAATTTATTGACTAATGCAGCTGTAAAATCCATATCTTCCATAGGATCTTTTAAATTAAATTGATGATAAGGATTATGTGTTGGGGGTCCAAAACAGACATCTATACTTTTTTGTTTTACATCAAAGAAAACAGACCAAAGTGTTCCAAACCATTCTGAAAAAAACCTAGCACAAACACCATCAGGTATTTCTTGAGATAAAATTCGAATAATCGTATCTTTTGTAATATTAGGGCTTGAAGATAGAAGCAACGATTCTATAGTCTTGTAACGGGTCTCAGAATTTGACATTATCCATGGATTCACATATTTATTATAAGAAATCAATTTAGGATGGTTATAATGATTTGTAGATATGATAAATTGGTTTTTTGAATCCTTATTAACAAAATGTAAAGCAAATTTTGAATCAATACCTTCTACAAGAGCAGCATTTCCTGAATTATCGGATATGAGATAAATAGTAGATGAATACACAGGCATCTCCACAAGCATATCAACCGCTTTATCTACGGATCTACAATTTTCTAGCAATGCCCGAATGGCGATGCAGTAGTTGAACGCTTTTTTATTTGTAGTTGGAGCATCGAAAGCTCCACCCCCCGTCATAGATACAACTAAACCTTCAGAATTCAATCCTTCTGCTCTACCGAGAGCTTGTAGACTGAATCCGAAATGGGCATATTTTTTCTTGATTTTAGTTCTAAGGAGGATTTTATCTTCATCATCAGGGTGATAGTCGTAACTTCTCCCTACATATATTGCATTGTCTTCAGTAATAGACGGTAACACAACTAATTGGCTGCAATTATTACTATGACTTCTAGTGGGAACAAGATACTTCGCAAAAGCGATTTTTTTGGAGGTTACGTTAAAACCATCTGCAAGTCCTTCTACTTCCTCTATCATTCCTGGACAGTATGTTTCACATAAATCTAATGCTTCTTGAAGACTTTTAAATCCAGTTCTCTCTGGTTTAAATGAATCAGTAATAATATTTGGATAATGTTTCATATTGTCTCTTAATTTTTCACCTAATTGCACCCCAACGTCATAATGTGACCCTTCTAAAGTAATAAATTTATAAACTTCCTTCATTTCTAATAATTTTTTTTTCATTGACTTCATCATTCCAATGGATCATTAAATCGACTGTTCAAAGTCATAGATTACCTCTCGATAGTTAAAATCTACTATCCACCATACTATAATCATTAAAATGTGAAATTATCCGTCTCTAGGAAAGGAATAGACTATAATTATATTAATCTCTTTAATTTGAGAAATAATCTTATTTTCAATTTTGAACGTCTGTAACGACATTCTTCACATGTGTATTTATATTTTGTGATAAGGACATAACTTGAAACCGCAATTGTTCTGATCACTATATTCCCCAATTGTTTTATCCTGACCATTAAATTTTTGAAATGTTTTAAACTAATAATTAAATCTTAATCAGCAAAAAAAACCAAGACTAAATATAAATGATGAATAGCAGAACGAATTAAGACGATATTAAAAGCTTCAAGCAGGTGACATGTATTCGTTGATAATTGACTTGAAATTAATTGTATTCGTTAGAAAAAAATGGCTGAAAGACTTACCAACTAAAAATAGTATGTATGATGTTGTTGGTGTTAAACAACGGGGCTTGGGAAATAAAAGTTCACAATAACTTAGGACTTGGTCAATATTTTTATCAATTATACTCTCACCTCTCAACTTCCTCCTAGGTATTAACAGTTTCATTTATAGACTACTTCTATTTCCCCTATTTGGTGGTGCTTGGACTGAAACTGTTAATACTATCCTGATTATCTTACTCTATCCTTTTAGAGTTTTTAATCTTGGGGTACTAAATCACATTATTTTGAGAAAAGATCCATTCTTGGAAATTCTCTTTAGACCAAAATAAATGGAGATTCTTTAGTTTCCCTTAATTAACCCTCATGTGTTCTTAATATTTCTCAAGCTCCTCTTGCATCATTTTTTTCAGTTTTTCACTTCGTTTTTTTTCTTTTAATTCCGAATGTTCTTACCTTAATTATTACAATTGCTAATATCATTGTTTTTGATGCAAAAGTTAGGGATGAAGAGAAATTCTTATTAGCACGATTTGGAAAAACCTACGAAGAATATCAAAATAAAGTAGGTCGTTATTTTCCTTTGAGTATA
>JAHQWW010000057.1 GCA_029856365.1 Candidatus Hodarchaeota archaeon
GACTAAAGCTGTCAAGGATTATGATGATAGACCGAATAGAATAGGTTTAACAAGAAATCCTCAGGGAAAGGAAAGTTACAGTTCAACAGGTATCTGGGGAGATCCTACACTAGCTACAAGGGAAAAAGGCCGAATAATAACAGAAATTATAATTGATGAAATTGCTGATCAAATTGAACAATTAAGAACGATGAATTCCCATTAGTATTTGGCAAGGGAGTAAATATTTTTTTTCAAATTGGATTAGAACACCGATGTGGACAAGAGTTTCCGCAGAGAATTCAAAAATTTTCGAATACAAACCAATTAATAATTCAATATATTGGAAACTTGTGAATAAAGGCGAGAACCTTTAGTATCTGATCCATCAAGTTCCATTAGAAACTTATCTATAATCAAAATGTCAAATTCTAAATCCGTTAGAAGCTCAGCATGTTTCTCAAGCCAAGCAAATCTTAATTGCTCTCTTTCTAATCTGTATTGATAGATCTCGTCAAAAAGATTCATTATGGTCTCTTTGTCGATCTTAGGATTAAGGGAAGGAAGAAGTCTGATGAATAATTTCCTCAATGTATTGAGTTTTTCACGTATTTTTTCAGAGTCTCGAATTGAACTGGAGAATAATTTCGCAGTTCGACCAAAATAGGCTACGTTATATTTTCCCTCACGAATTGAAACTAATTCCTGAACGCAATCAATTTCCTTTAGTTTCTGAAGATGAAAATAGATATTGGAAAGTGTTATTTCACGTTGTAGTCGTTCACCAACAAATTTCTGAAGTTCCTGAGCATTGAGAGCATAACGTCTTCTTCTTCTTTCATTATTAAGAATTGAATCATCTAGAATTCCCTCACGTAATATATCTAGAATTTCACTTCTAATTTCTTGGTTCATAATAGTGAAGAACGATTCATCCATAAAACGTATAGTAGGGACAACCCTCCAGAAATCAAACAACAATTTGCGGTTATTGAGCTCCTCCTGAGTAGATTTTGTATTTAAATTCATGTCTAATCCCTTATATTTTAAAGAAAACTGAATATTTATATTTTTCCACAGAAATAAATTATAATCTTTTTATACCTTTCAAATGCACTTCACTAATTTTCAACGGCACAAGATGACTGATAATTAGAAATAACAAAAGCTTTTCATATAATAAATAGAATTTAGCTGATGTTATTATTGATAAATATGATCAATATGAAATTTGAGTTTTTTATAAGAAAATGATTCATTTAGTTGTATATAAAATTTTATAAATTATGAACATTCTGTCATTAGCTGAATAATAATATGTTCAGTTAATTACTGAATATTGTATCGAAGGGATATTTAATGGCTAAGTCTAAGAATGTAAATTTAAATCATCGAAAGTCCGAATTTTCATCAGGGATACAATTATTACGAAATTTGGTAGGAAAAATTAGCTTTCCAAGAAGAAAACAACGAAATACGAGTAATTATAGAATTTCTCACTCATCGACAGCGCGATATAGAATATCACTAGATAGACTCCGTTTACCTAAATAAGAGAAGGTCATAAATTGTTGAACATGCCCCATTCATCCCCTTCTTATCTTTCCTTCCTTCTTACGAGATTTGTCATTTTGAAAGGTCATGTTCTAAAATTACTCTACATGACACTTTTATAATTTTAGAAAATCTACCTGTTGAGCTTATCCAGTAAATTTTGCTGTTATTAAGTCAAGATTTCACTTCAATAAGGTCAGATTTTAATTATTACTTCGATCATACGATTTTAACCATTTTTTAACCATTTTAATAAATCGATACTTAATTGGAGATAAAAAGATGCACAGAATGTTATTAGACTTACCTAATGGATTTGAAACTGAACGTCTTATTTTAAGACCGTATCAAGATGGAGACGAAAAAATATTCTTAGAAATGCTAGATAAAGGTAATCGTGTTTATTTAGATGAATTATTAGGGCCAATTTCTCAAACTATTGACATAAATGAAATTAAAACAACCTTAAGACAACTCGCAGCTGATTGGGTTGCAAAAAATAGATTTGTATTAAGCTACTGGTCAAAAAATTCATTGGAATTCTTAGGACACATTTGGATTGAACCTAAGAATTGGGACTTATGCATATTTGAAATTGGATGGTTTGTTGTTATAGACAAACAAGGAAAAGGTTTTCCTACTGAAGCTGCGAGAGGTGCTTTAAAATTTCTTTTCCAACACTTAAGAGCTCAGAAGGTTATTGTAACAGTAAGAGATCATGGTGAATATAAGGACAAAAGCATCAAAATAGCTAAAAAATGTGGATTTATACGAGAGGGTTTTTCTCGTGATTCAGTTCAGATTGTTAGTTCCAAGGGATCAGGAGCGATTGTTGGGGTCTATCATTTTGGGCTCCTAAGATCAGAGGCGATTTTAGAAGGATTTTTAGAAGAATGAAAAATAGTTTAAGACTCTGACTCCCCCCTTTTTTTATGTAAGAGCTCATTTCTAAGAATACATCAAAAGATTGATTTTAATTAAAAATATTTACTTAGATTTAGTCTGGGATGATTGTACGGATTTTTTTGAGTTCCTCTACCATCTGTTTCCGCAAAATAGCAATTCCTGTAGCTCTATCGCTCTCCCGTTGTGGTCTGGAGGATCCAAGTGGATTACTGGTCAGGTAACTTTCAGTAACAGTGTTAGAAGATGTTATTGTGGGTTTTGATGGTCTTTCTGACACGATTAAAGGAGGTGGGGTAGGTGGTGCCTTGGGTGGTGAGGGTGGCAATTTAGGTGAAAGGGAAGGAACTGATGGTGGCTTAGACGCTGGTTCTAATGGGGGTGGGCTTTGTATAACTTTCTGTTGAGGTTCTTCAGCTTGAATCTGTTTAATTCTAGAGGTTATTTCAGGTTCACTTGTTTTTAATTCAACTGCTCTCGAATAAAATAAGGTCTTTAGAGATGGCACATTTGGGATTTTACAGTGACGAAATTTCACTAATTTCAGTTCTTGTGAGATTCGTTCGAATGTGTAGAATGAAATATAATTTTCTAGTAAAGATTCTTTTAAGAAGTGATCCAATTCTGTTAATCCCTTATGAAAGGCGTGAATGACGTGGGCATATTCTTCAAGCGGTAAATTCTTTAAATGTAAGGAGGTATTAAATTTTAAAGATGTTTTTTGTTTCTGTCCTGATTTTTTAAAGAGCCTGACCATCTCACACATACGTCCTTTGGTTAATTCTATTTCTAGTAACTTTCATTTCCGGACTCTTCTTGTTTAAAAGGACACATCATTTTTAATAGAAAGGCATTTTATAAACATTTTCACAGGATTACTTAAAAGCAATCCTCAGGAAAGGAAAACAATGTTATTTCTTTTCCTAATTAAACCAGTATATAATATATATACTTTTCCTATCTAAAATAACCTTTTAGAATATTATACAACCCGTTATATCAGAATTTTCAACCCAGTGTTGCTTTTTATCACTTTTTTATTTGCCTCAATGATAGCGTATTTAAACTCGAGTCTATTTAATATACTCAAGTTGAATTATTCAACTTAAGTACAATATCTTAATAAATTCATCTTAATCCATCTGTTAGAGAAGACTTATGAACAACAATGAGAAACAAGATTCTCCTAGAAAACGAAGATTGGAACGAGAACGTAAACAGCGTCGAGATGATATTATTAAAACTGCTGAATGGTTCTTCATAAATCTGGGATATGACCAAACGATGATTGATCGGATTGCACTTCAAGCGGGCTATAGTAAAGCAACGATCTACAATTATTTTGACTCAAAAGATGATCTCTTTATAGCTGTGGTATCTAAGGCTTTTGAGAAAATGTTTCAAATCATGAAAAAGGCAATGACTGCCTCTGACGTGAAATATGAGTTACGAACTCTTGGGGATGCTTATCTAACCTTTGTTGAAGAATATCCTGATTATGCAAGACTCTTTGAATCAGGCAGATTAAATTTGGTTATTGGAAAAATGATCATAAAAGAAGAGACTAGTCAAATCTTGACTGAAAGCGAAAAAGAATTTCGATATTACCAATTGAAGATTGAGAAACTCATGATTAGCGTTATCACGGAAACAATGAAAAATTCAGGAGTTCAGACTAAGATAGATCCGTTCTCGATTGTGATGGCTCTTAGTACTCTCGGGTCAGCGATCAACGAATTAGTAATGCGTGGAAAGAGAAGTCCATCAGAAGATAGATCTCAAGAATACTTGGCAGTTTTATTCAATATTATAGACAAGGGATTGAAGCATTATGATGATTAGGTATTGTACTATTTTAAAAACGAATGAAAGTGGATTAGAATGTACAATATGAGCGATTTACCATCTATTAACGTGAATGATTCCGTGAGGAATAATATTCTCATGGGTTTAATGATCTTACAAATTTTATCATTATTGAGCGGATATTTCCTTTCCTCCCCTGGTATCATTGAAGGAACCGAGTTAGGACGTATTATTTTCCTCCTGTTTATTCTTTCTGAGGTTCCAATTGTGGTCAATTACTTCTACTTCGTTACTGTTAGATTAGGATTACCAACAGATAGCATTTCGAATGTTTTTGCAGCATATTATACTCCAAGTCTGATATTCCATAGTGGAATTTATACAATCGTGATAGGGCTTACAGTTGCACACATATTATTATTAATACAGCAATCGATATATTGTATGATCTTTATTTTCATCCTAGGGCTTTTATGGGTAATTGACTATATTCTCTGGTTTAGAAATTGGCCATTATATCCTAGAAGTGATCAGAACGTTGTTTTCCTATATTGGCTTCAATGGACAGTATTATTTGGCACATTAATAGGATTACCTTTCCATGTTAGAACTTGGAGCTTATTTTGGGTAAGCGTATTTCCTACATTAACATTTGGTTCGCTATTGATAATAATTTTCCTTGATTTGCGGAAGAAGAAGACGAATACCCAAAAAATGGAGAAATTAGAAACTCAGAATCCTATTACTCAAGTGATCAAGGGGTGAAGTGAATGGTACGTGCATTAATATTATATCATTCTCTCTTTGGGAATACCAAAGATGTTGCTCTTTGTTTAGCCCAAGGAATGGAGAAATTAGGTATTGAAACAGCTTGTTTGAGTATTGATGAGGTTGATATTAATCAAATACCAAATTATGACTTTCTAGCAATTGGAGGACCGACTCACATGATAGGATTATCTAAAGCAATGAAGGTCTTTTTGACGAAGCTCAAAAGCGTTAATCTGCATGGAATAAAAGGATTTGCTTTTGATACTAGAAACCATTCTCGATTAAATAACAAAAGGTGGTTCATCCTTGAAAATAGTGCTGCGAGAAAGATTGAAGGAAATATGAGAAGAATGAAGATAGAAATCATTAAACCTCGACAGTCAGCTATTGTATATGGTCGAGAAGGGCCACTCGAATCTAATGTGAAAACATCATTTCAAGAAATAGGAAAAGATATCGGGAACATTCTTGGTTCCTAAGTAAGGAATAAAATCCTTCTATTTCTTTTTTTACTGGATTTCCAAACATCTTAAGCTTTTATTGAAGCCAAATAGTCTTTTGTGTCACCAGAATTCTTCCTATATAAAGAAAGAATTCATCGCCATCTTTTGAGGGTAGGAAGGAGGGACTCAAGATATTTTTTTGCTTCTTCTATCGAAATATCAAGTGATTTTGCTGTGTTAGATATACTCTCCTCAATCATCTCTTTCAATGTGATTTCAGGTTCAATAAATTCACCTGCTTCATAACAATAACAGCAATAATCTTCACTTCGTGTTCCATCGACTTCTGTGCCTTTGTCATCAAGTGCTTTGAGGATCATCGCACAACTTTGACATATGGGCTCTGTTGATTTTTTAACGGTCAATTTTCATCATCCTTTTCACTCCTCTCAAGCGTTTTAAAGATAATTGTAAAGGTAAATCTCATCTTGAGGCATAAAGTATGATATTTGGAATTTCATCCAAACAAATGACTTCCATTAATAGGTAATGTTATGAGGATTTCAGTCCCACGCCTATACGTACTGTTAACCTTAATTTTCCCCTCGTGTTTTTCTATTATCCCCCGACAAATGGATAATCCCAGGCCTGTACCCTTTCCTATCGGTTTGGTTGAAAAGAAAGGCTCAAAAACTCTCTTTAAATTTGCATTTGTTATTCCTATCCCGTTATCTGTCACTTTAATTTCAAGATTATTCCCTTTTCTGTCAGCTGAGATATTTATTAAAGGTTTAACATCAATATTCTCGAATGCATCTATTGAATTATTTAATATATTTTGGAATACTTGGAATAACAATGTTTTATCACCCATAACTTCAAGATCTTCATTGATTTGTAATCCAATATCTATTTTCTTTTCTAATAACCTTGAGTTTATAGATGGAGAGCTGAGAAGATCAGATATAAGAGATTTTACTTTTATCTTGTTAGGAGTGAGATGTATTTTCCTTGAAAATTGAAGAAGGTCTGTCACAATTTTAGAGCATAATTTTATTTCCTTCTTTATACTCATGAGTTCTCTTTCCAATAAGCTAATTTCTAGAGATGATGTATCTTGGTTAATGATATTCAATAGATATTCAGCTTTAAGGGTAATGTTAGCCAAAGGTGAATTTATTTCATGAGCAACTCCTGCAGCAAGCTGCCCTACAGCAGCAAGTTTATCTTTTTCAATTAATTCTTCTTGAAGTTCTGTAATGTCTCTACCGCTTAGTTGAATTTCAAGAACAATCCCAGCGTCATCAATAATCGGAGATGCATTCCATTCAACTACTCTTATTCCTTTTGGAACCATAAAGTTGAGCGTGGTCTCTTCAATGTAGTCTATATCCTTTGTAAATCGTTCTAAAAATGATTTACCCTTCTTAAGATCATTAATATGCACGAAATTCAAAACATTTTCTTGTAACATCTCATTCTTAAGTTTTCCAAAGAATTCTATTCCTGATCGATTGATATAAGTACAGCTTCCATCAGGTTTAATCCTCATAATAATTTCATGTGCTAGTTCCGTTATACTCTTGAATTTTTGCTTTGATATTTCTAATGCTTTTTGCATTCTTACACGGTCGGTAACTTCTTGCAGGGTCAAAACTAATCCCACAACTGTATTATTTAAATCAATAATTGGGATTAAGCTCCAATCCCAATAAGAAACTCCACGTTCAGGGTGTTCTGCATATTCAAAAGCTTTTGCTGCGATAAAAAATGGTTCCTTTTTCTCAACTACCTGATTAAAGATCTCCTCATTCTCTTTATTGGGGTACAAATCAAAATGATTGCGACCAGGAAAAAATTCAGGTTCTCGATCATCAGCTCGAGCATATGCACGATTAACTTTAACAAAATTAAACTTTGGATCCATATAGGCGATTAATATATCTGTAGTGTTTAAAATCCGCTCAAGTAACTGAGTGGTTTGATATAAATTCTCTTTTGACTTCTGTAATGATTCTTCAACTTTTTTTCGATCAGTGATGTCCCATGTGTATTCAATTACTTGTTTAACATCCATATTATTGCCAAAAATTGGATGACAATGTATTTCATAAATTTTGGAATTTCCCTCTCTATCAAGGTGAATATGTTCAGTTTTAACTGGTTTTTTCTCCTTCTTCACCATTTCAAGAGGACACGGGTGTTCTTCACCTGTACATGGTGTTTTTCTTCCATGGGTGATGAAATAACACTTATCTGTGGATTTATATTCCCCAAAAATCGTTTTGGCTGCTGAATTACTCAGTTTAAGGGTGTAATCAAAGATATCAATAACATAAAAAGGATAATTAAGGGAATTTATCAATTTTTCATTTTGATAATCACTTATCAGGATCTACTCCTCCAATTTTTCCAATAATTAGAATAACTAGATCTTTGTTCTAATTTTCACACAGTTATAAGACTATCTGTAGATCTTCTAAATGTGTATTGCTGTTATGAGTTATATCAATAATCTAGGATGTTTAAAACATCATGACAGTCTTATTCAAAGATGAGTTCTTATGAAAAAACAACGATTTTGAACTAAAGGAAGTTATAATATCTATAGATTGTGATCCTTTTTAAAGAGTGGGCTTCTTTGCTCTCCTAATATGATTAAAAACTCTTATTTTTGATCCTGGATCTACAAATCCAATTTTTTCTAAGATGAATATAATTTCTGCAAAATAATGCCCTCGTGACGTTAGATAATATAAATTATCATCTTTTTCTAAAATATCCTCTTGGACTAATTTCTTTATGTGAAAAGCAAAGGAGGAGGAGCTTGTAACTGGTAATTCTTCGAGGATTTTATTAAAATTCAACTTACGATGAGATTTTAATAGATTAATGATATCTTTCCTTAGTGGATGTGAAATAAGACTAATGATGCTGTTAAATGCTTGAATTGAAAGTAATGATAGTGCATCGTGAATCAATAGGTGAGAAACTGCATTATCTTGATTTTTTTCTTCTACTAAAAGTATTAGAGAGAAATTTGATGAGAGAATATTGCGACTTATCTCATCTAAGAACCCTTTAAAGTGAGTCCAACTGTGAACTCGAAAAAGCTCCTCTATTCCCTTAAAAATAATTGTTCCTTGTTCTTGTGTTCGAACAAATTCCTCAATTTGATGTTGTAATAAGTGTAGCTTTGTTGGAGGGATCTCATTGGCTCCTCTAGCGAATCCTAGACGAATATTTAATGCATTTTCAATTTTGTACTCGTTGGCAATTTTTTGGGGATCCTCATTTGAAATGACTAAGAAAGGTCGTTCATATTCATCGAGAGAGCTCTCTATTGAATAATCTTGTAAAATTTGTTCATTCACAGGAAGAGAAAAGGAAATATTATTACGTAGTCTCAATTCTTTCTGTACTTCTTCTATTTTTTCCCTTAAAGGTGAAACTTCAAATGGTTTCAATAAATAATCATAAGCACCAGTTTTCATTGCCTCGACGGCAGAATCAATGCTTCCATATCCAGTTATTACAATGCTCATTAAATCTATACCCCTATTGTTAATCTCCCTAATTAAATCAATACCAGATAAGTCTCCCATCTTTAGATCTGTCAAGAGCAAATCGAACTTCTCTTTCACAATTACCTCTAAAGCTTCCTCCGCCGAAGTTGCAGTAAAAATCTCGTGTTGATCCAAAAGTAAAATATTACTCATTGTTTCCAAGAAAGTTGTATTGTCATCAACAATTAATATTCTCATAGGGACATTTTCCTTTCATAAGAGTCGTTTGGGTTCATTAGCTTTCTTCAATCTTTTTAAAAAAGAAAAATTGTTCTGTCATTTAAATGGTTAAGTTAAATTTATTCAAGATACTTCGAATCCTGAATTTTTTGTCATATTAGTTTTTTTGGAATGATTAAGTGGGTGTACCATTTATCGATCCCATATTTATCGCATTTCCTTCGAATATCGTTTTATTCATGCCATTGAATAAAAAACTCATATAAGATTTGATTTATTTTATCTCAATTCAATTTGAGTTGTTCCTCTCCTCTGTCCTAATTCATTAAGTGGAATTAACTTAATAACTTAAGAAAGCTCAATCTTCTTTTACTACTAATCATAAAGATAAAATCGTCAAAGATTTATGGAGGAAACTCAATGAATTATGATGAAATTGATAGGAAAATTCTAGAAATTTTGCATGAGAACGGTAGAACTAAATTCACTGAAATCGCTAAATCTATTCAAAAAACTGAGGGCACAGTTAGGAATCGTATTAAACGATTACAAGAGAACGGGATCATCCATGGCTTTAGGGTTGTTACATTCCCTGAAAACCTTGGATATGAAATTCAGGCAATAATAACATTTCAACTTGAACCAAGTTATAAGAAATATATTCAAATGGAACAGTTACCACACCAAGCAGAACAATGTAACAGTAGACTTCTTTCTCTCTATCGAGCCAATGATAAAAACATGTTTATGCTTGAAGTTCTTTCTAGGAACATACAAGACTTAAACTACTTCATTTCGAATCTCAAAAAATTCAGTGGTATTTCAGAAGTCTATAAATTGCTTAAAATGGAGCGAATTTATGAGCATATTTCTTAGTTTGATCTTTAAAGACTCTGAATGTTACCAAAACTAGAGAAATTTTCCTTCAATCTAAAAGCTAAACAATGAAAGGAGGTCATTAATCTGACTATCGAAATAGAGGAAAACGTGGAGTTGCAGTCACGAGCTCAGATGGAATTAGTCTGTCCTTGGTGTCACATTCATAGCATTTCTGCTATTGTTAATCACCGCATGCTTCGTTTAAAATGCTCTGAATGTGGGATGGATGCTTTTGTTTCTCGTATTCCTCGCAATAGGAAACTTAGTGATTATATCCCACGTAGATTAATTGCTTGATGTAATGAAAAAAGTTAATGTTGAAAATTAACATTCATTAGCATTTCCCTCAATTTATCATTCCAGTTTTGTTTTTTTGTACTATATTTTTAATTTTGTGTTCTGTAATTTAGCGATGTAATTAGCTAAATGCTACCTCGAAAACCATTTGAAAAAAAAGAGGAAATTAGGGTTCCTTACTCATTTCCTCCTCCGATTATGAGATATTACACCCACGATGGTAACAAGAGTACCTAAGGACAGAATAAATTCAAATCCTGGGATTCTACTTGGTTTTTTCATCTCTGAGGCTATAAGTTCAGAGGCTAGTAATTGAGAATTAGCTAATTCTTTCGTGTGTGGTGTTGCATTATATTCATAAGGAGGGAAAACGAAATCTAAGTAGTTAGCTGTAATATCTTTAAAATAAATTGCGAGGGTAGCATTTCTATAGTTAGTACCATCGAATGTTCGGGTAACATCAACGTAAAGGAAGACTGGGCTAGAAACCGTTAATATTAGCATTGTGTTCCAGTATCTTGTTTCATCCCAGCCAGAACTCATTGTATCAAAGATAGTTAGGTCGTTAAGATTCCCACCGATGACACTCATCCCATCAAGCGTGGCATTCCAGGCTGAGGGTCCCGTGGTATAATTACCATGGAGATATACAGTGATATTGTAGATTCTATTCTGTCCTAAATTTAATGGAATTCCATATAGATGATCAGTATTTGCAATAATATCATTATTAACTTCATAGAAAATTGTCCTTGAAATTTTATTTTTTGGAATGAAATAACCACCGCCAATATAATTCCAAACTAATGGGGCGTAGTGCTGTATTGGTGCTTCATTTGTACTTACTGATAATGTTGCTGTAAATGGATCAGGGAACTGAAAGGTACTATTCTCTGCATCAAAAGGTCTTATCATCAAGATAGGAATTTCATAATCACGAGTGGGCAGAAAAGCTTCTAGAAGAGTATTATTTGATCCCCATTTTAACCACTGACCAGTATCATTACGGTTGCCAATCCAAGTGTTTCCTGGATAGTAAACATTCTTTATCATTTCATTGTATTTACCAACCCAACTATACTCGTATTGGACTCTCTGATAGGGAGAAATATGGTCATCAGTTGAGATATTGATAAAATTGATTCTATTCTTTGTCAAAGGAAGCTCAAAAGCAAAGAGACTATTCTTTGTAACAGAAACAGTATCTGGAGATCTTATTGGAACTTTAGTAAACCTAATTTCACTACTCGACCAGAAATATGTAAATCTGATGGCGTAAGTTCCTGGAGGGAAATAACGCCAATTATTACCAATTTCCCCAACGGTTCCGAAGAGATTTCCGTATTCTGAATCAAAGAAACTATAGTCTGCTATTTGAATCCATTCATTCGGAGAAACAGTAGGGATGTAAAGATTAAAATAATGATAATATGAGTAGTTGACAGCAATCATGTGGGGAGTCATTAGTGAAAAAGAATAGTATGTGTTGTAATCTACTTTAATATTTTTGTTAAAGGTTAGTGGTACAGTATCTGTAATCTCCTCTACCTGTTTAAAATTCTGGTAATAGATTGCATATTCTCCAACAGACCAACTTTGGGCAAATAATACCAAAAATACACTCTCATTCTGATTAGCATGGATGCGATAACCATTTTGATCAAGATAAGTATATGGAAATGCCTCAATATGTTCTGCGATAAGGAAGACATATGGTTGGCTGCTAGTACAACCAGAATATTCAAGCATTCTAAAATCAATAAATATCTCATAATATTGATCAGCTACTAGTGTAAGATTGAACATCCTAATACTAAAAAGCTCATTTTCAGGGTAAATCATTTCATTGTCTTCGATAGTCACACGAGCTCCTTGGTCAATCTCACCTGAATATGTGGTATTTACTTCAATTTCTGGTATATAGTCGGGAAATTCCCATGGATGTAGAGTCAATGTTATCAGTGAACTTTGATCGAGCTCTAAGGTAAAATTTAATGGCATCAATGAGTTTTTTCTTGGGAGAAATGGATAGGTCATTTGCTTCTCAACATAACCTATCGAATAACCTTGAGTTGGAAAAGCATCAGGAAAAACAATAGTCCCAGCTGCGTTACAATCATAAATATCAATATCTAGAAAGAATGATTCGCTAGTATTGAGGAAACCAAAGTATTCAACATATGCTTCTGCCATAAAGGTAAATGAATGATCCATATGGAGGTTTATTTCCGTTCTTTGAGTATATTCAAATACAGGATCAAAACTTGAAGGAATTCTCACTGCACGAGGATAAGATTCAGGACCAAATAAAGGATGATAACCATACCGCGCTGTATCACTCAAAAGATTGTTAGAAACATCTTGATTTCTCTCTAAATTTGTTTTTCCCGTTGAATATTCTTGATAATTAGAAAAGTATGTATATTCTCCATTTTGAATTCCCGAATAACCTTGATAAAGAACTTGGGAATCGGTAAAATCAGTTCCTGGGTGATTTACATAATAAAGAAAATCTCCTTCTGAACCAGATGGCATAAAGGTGGCTTTTTCCACTTCTGTCCCAATAACTGGAAGCTCTCTCGCTGATGCGGGTGGAATAATGGAAAAATATAACATAAGGATTATCAAACACGATATACTTGAGGATTTATAGCCTTTAGCCTGCATATCCTATAAAACTCCTATAAACTTGGAATCTTCTAAACTGTGAAATAGGGGGTTTAAATAAGTAATTGAATGATTTTATTAAATTCAATTTGATCTTTATTCAATTTGGAGTATTATCCAAAACTTGATCGTTGGGGAATAAAGACTATTAACTCACAAAGATCATGATAGGAAAATAGATTATTGCAAAAACCTTTAGCTTACCCAAGACAGAAAGAAATTTATAAATAATGGGAGAAAAATAGTATGCAATGAGTCTATTAACCGACTCATAAACAATCATTATGGAGAAAAGGTGAAAAACATGTCTGGTTTTTCTCGTGCACGAGTTGAAAAAATAATCCGGAATGCTGGTGCCTTCAGAGTCTCTGGAGATGCAATTAATCAGTTAAATGAAATTTTAACTGACTATTCTACCAATCTTGCTAAATATGCTGTGGGTATTGCACAGCATTCTGGTCGAAAAACTGTTAAGGAGTCAGATATTAAGCTAGCGGCGGAAAAGTAAATTCTAATGCTTTTGTTTAATATCTACCTTTTTTTTGGGTTTATTTGGATGATTAAAGTGATTCAGTAGGCAATCTCTCTTTAGTTTATCAATTAATTTTGAGTGAGTTGATTATTGTTTTTTGATCCATTTTCGTCCTGCAACACAAGATGATTCAGAATTCCTCTTTCGGCTTAAGAAACAGACATTAATGGAATATATTACGCTTATTTGGGGATGGAATGAAGAAGTTCAACGTCACTTTCATCAAAAGAACTTTAATCCAAAAAATTATCGTATCATTCAAAAAGATGGACGTGAAATTGGTTGTTTATCTGTTGAGGAGCACTCAGGTAAATACACCCTCAATATAATTGAAATTGCCCCCGAGTATCAAAATAAGGGTATTGGTCGCATACTGATTCGAGATTTAATCAATAAAGTATTACAAGAGAAGAAAGATGTTGAATTACAAGTACTTCAGGTAAATCATAAAGCTTTCAGATTATACAGATCACTAGAATTTATCTTAAAGAGTGAAACGGACACTCATTATCAAATGGTTTATCATTCAAGATAATTGAGGTCTTGAAGTAGGGATTAATAGTCTCTATTTGTTTACTCATTAACTAAGATGGGCTTACTTTAAATAAGTTCACAAATTCATGGAAGACAGAAGTTCATGGCTTCCGAAAATTCAGTAAATAAATCTTAAAATAGTAGGAGAGACTTTCATGACCGATCCACCTTTCGAAACACGTGTTAGTATGGAGCATTTCATATTAGAATCACTTGATGAGATAATTTCCCTTCTAAAATCTATCGATCACCCTCAACGGATACGAATTCTAACAATGTTGATTGATCAACCTAAGACTTTCAAAGACTTAATGGAAAAAACTGGTCTTCAAAAAAGTGCTTTAGGTAATCATCTTAACATCTTAAATGGTAAAAACCTTGTATATAAAATAGATCGAGGATTATACAGACTTACTGAAGATGGAGAGAATATTATCCAAAATATTGCTCAGAGTTATTTAGAGATCAAAGTACGTGAACAGGAAAGGTTGGAAAGAATACAACGTCTTATTGGAAAATATACAACCTATGGAGATGAAGTCATGAATGAAGAAACAAAAATAACAACAGATTTAGATGTCCGAATAATTACTCTCGAACCGATGCGGATAGCTAGCGTTCGAGCTATTGGTAAAAGTCCAGAAAATGATGCATGGGCAAAAATGCAATCATGGGCAGATAAAAAGGGACTACTTGATAATCTCGAAAAGCATCCAGTCTTTGGTTTCAACAATCCAGATCCCTCTCCTGATAAGGAAGAGTATGGGTATGAATTCTGGATTAAAATCGACCCCGAGATCCAACCTGAAGGGGATATCAACGTAAAAGATTTCAAAGGAGGTCTATACGCAGTCACAACAACTAGACTAATTATTGATCCTGAACTTAATATAATCCCTGCTTGGAAAAAACTCGCAACATGGGTAAAAAAATCGAGTAAATATGATTTTGGAGCTCATCAATGGCTAGAAAAAGCTCTCAACCCTAAAGCGTCTCCTGAAAATTTAGTTCTCGATCTTTACTGCCCAATTAAGGAGGCATGATCCATTTCAGAAGAAATTAGTCCATCAGGCGTACAGGTGGCCTTAGACACATTTGAAGGACTAAAACAACAAGAAACTCCAATAAAGGAGTCACTAAAATTTTTTCATCTACGAGCCTATCTTATAAACGCAAAGAAGATTCGAGAAACATGGATGAACACATCAAAGGGAAAAAACCAAACAAATAACTTTAGAGAGGATTAAAATCCCTCTCTAAGGTGAAATTAGTTCCTTCTTTAGGTTACACTAATTCAACTTATCTATCTTGTTATTTTAATAAGAAATCTAATAAAATAGGCTAAACTGAGAATAATCAGTCCTAAGAGAATCAAGATCAAGATTATAGGAATGTTTGACATTTGATTTTCCGCCCGAAATATTTTTGATTATCTAACTGGTGATTCTTCTAAGAAATTTCATCAAAATCATAAAAAACAAACTAAGGAGGAGTAATCCAAAGACCACTATACTTAGTAAGAGATACATATCAGTATTTTCCATACGATGAATTCACCTGCTAGTATAGAATAATGTCTATAATCAAATTAATAAGGTCTTTGAAATTTCTCTAATTTTTTATCTAATTCTTCTAATTTAGATTCCATTCCTTCTAATCGTGTACTCATTAATATCTTAATTTCTTTCAATTCAGAAAGCATCTGGAGAGGGATAGATTCAATTGGTTCTTCCTCGCCCTTAAGTGCGATAACAGTTCCATTAGCAGCCTGAAATTGCCGCAGTTGAGTGAGGATGTAGTCTCTCACCTCCCGATAGACTTTTATTCCTTCTAGTTTTTCCTCTGCAGTTTCATCTAGAGAATAACCTTTTCCACCTGCGGTTTGAATCTCTATGCTACCAATACCAAACAATCGGTCGAAGGGGCCCGTTTTCATGTTAATATTTGTTACCGTTCGATAAGGAACATGTTTCTCGGATTTGTTAATCACTCCTTTATGAACCACTATTTCATGACCATGAACTATGAATAACATGGATTTTACATATATCTGCATACCAATTATGTAAACAATTGTGATCACGAACCAAATAGCCATGTAAATAGCTCCCATCCAAAAGAAAGCTTGAAGTAATACGTCTCTTCGTGATATATCAAGATTGGAAACTAAAAAAAAATCAAAAAGAGTAAATATAATTATCAGTGATGCTGTAAATATAATGAACACCAATACATATAAGAAATAGTTTTTCCAAAGAAGATTTTTGTTTGGACGAATTATTCTGGGCTCTCCTGGAGGTGGAGGGATATCAGATCCCTTAATTATTTTAACTTCGTTCATTCTTCTTTCATTCCTTGTTTTTCTCTCTTAACAATTTCATCAAATGTTTCTTTGAATTGTTCTCTTATTAATTCGTTTTTGTTCGGCTCATCAAGTCCATGTTCTTTTCTGATAAGATCAAGAATTTCGTAACATTGATCTTGACACTTAACATTACAAACATGTTCTTGCCAAAGAAAATACCCCTCTTTTACCGTATAAAAAATATAGACCTTTCGATCAATCCTAAAATCATGACCGTATAAAATCCCATTCCTTTGAAGTACTTCCAACTTCTCTTCTTCTAAATCATCCTGAATTGAAACATCTAATCGTGAAGTATCAGCAAGTTCTTTAAGACCGTTACGTATTTTTTTCAGACCAACGGATTTAAATTTCGATACTGTTCGGACATCTACTTTTTTTTGAAAACGTTGATCTTCTTTTTCTTTTCTCTTCTTCCTCTCTCTTTCGAGTATGACTGCAATGCCTTCGAGGCTGATCTGAGGATCCTTGAAAATTTCTCTGATAACGATCTGTTCAGAATCCGATAATTGAGTAGTCATGAGTGTTGCCTCAAAGACATTCCAATACTGTTTAAATTACCAATTATTGTTCATTACTAATATTTCGTAATGGAGTTTATAAACCTTTCGTTTCAACAAACGAAGGTTTATTCTCCAGTTTCACAGCCATGTAGATTTTTCCATTTTTTATTCCTTGCCTGAACTGGAAATTCGACATTATTTTCTACTTTTTCCCAAATGAAAAGATATATAAGTATGTTACCAAATATTAGTAATTGACTAAAATTAGTAATGAATTAAAATTAGTATTTTTAGAAGGAGCATATAAATTGTTTAATCAAGAAATAAAAGAAAATTTACAAATTAAAAAGTCAATAGAGCTTGAAGAGATTCAAACGCTACGAACTCTCAGCATAGTTTGGCTTTGTTTAGGTGGAGCTAGTCCTCTGTTTTTTATAATTGGATTAGTATTCCTACTCTCTTCAATGGTTAAAGCTGAGCCAAGAGAGGCTGAAAAAGCCATTGCTGATGGAGGTCAAGCATAATGGCTTGGATGGGTGCAATCGCTGCAGCAGCTGCCTGTTGTAATGACGGAAGGCGGCGTAAAAGACCAAGTAAATCATTACTCTTGGTTACTATCTTCAGCCTCGTACTCGGAATTTTTGTCCCTCTGGTAATCATCCTTGGAATGAATAGTAGTAGCACAATGACACTTTTTCCAATAATATTCATTTTCATAATTATGATTGGAATGATTGTGTTAGTTGCTGCTGGTTTCTCTGAATCTTTTGATCAAGCTAATGAAACAGGAATAGCAGATGGAGTAAATTACAGAAGTTCTGATAGAAATCAGAAACAAAGAAATACCTTCTATCGAAAATACGAACCTAAAGAAGAATACTATTGGGGATCTGAACCGAAATCAACCGCTCACTTCTGTACCAATTGTGGTATGCGATTAGAGTCAGATGATCGGTTCTGTTCTTCCTGTGGTCGGAGGGTAAATTAATTTCAAAAAAATGGTGTAAAAACAATGCAACTACAAGAAACTCTAACTGAAACAAAACAAACAAGAAAGGTACTTATCCGAACGGATAAGCTATCAAAGTATTATGGAAAAGATATCAAAGCTGTTGATGAGCTTGATCTTGAGGTTTATGAGGGCGAAACATTCGGTTTGTTAGGCCCTAACGGAGCTGGAAAGACGACCACTGTTCGCCTCTTAAACTGTATTCTGAAACCAACCAGTGGAACTGCTGACGTAAATGGTTATAATATCACTAAAGACTCTACTCAGGTGAAAACTATAACCGGGTTGTTGGCAGAGTCACCAGGGTTGTATGAGAAGCTCAGTGCTTATGAGTTTCTCGAATTCATTGGAGCTTTATACAACATCAAAGGAAAGATGTTGAAAAAGCGGATTGATGAGCTTTTGAAGCTGTTTGGTCTCACTGATAGAAAAGATTATCTTCTTGAAGGTTTTAGCACAGGAATGAAGCAAAAAGTATTGATTGCTGCAGCATTGATCCACGACCCTGCGATTATCTTCTTCGATGAACCAACTGCAGGATTAGATCCTCGTGCTGCTCACATGGTTAAAGATTTGATTAATGGGTTAGCAGATCAGCTTGGTAGAACTGTTGTCATTTGTAGCCATATTCTTCCAATTGTGGAAGAGCTTTGCGATCGAATTGGGATTATTAACCAAGGACGACTCATTGCTGTAGGTACAGTAGACGAAATCATTACTCAAGCAGGAACCAACACATTGGAAGAAGCATTCATCGCTCTAACTGGAGGAGTTGATGAAAAAGAACTCCTGGCTTGGAGGAATCACAGTTGATTTCACTCCCCAACTTTTCCTGGTTATCAATTGCTAAAACTGAATATCGTGTGACTACAAGTCGAATTCGAGAAATCAGACCTTATCTCCCCTACATTTTAATCGGGGGCTTAGCGATTTACACGTTTTTCATTGCGCCCTCCATAATTGATGCTTTTGTCGATGAGTTACATGAATTATTGCTTTCTGCAGTAGCTGTGGCTCTGATTAATGTTCTCTTCTTTGTATTTTTTGTCATGTTCGCTTCTATGCCAGTCGCATCAACTTTACAGGACATAAAAACAGAACATTTGGAAATCTACTTATCCTCCCCTGTCAAAACAAGTGATATCTTAATTGGTGAATTCCTAGGAAAAATCCCTTTCTACGCTGCATTTGCAGCAATCATAGGCGGAACGTTTACAGCAGCTCTTTTCCCTCTCGGTCTAGATGTCTTCCAGATTCTTGTTATCGTTGCGGTTTTCGTAATTCTCTTTTTAACTGCTACTTGGCTAGGTAATATGATTGCTGTTCTCTTACGATCTATCCTAATGAAATCAGCCCGAGGAAGAGACATTGGGAAAGGACTAGCAATTGTGGTCATCCTACCATTAGTAGCTGTTATCTATCTGTTAATTGGTGGATACTATGAAGTTCTTAAAGATCCTCAAAACGCAAAACTCGTACAAGATCTTTTTGGATTCTTTCCATGGGGTTGGAGTTCTGAAATCATTGTGGCTATGGCACAGAATCCAGGAGATATCTTAGCTGTCGAATTCACAACATTTCTGCAAATCAGTGCATTAGTGACATTCTTCGGAGGCTCTTTATTAATTGGTGGATTTGTTGCAAACCGTGTTTATAACCTTGAACCAACCTCTTTTTCAGCCTCTAAATCCAAATCAAATAGTTTTTTCTATAACTCCATCAAGACGCTCGGTGGTGGTGGAACATCTAGTCTTCTACTTTCATCAGGTTTCAAGACTTATTTCCGTAAAGCGAAGAATATTGCATGGATAATCTATGGCGTTGGTTTAATTGTAGTCATGAATATCTTTATTTCTCAACCTGACGATCCTGAAAGTGCATTCATTATGTCCTTATTCATTGGACCGCTATTAGCTGCTTTTGTTGCCTCCGATATCAGCCTTCAGGGTAAGGAGAATTTATTACTCTATAAACAGACTCCCACGGGAACAAGAAAGTATCTTAGGATCAAGCTGTATCAATATCTCTTAACCATTCTCCCTATCGTTCTAGTTGTTGAAACTATCGTTAACCTACTCGTCCCAGATATAGCTCTAGAAATTTTGTTGCTCAATGTGATCTTGACTCTTCTTATTGCTGCTGCAGCAATAACATTTACCATTGGTTTGTTTCTAGTGAATCCTGCGTTTCATGATAAAACTGGTGAATTCATGATAAATTTACAAGTCTGTGTATTTGTCGTTATGATTTCATTCTTTGTCTTACTGATTCCCTTGGATCAGATTCTCTGGGATCTCTTTGCCATCGGGGATGCCCTTTACCCTGTTGCAATAATCTACACTGCTTTTCTGTGGATCCTTGGAGTAAGTATGTTTTCTTTTGGCGCAAAAAAGCTAAATAACATGGAATAAAATCCACTCTTCTTTTTTTTTCTGATAATAAAATTATGGTGAAATACATGAATAAAACGTTAAGAATCATTTTGGTAGGTTTTTTTATTCTCACTTTTGTTGGACAAGTAATCCTTTTCTTATATTTAGGTGAAAGAAATGCCGCCCTCAATCAAGGAATGTCTATTAGGGGCGCTAGTATTGTTTTCTTCGCGGCAGATGGGTATTCTGAAAGTGATCTTCAGGGTGTGAAGCAGTATTTTGACCAATGGCGTGGAACGGTTACTATTGCAGGATTATCGGAAACTGTGACTGCTAAAGAAGCTTCGATGACATCTGATATACTTCTCTCAGATATAGATGAGATAGGAATTTACGATGCGATCGTTTTACCTGGTGGAGATTTAGCACCAGCACTCATTGCAAATCACCATGTGATGCAGCTTCTTGAAGATGCAAATAATGAAGGTTTAGTGATTGCTGGTATAGGTAATGGAACACTTGTACAGGCTAATGCAGGTCTTCTAAATGGTAAAAGATTTACAACTCACAGTTCAATTGTAGATAATCTCACAGCAGCAGGGGGTTTATATGTTGATGGAGCTAATGTGGTTGTAGATGGTACCATTATTACAGTTTCCCCTCCTAACTACGAGGAATTCGCTTACACAGTTGCTAATACCTTGGGTTATTCCTACAATCTTGATATCGATATTTTATTCGATAAAGAAGAACAAGGTTGGAACTATTCTATCCGTGTTATACCCTCCGACAAACATATTATCAAAAGTATGAGCATTAATCTCTCTATTTCAGGAACTAATAATGAAAAATCACTATTTAGCACATATAATCTTGTCGAAAAAGAAGATAGTGTCTTTACAACTAGTTTTGGAATCTTGTCTAATGGTTTCTATGTCGTAGACATTGAAGTAGAGAGTATCTACGGTAATATAGAATTACATACTGATATTTCGGAATTTTCTGTTGGTGGTAATTAGTCTTGTTAGAAATAAGGGACAAAGATGGTATTATTACACCATTAATCGTTAAGTATGTAAAATAAAAGTGAAAGAAAATGACAACTCAAAGAATAATGACTGAAATAAACCAAACAAAAGAGAACCTTATCCGTACGGATAAGTTATCAAAGTATTATGGAAGTGTCAATAATGAGGGTGTTCTAACCGTTAGAGAACTTAAGAAGTACTTCGGAACGGTTAAAGCGGTCGATGGTCTGTCTTTCACCATCTTTAGTGGCGAAATTTATGGATTACTGGGTCCCAATGGAGCTGGTAAAACGACCACGATTAAATCTATTTTAGGAATGCTTACTCTCCAAGGAGGAAATATCACTGTCCTGGGTTTTGATCCAATAATTACACCAGAAAAAGTCAAGGAAAACATTGGTTACGTTGCTGAAGAGCCCGTGCTATACGAATCAATGACTGTTAAGGAATTATTCAACTTCATTGCATCTATTCGACGTCTCGATCCAGAACGTGTTACATCTGTAGCTAAGGAGTATCTCGTTTCGCTAAATGCTTTGAAGTATTATGACACGTTCATTGGTGGGCTCAGTCGCGGGAACAAGCAAAAGATACAGGTGATTGCTGCATTACTTCACGAACCCAAGGTGTTGATATTGGATGAACCTCTTTCAGGACTGGATGCTAAATCTGCACGAGTATTGAAAGAAATATTCCAAATTCACAGAGAGAAAGGTGGTTCCATTATCCTGTCCACTCACATAATGGAGCAAGCTCAAACATTGTGTGACAGGATTGGTATCATTAACGAGGGTAAGATGGTTGCTGAGGGTACATTCGAAGAGCTGCAAGAACTAGCTAAAACCACGGTAGCAACCTCCTTAGAAGACATATTCCTCCATTTAACTGGAGAAACTGAGTCAGCTAAAGGCCTCATCGAGAAATTAAGGCATCTTTCAAAAAATTGAGGGTGAGAAGAGTTGTTGAACCGATCTGAATCATGGCGGTTATCAAAGGCCTTATACGAAGAGTGTTTCTACCAAGGGCAAATAATGACTGGTGGAACCTGGAAAACCAAAATTCTTGAACGATATAAAAAGAATATAACCAGCGCGCGAAGAGTACAATTACTAACCTATCTATTACCTTTATTCGTCATG
>JAHQWW010000058.1 GCA_029856365.1 Candidatus Hodarchaeota archaeon
GTTTCAAAATTATACTTTCCTATAATTTGTAAACTAATAGACATAGGCTAATAATCGTCCACCAAGGTTTTTTTCTTTAGCTTCATGGTGAGACATTACTCCTTCGGAAGTTGAAACTACCAGAATTCCCATATCACGAGCAGGAAGAAAACGTTTTTCCCATTCAACATATTCTTTGACTTTAACAGGATAACGGGGTTTGATAACTCCGATTTTGGAGATTCGACCTAATAATTGAACAGAAATTATCCAAAGGTCTTCCATTACTTCAAATTCACCAATGGTGCCATACTTCTGTATTACTCGAAGGACATTCGCAATGATCCGGCTTGCAGGTCTAATGGCAACTTCTTTATAACCAAGAATTTCGGCATTTGCTATAGTCGACATCGCATTGGCTAGAGGGTCAAGCATAACCAATATTATCTACTCATTGATGGTAATTGCTCATGAAGATAGTATATTCAACCTATCCATTTGATAAGAGAGGTCTAATGCCTCTAAATATCCATCTATTTCGTCCTTGTACCGAGTTGTTAAAGTTTATCGTGGAGTTTTGAAGAAGAATTTCTGATTTTAAAGAGAAATAATTTCGAATTATGATGATTTACTACTTTTCTTTCTTTTTATTTTAGCAATTGAACCTATTGTAGTTGACTTGGGAATAAAATCTTCTATAATAGAACCCTCCTCAGTTACCTCTGTTTTCAGTTCAATCTCTAGTTCACGTTCAATTTTTGCTACAACACGATCAGTAGGCAGTACTTTCTCCGCTTCGATTCTTGCAAGTAAGGTTTCTTTTTCTTTAATCATTTGAGCAAATTCTGCCCGTCCCAACCCCTGTTTGCGTCTAGCTTCCTGGATTAACTGACCATATCCATCTACTAGGATCTTATCATGGAGAAAATCTTTCTTCGGAGGTTTTATGTGTCGTGGTTGAGATTTCTTCTGAGGTTGATACCGAGGAACAGGTTTCATAATCCTCTTTTTTGGCCGATGTATCACGGGTTTTCCAAATCTCGCACATTTAGGACATGCAAGCAACTCTACATGATCAATTTCAATTAAGGTGACTGGTGCTTCGACCCCGCACATCTCACACGTTTGTATCCTGCTCAATATGACTACATCCTCTTGTGTTTGGAAGTTATTTTACATTGTTTTAAAACCTATTTTTAACAGATTTCTTGTGTTAAATCATCTGTAATCTACTCTTTATGACTTATTTGACAGATTGATATGATTTTTACTTATAATCCAGAATGTATTACCAGATTTCATCAATAAAGGCGTTTTAATTGCCATTATCACTAATTATAAAACTAAGTTCATTATGGTCTATAGTGCAAAAAGAAAAGAAAAGAAAAATAAGGGATGATTTACTGAGAGACCTCGACAGAATCATGCATAATCTTGTCAGCTAATATGATCTCCGACCTAATAGTCAAATCTCCAATACTATTCAATATGTCAGCCTTTCATAAATCACTTATATTTAAAACAAATCGAACGTTAAGTAGGTAATATAATGCCAGACACTGTGGATAATAAGAAAGCTTCTTTTGATGATTTCGCTGATTCATATACAAGAACCATGGAACGTCGAATTCGTGCTTTAGAGACTGAAAGACAACTACTTGAAGTCCAACGAAATAAATTAGAAGAGGAAAGAGATAATCTCAAACTTGAACTACAAAAACTTCGACAGCCACCATTATTTACCGGAACATTGCAAGAAATTTTGGAAAACGGTAAGGCTATTGTTAAAAGCTCAACAGGGCCCTCTTTTGTAGTTGTTGTCGATTCATCAATTCCTAAAGAGTTACTATCTCCGAGTACACGTGTTGCACTACATCAAAGAAATTTTGCTGTTCTTGAGGTTTTACCTCAGTCATTGGATCCGAGTGTTCGCTCCATGGAGATCGAAACAAAACCTTCTGAAACGTATGCAGATATTGGTGGATTAAAAGAACAACTTCAAGAACTTCGTGAAACTGTAGAATTACCTCTATTGCAACCCGAATTATTTGAAAAAGTCGGTATTGAACCACCCAAAGGCGTATTACTTCATGGCCCCCCTGGTTCGGGAAAAACACTCATGGTTAAAGCTGTTGCTCATGAAACTAAAGCTACTTTTATTCGAGTAATTGGTTCAGAACTGGTACAAAAATACATTGGAGAAGGGGCACGATTAGTTCGTGAAGTCTTTTCATTTGCTCGAGAGAATTCACCAAGTATTTTATTCATTGATGAACTTGATGCAATCGGTAGTAAGAGACTAGATATCGCTACTAGTGGAGATCGTGAAGTACAAAGGACTTTAATGCAGTTACTTAGTGAATTAGATGGATTTTCTCCTCGGGGAGACGTTAAAATCATTGGAGCGACTAATCGTGTTGATATTTTAGATCCTGCTCTTTTACGGCCTGGCCGTTTTGACCGACATATTGAGATTCCTTTACCCAACCAAGAAGAAAGATTAGAAATCTTTAAGATTCATACTCGTTTAATGAACATCGATTCCAAAGTTGATTTTTCATATTTCGCCGATGAAACTAGACACTCCTCTGGTGCTGACATTCGTGCAATAACACAAGAAGCTGGTATGTTTGCCATTCGTGAAAGGCGAACAACAGTTACTTTTGATGATTTCAAGTTGGCTGTTAGAAAGGTTTTATCGATTCGTGGAGACATTTTATTAGGTCGTAATCAGTATCTTTAATGCAACCTGATGAAATAAAAAACAGAATAAATCTTCATATTAGGCGAAAGGCTTTGAATGTTATTTTTTTCATTTTTTATGATATTCAATCAAGATAAAAATCGTATAGGAAATCTAAAAGTCTTTGAAATGAGAAGACTGCAGAAGAATGCTCTTCTTTAGGATGATGAAGACGGTCAGGTTCGAGTTGGGCTATAAGGGGACTTATAAGCTTCTCAAGATTTAAATCTTTATGAACCCAGAAATAGAGAATAAGAGCTTCAATAGCATCAGCTATTCGGTTTTTCTTTCCTTTTAACTTTAAAGTATTTGTAGAATGCCACAAGGATCTTCTATATGCCTCTAAAAGAATAGAATCCGAAACTTTTGTACCTGTTGGCATTTCAGAAACAATACTCTTCGCCACTGAATAAATGAAGTTGACCAAGGAATCTCCAAGTTTTGAATTACTTTTATTATGAATAAATGCCTCTAAATTTCCTTTTTCTCCCCTATTCTCACTGAAATTACGAAGTGAATTCTTATATTTCTGCACTTTACAACCCAAAATAAGGGTTAAACGGAATCAGAGAGTGTTTGTTCAAAGATGTTTGTTAAATCATCACATTTATGGATGATATCATCAGCAGCTTGCTGAAGGGCTTTAACTGGATCAGTTGAAGATGTTTGTAAATAAAAAATTGGATTTTCGAGAAGAGGATGAGGAAACCTGTAGGCTGTAAATAATACCCCAGCTTGGTCTTTTAATGTCTCACGGAGCACACTCAAAAACGTATGATCCTCACCTATTACCTCAAATTCTAATAGTGATTCTTCTTTTCGAATAATCTTTACCTGCGTTCAGAACACCTCTACAGACCATTCTCTCTTATAATCGTCCATTTTAATAATTAGTTCAAATAACTTTCTTTGGGAAAATCCGTCAGGACTTGTTGTGCTACTGCTTTGGCCATTAATGGAGGTACACTTTCTCCAACCTGATTATATTGTGAATTTATGGGACCATAGAATTGAAAATTATCAGGATAGCTCATTAAACGAGCATGTTCCCGTACTGTACAAAGACGAGGATCATAGGGGTGAATAAATCGACTTTTCCCCATTACGGTAGGACTAGGATAATTAGCTTGTAAACGAATAAAATTGCGAAAAGATCCTCTGTGACTCCCCTTAAAATAAACAATAGCTCCTCCTGGGGGCGTCTTAGAAATCTTCCTAGTGATTTTAGGAGAAAGAGGTATGAATTCGTGATTTATCATTTCAATTCCTGGATCAGGAAGAGAGTGAAAAGCATCATTTACAGAAACAGATGAAGTGGTGGGAAATAATTTCACTTCAATATTCGAGATAAAAACTCTTTTTCGTTGGCTTGGTACCCCAAAATCCTCGGCTTTAAGAATATTGAAATACACTGATTCATATTTAGAACGAGAAAATTCATGTAAAATTAATCCTATCATCTCAGTTGAGGCCAATTGGGGGACATTTTCTATTAAAAATACCTTGGGTTCTATATCAATGATGATACGTATCGTGTCCAGAACCAGACGCCCTATCTCATCCGCATAAAGCTGATTATAAGCTGACCTCTGTCGATTGGGATTTGCTACTGAAAATGATTCACAGGGGGGACTAGAAATGATTATATCAGGAGGTTGATCATCTAGTAGTTTAAGAATATCATTTGAGTGGACTTCTTCTATGTTTTTGTTATATACTTGACTTGTGATGTTTTCGCTGTAAGTTTGAAGTGCCCTAAAATCATTATCGATCGCTAAGACAACATTATTTCGGGGATTTGCTAGAAGAAATCCACACGCAAAGCCTCCAGCACCACAAAATAAATCTAATATCCTCATTCTAATCTTCAACTATCTTTTATAACTTTAGATAGCCCACTTAGAAATAGAGCTGTTAAAGCAATCGGATTAATATCTGAACTGACTTCATCAGCAAAGATACATTGTCCCAAGTCCAATTCTTTTCTTGTGAGTCCAGGAGATGTTCCTCCAACTACAACTAATACTTTTCCATCCTTTAAATCAGTAGTTATTTCTTTAAATGGGATGGGTTTCTCCCCATACTTCCGAGAAACAAGTAGATATATTTTATGAGGCTTCAAGGCTTCTAGGATATCTTCCACATTAGTAAAAAAGAGTAAATTTCCTCCCACGCTAAGAACTGATTTTTGTGCATCAGGAATTCCTATGGAGGCTGCAGAAGCAGTGATCTTACTAAAGATTACATTCCTGCATGATAAGCCGACACAGGTGTCAGCAAAGAGTTTTACGGCTTTACGACTATGTGAATTATGTAATACCATCAATAGATTTTTGGATATCATTCTTATCTCCAAATAATCAGCAATTTGTTAGTAAAAACAAGATTATTATAATTAATAAAAGCTATATCAATTTTATTTGCATGAGGTTAGCAATTAGCCCATTACCGTCCCTGATCTCCCTTATGTTGGTAGAAACTCGGCAGCCTCTATCCCATCTGCTGTACCTTTAGTGATCGCCAGTATTCAGGATGTAACTCAACATCCTCACTTCCATCACTGACTATTGTTAAAATGAATTAGACAGAAAGTTAATTAAATGAGAAAAAATGCTTCTAAATAGTTTTATGTCGGGATATCCAAGCCTGGTATGGAGCTGGCCTGCTAAAAATTATGTTTGCCGAGAGTCAGTGCTCTTTGAGCTCGGGGGTTCAAATCCCCCTCCCGACGCCATTTCTTTTCATGTTTTTATTCAACTGATAATTCAGTTCAGTCATCATTCAACAGAAAAGCAACATTTTTATTCATATCCAGATTAATGGACAAGTTAGTAATATCTTTGGTATGTTGACTAGAATCAGGCAAAATAGCTGAACTCAGAAGATGTAAATAATAGAAGTTATATAAAATGTTAACTAAGTGATCTAATAATTTATCAAAAGTGTGTCACCCTCATCAATCTCTAAACACTAGATTAGCAGCCCTATTTTTTCTGAATCATCAAAAGTCATTCATAGTTTTGTTTCATCTATTTCTGCAAAAAATTGGCTCTCTATGAGCTCGAAGGTTTAAAGCCCCCTCCTGAAGTTTTAAGGAAAGACGGATTGATTTTTTAAGATTCCACACATAGGGGAGACTCTATTGTAAGAAAAAATAGACACAATTTTTCATGTAGGTTTAACAACAAATAATGGGCCGACCCAGATTCGAACTGGGGACCTTCTCCGTGTCAGGGAGACGTCATAGCCGGGCTAGACCACCGGCCCGTTTTTTTCTAAATTACTAATTTAAATAAACTAGAGTAAATATGTTAATCTGACTATAATTAAAAATCTTATTCTGGTGATGAGCTTGTAAAAGTTTTACCTCCAGCAGCTTCAATTTTTTCCTGAGCTTTTGACGTAATATTTTTTGCAATTATATGAAAAGGATGCTTTACTAATCCTTTTCCCATGACTTTAGAATACCCCAACTTGGCAACATTAATTTTAATAACAGAACCCTCTTTTATGGCAATGTTCTTTGTTAGTAATAATTCGATTTGTTCATCAATATCGCCGATATTAACTGACAAATATGATGATGGAGTATTTGGAGTAGTGAACCCTTTTTTACGACGAATCATATCTAATATTCGACCAATTCGATGGTGATCCTTAATTCCAGCATTTCCTTTTCCCCCACGAGACCCTCCTTTACGGTGACCGCCAGAGACCCGACCATATCCATAAGTCCGGCTTCCCCGCTGTTTACGAACCTTCTTTTTCTTTCTAATAGTCATTAGAAATCACTTTAAGCCATTTTTAATATAAGATCGTTGATTTCATTACCACGATATCCAAGAGCTCCTCCAAGACTAAAAGGCTGCTTTACACCACGTCGTCTATGACCTTTTCGAGGAGGATGGAGACGAAAAACTGGTTGAAGCCCTTTGATGTCCGCTAGGCTAGCCTCAAACTTGATAAATTTGTCTACAAAGTCATCTATATTTGAGAAATCAGTGTGACTCTGGATATAGTCTTCTGTAATCCGTTTTCCACCTTCTAAACGACCTCTTTTTAGAAGTAATTCTTTCATTGTTGTTGAGTCTAGTTCTCCCCAAGCAATGAGATCCTTTGCTTTCTGTAACATTCCCTTGTAGGTTTCTCGATCATCAATAATAACACAATGATTTGTACGATTTAATCGTAAAAGCTCTAGCGTTCTCTTAATAGATAAGCTACGATCAACACGACCTCGAATTCTTATCACAGCGAGCCTTTTCGAATTTTCTTGGATATTTTTGGGCATATTAATCACCCCATTCTGTAATGTGAGAAATATGATATGTTGCTCGCAGTGCTTCAAATGTAGCTTTACAGAAGTTTTGAGTTGTTCGTGTGTCACCAAAGGTTTTACTCCAAATATCGGAAATGCCAGCTAATTCTAATACACTTTTTGCTACATCTCCAATAACTAATCCCAAACCTTTAGGAGCTGGTTTAAGTACCACACGTACACTACCAATTTTACCCTCGACTTGATATGGAATGGAATGAGGATTGCTACATGTGCATTCCCAACTCCCACATCCTCTTTTAACAGGAACTATATTTAATTTAGCCAAAACAATAGCATTTCTAATTGCTGTACCAACACCTGCAGCTTTCGCTTGAGCGACACCTACAATCCCATTGTTATTACCGACACCAGCAGTAGCTACAAATAAAGTCTTTCTTCCTGCATCAGTTTGACGCTGAACACGACCAACATCAAGGACTGTTTCAGTCAAATTTGGTACCAAGAAGTCTACAATACGAACGTCGTCGATTCTGAGGGAATCTCTAAAAATATCATAAATAGTTGCAATGGTTCCATCCTTTACCATCTGTCCAACTGTGGTACGTGGAGTCCAAGATTCTAAATCTACTGTTAGGAGCTTCCTTTCCATATCTCTGCGCCTACTCATTACAATTGACATCCGGGTTAATCTTTGTGTATTAATGATATTTAGCTTGAATTTCCTTCTTAGTTTTATCAAAAATTTGTGGAATTTTTGCTGGATCGATTTTTTGTTTGGTGTAGTTTGAAAACTGCTTGTTGAATAACTCTTCATCATTTTCCTTAAGATTTATTGCAAAATCTGCGATATGAGCTCCATTTAACCGATTATTGGCAGGAAAAATTTTATCTGAGTGTGGAACCTCTATTCCTGCATCGACTATCCCTTTTAGAGCGGCAAAAATACGAGATCCATAAACTGGAGGATTAAGTCCAATATCTAAAACTGCCGTGGATATTCCACCATTTTTTGCTTTTAATCCTGCTAATAATCCGACTAAATATGCACTAGGAAGATTTGAAGTAGCAACATTCCAGTTAAAATTCTTTAATTCACGTGAGTGCGATGCGGAAAGGGTAATATCTCCTGCAATGCGAGCTTTTACAAATTGCACGAGACAATGACTGTTTGTTACACGCACAACGGCTCTTATTCTATTACTTCGAACAAGTCTTCTTCGTAAATGATAATTTGTTTTTCCTTCTCTACGGCGCCTGAAAGGAATTCGATATCGTGCATTTCGAGCCATTAGAATTATCTCCTCTTCTTTTTGGGCTTTTTAATAATACCTAAATCTTCAATTGTGTTTCGAAGATGAGTAACACTTCGATAGGAATTTCCTTTCACTTTAACGTAGAGTTTTCTGTATTGTGCTGGACTGAGAAGCTGGTTATCACGTAAACCGCGAAGATATCTCCTTTGGCTCCGCACTTTATTTATCCAATTCATTTTATTATACTGGCGTGCGCCAGTTCGTCCCTTACGTCTCCCATGACCCCTTCGTTGACCTCGTCTTTTCTGAATTTTAATTAAACGTGTACGTCCCTTTGAAACCCCCTTAATACCTTTCTTTCGAATTACTCTATCGGAGATTAATTTTCGAATGTCATCCCGTGTTAACGCCAGTGATAGATCCTCTTCTATATCTGGATCAATCCAAACACGTTTGATACCAACACCTAAGATATTAGCCGCAATCTTCTTCTGGGGTCTTAAGTTCATTCTTCTTCACCAAATTCTTCGTCCTCTGACAACTCTAGATCCTCAATGTCTATCTCTTCTAGGAGTTCATCATCAAGCTCTAATTCTTCTTCAAGATCACCTAGATCGATTTTGGCTGAAATTGGATTTAATATACGTATATTGAGTAATTCAGCTTCCATAATGATTTTTTCTCTCTTTTTCCTACCTATATTTGCTGCAATGCGTCCAACTTGTCGATTAGAATCAATTAAAGATAGATCTACAGGTGAAAAAATTAAAATTTCTTCTTTTCCTGAAGATGATTGATAACGAACCTTTTTAGGACTTCGAAAACCAATCATTGGAGAGATCGGCCATCCACCTTTCTTTTTACGGGTTTTAGAATCAATCCCACGTGCTTTTCGCCATCTTTCCTTTACTCGCTTATATCGCCAAGATTCAATCCGTCGAAAAGTAGGCCGTTTACGCTTTAAATTTTCACGGATTTTTCTCAGACGTATAATCTCTGATTGGGTTTTATCTTCTGGAATATTGGCCATTTATTTTCCATCCTTTCTTTAAATGTGGGAATTATTTTTTTAGCCGCAATATAACGATTTCCAATGTGTTCCAAAAATTTTAGGAATGTTCATCTTCAATTATCATCATTTGACGCATGATCCGTTAATAAAGATCAGCGAGAGCCCCGAAGAAGCGACTGTTGCGACTCTATTTAAGTGATACAGGAGGAGTATTTTCGAGGATTCTTAAGTTATTGTCGACTCTATTGACAATAAAATCAACATTTAAACGGAGATTTCGAGCTATAGACAACTAGTATCCATTCATAAATAAAAATTAATCTTTTTAGCCTTGATATTTCAATTGAGATTGATAAAAACTTAATTAGTTATTCTTTACTAATTATTTTAAACCTCTGTACATGATTCATTCAGGGTCATTGATAAACACTGATTCATTTCATGTTAAAAATTGGTACCTTATTTAGTGGAGCTAGATAATATAACTGAAAATTAAATGGTATCATAGTATAAAAAACTTCCAAAGTGGGGATCAACCTATGATAGTTACTCATACAAAACAGTTCTGGATTAAACCAAGCAAAACTCTTTTATGGCCCTATCATGTGTTAAAGAACCTTTACAATGAATGTAATTACCAAATCTCTCAGGAATTTTTCAATGATGGCTGTTGGATTCGCTATTGTTACTTTTACCATTTCATTAAGACCTCTAATAACCATCAAAAACTTCTAGCTCAGACGGGTCAACAGATCTTGAAAAAACTTGATAGAAACTTGAGATCATTCAAATTTAATAACTTATCTGAATCTTCAAACGATAAACAAACTTGATCGATCTTAGTAAAAGTTGCAGAATATCTATAAGCTGATAAAGTTAATCTAGGAGAGTATTATTAATTCGCACCATTGTTGAAAATGCATTTAATGAAATAAACGAATATTTAACTGAAATAACAAAATTAAATACGCAAAAAATCGAATTTTGTAAAATCTTGCGTTCTTTAAACCCTAATTTGTCAGATCTACCTCCACATTTATATAATTTGATTTATGATAACCAAATGTTTACTCAGTTATTCCCTCAAGACATTTCGGGGCTAACAATTGGAGGTGTTGATGGAGGATATGCTTCACGTTTGTTTATTGGCTTTGATATCTTTGCCTTTCGTGCTGTCGCTGTATTTTCGACTTACACTCCAGAAGGAATTCAAAAAACTACCTATTATCCTACTAAAACCCCTCCCTTAGAGATCGCAGTATCCGATGTAGGGTTATCATTAATGGATTTCGAGAATATGGGGACGATACGTCGTGCGATTACTGAATTACAGATAGCATCCCAAGTCCTCGAGCAGAGTAACAAAAAATTGGACATCCTACTCTTAGATGGAAGTCCTGTTATAAGAAAACCTCTTACTAAAAGTCGAAAAATCTTAAATTATTACCAGACGTATTTATCTATACTTTCAAGGTTGGTCTTACTTGCAAGAAAACAGGGAATTAAAATGGCTTGGATTGTTAAAGATAGTCGATTAAACTTGTTCACAAAATTCCTCGGTCAAATTATACCATTCATTGTTGAAGAAATGTCTGATATTCTTTCTTTAGATTATCGTAGAATAATCAAGAGAAGTCGTGATATGGATCTATTTTACTACCTCTTAGAACCTAATGTTCGATCTATGGCCTATCATCGTCAGTTTAGCATATCAAAACAATTTAATCAAGAATTTACTCTTTATGCATATTATTTAAAGACTGCTCCCTTTGACATTCCTATTCGTGTAGAATTATTCCAATCCATTCATAGAGATCAAACTGATCTTACAAAGGAGATTAATTTCATCTCAGAGGCAATTTTACCAGTTTCCCAATACAACAAGAATTATGGAATTCCTGCTCCTATCGTCGAAGCAGATGCACGAGCTAAAATTAAGAAAACCGAAATAGATGCTCTTTTCCAACTGATACGGATTCGTCATCCGACTCCAGATTTATGGTTTTACCGCAGAAAAAGGGCCCCTTGGAAATTTTAAACTAAGATAAGTGAAAAAGCCATGGCTGCAATTGGAACAGTAGTTGCCACACCAGACTCACCAAGTCTAGAAAATATTGAATTTATCATCGATAAGAATGCTCAACCACAAATTGAAAGAGGGCAATTTGTGACAATTCCAAAGAATAAAAATCAAGTAGTTTTGGGCATTATTACAAGTATAAAGAAGTATAACGCTTATTATGAAACTATAGACTCAAGTATACACGAAATATCATCACGAAATTATGAAGCCATTTTTCCTATCAAAGAATGGGAAAACACTCTAGCAAATGCTAAACCTCTTGGAGAAATAAATTTTACAAATGAAAGAATAACCCGATTGAAGTTTCCTGTCTCTCCTGGGTCAAAAATATATGTTGCTTCATCTTCAATTGTATCGAAGTTTTTAGGACTTGATAAGAATGGAATATATTGGGGAGATCTTTCTTCTAACAATGTAAAAATAAGGGTAAGTCTTTCCAGATTATTACGTAAACATCTTGCTATTTTAGCAATTTCTGGTGCTGGGAAATCTTATGCTGCATCTATTTTATTAGAAGAGTTACATAAAACAGGAAGTATTAGCGTTCTTGTCATAGATCCTCATGGAGAATATTCCAGTATGGTACCGACCAATGTAGAAAATACAAACACAAAGGTTATTAGAGGTTCATTCATATCAATTGGAATTCCAGAACTATCAGCATGGGAGATTTCGGAATTTATTCCAGAAATATCAGTTGTACAAACGAGAGTTTTAGATAATATCATTTCTAATATTCGAAAAAAGAATAGAAATCATTATGGCTTACAAGATATCATTCAAATAATTGATACTTCAGAAAAGATCAATGTCCGAACAAAAGAAGCTCTAATTGGCTGGTTATACTCTTTACAACGTACACATCTGTTTTCTACGGAAACTAGTCCAAATCTTTCAGAACTATTTCAACCTGGTAAGATTGTTATTTTGGACTTATCAGAGATTACAAATCTACGAAGTCGAAGTATTATTGTGTTACATTTCCTGAGTCGTCTTTATTACCAACGTACTCGTGGTGAAATTCCCCCATCTTTATTTGTGATTGAAGAAGCTCATCAGTTCTGTCCTCAAGGCTCTCGTTCTATTTCAAAACGTATTATCGAGACAATAGCGCGTGAAGGAAGAAAATTTTATGCTTCCTTATGTTTGATATCACAACGTCCTGTGAATCTATCTGTAACGGCTCTTTCTCAATGTAATACTAATTTAATTCTTCGTATAAGAAACCCTTATGACCAGGATTTCATTGGAAAAACTTCTGAAGGTATTGATCGCTCTACTCTCAAAATGATACCTGATTTAGAAATTGGAGAGGCTCTCTTGGTTGGAGAAGGCATCAATTACCCAACTTTCTTTCGGATTAGATCACGAACCTTTTACAATAAAGTTACATCACCAGATTTAGAGACAATGGCAGATAAGTATAAAGAAGCCTGGAGTGTTAAACGTAATACATCTTAGAATTCATTGTTTTTAACTCCTAACTATGTTCAAGTCGATTATATAGTGGCGAATGCTATTAGAAGCTTATGTACATTCACATTTCAAAAAAATCTGGAAATATACATTATAAAAACGTGTTTTGAAACATGAGAAGAGTTGGGACTTTCTCGAATGTACTATTTATATAAATAATGAAATAAGCCTTTCCTGAGAATATTTTCTTATAAAAACAGCGGAGACATTAATTTTTGGCACTTATTAATTGGTATTATGCAAAATTCATTGCTAGTGCTTTGGTTATTATCGTTCTTCTTTTAATATTGGCATATTTACTATTCTACAATGAGGAAGAGGAAGATTTGGAAGAGGAAATAGAAATATAACTTTAACTCTGTTTTATCAAGAAGTAATCCCATAGAATTCTAAGAGAAACTATCTAATAAAACAACCTGCTGACAACTTAAATGAAAGCCTTTCAGTATTATTTAAAGAAAAAATAATAATAATGCACTCTATCCTATAGATTGATTTATTTAAGAAAATATTCAGAATTTTCAGGCAAGTTAGTACTACAGAACTCTTAAAGACTACTCTAAGTCTCGGCTTATTGTATGTTTTTGACTGCAAAAAATAAGGAGCTAATGTTTATTGAGCCATCGGTCACGATCACCTCGTAGAATGGTAGATAAGTGGTCTGCTAAACAGTTATATCAAATTTACTCTCCATCTAGCTTTTTGGAAGGTGAAGAAAAGATTATAGGTGAAACTATAGCTGATGATCCTAATAAACTTACAGGCCGTGTTATTGAAGTTTCACTTGCAGATATTAACAATGATTATTCAAAGATGCATGTAAAACTAGAGTTTCAGATTGTTGATGTTGTTGGTAATAAAGCACGAACTAGATTTAAAGGACATTCTTTTGCAAGAGATTATTTAAGATTTCTTGTCAGAAGACGACGAACACGTATTGACAGTATAAGTACAGTAAAAACTAAGGATGGAGTTCCTTTCAGAGTTACAGTTACAGGTTTCACAGCTAATCGTTCAAAAACAAGTAAGAAAGATGCAATTAGACGTAAAATGTTAGATGTTGTTGCAAAGCGCGCTGGAGAACTTGATAGTGAAGATTTTATTCGTGAAGCAACTGGGGGAAAGTTATCTTCACTTGTTTATTTTCAATGTAAACCAATTTATCCACTAAAAGGCGTAGAAATCCAAAAAACGCGGATTTTAAAGGCGATCACGGACTAATTATAAGCTAGTCCGTAATTTTATGACGTTCTCTGTCATTTGGAATGCAGACAATAAATCTATCAAAGTAGCTAACATTGTTTCAATACTTTTCACATTTTTTATTGTATATATTATACTTTCAGCAATGCAAACAGAATTGAAAGTCATAGGTGGTTCTGAAAGATTATCTGGATCAATGGCTGCATGAATTATCCTGACATCCTCAATAGATCCAATTATCTTAATTAACGCGTTTATATTCTTAATGGGCATTTATTACAAACCTTCTTTAATCAAATGGTTAATCTGGGCTATAAAATCATCCAGAAAAGTTTCTGAAATTATTGCTCCTGCAGCAGCATCATGTCCTCCTACTTCTGATTCTGGTTCCACATCCTGAACAACTTGATTCAATAAACGACCAAGATCAATTACTTGGTCTTGAAAACGAGATAATCTCATACTTATCTTGACTCTTCCCGAAGCAGTTAATGCGCACCCTAAAAATGGTTTTGGATTTATATCTCTCCTAGAACTCAGTATTGAAATGATAGTACCTATCATTCTCTCATTTATGGATTTTCGTCCATCTAATAAATGGATGGATGTTAGTTCCTGCAAGTGACCTTCAGATAATGCCCACTTCAGATTCTGAGCGATAATTCTGGAATATTCATTCTCTACTAATTTAAGATCACGTAAAGTTGTCTGACGGTCACCAAGACACAATGATATTCCGATGTCATGACGTTGTAGCTTTCCACAAGCATTTAATTTTGAAGCAAAAACACGAGCATCTTTTAAAAAGTTGATTTCCTCACGAATCAGCTGATAATCCCTTTTATAAATTTCATCAGGATCTATATTATATTGCACAATTAGTTCAGAGGCCAAACGCCGACATTCTTCTTCATTTAGATCATAAAAATTTCTTTCATCATCCCCTTTTTTAAAGGGAATTTCTAACTTTTCTAAAAAAGCTCTGATTTCTATTTCATTCTCAAAACCTAAAAATTCAGCACGTCTTAAAACCGAGATGATAGGGCGAGTTCGATCAAAGAACCATACAGAAACATTATCTGAAACCATTTCTAACTTCTTTGCATCTTCGACAATGAGTTTGTTTAGTCCAATCACAGATGAATATTCCCCTTGATCTTGACGATCCCCAAGAGCTCCAATAAGGGCTAATGGTGCTAGATATTTATTCTGGGGATTTAAATGTATTGAAACAAAGTAAACCACACCTGCACCACTCAATTCAGTGGCTCCATTGATAGAATAATTATGGGGATTGAGATGTCTAATGTTTCCACTTAATTCTATCTTTGAAGTGGGGGAATGATGATCTAAGATGAAAATTTCTTGAGATGTTTTCCATTGTGAAAATGCTTCTAAAACACCAGTCCCAATATCTGAAAAAATGATGGTACTTTCATGAGGTAATGTATCCTTGAGATTATTCAAGGTTTTATATTCTAAACGCTCAAGAATACGAATTTGGAAGTTAATATCTGCTTGTGAGAGTGTGGCGGCTAATATCGAAGCTGCGGCCAATCCATCCGCGTCAAAATGAGAAAAAATAATGAAGGGTGAACTTTTTTCGATTGTTTGTATATCTTCAGCTACTATTTGACATGCCTCGAAAAAAGAGGCCTTATTTGTCAAGTTAACTTTCTCCGTGATATTGGTCAATCTTTTGAAGACTCTAGATGTTTTAGATAAATATTAATATAGATTTTCGTGAGATTTAGATTGATCTTAAAATGAGTCATATTAAACCCTTGTCAATTAATGTACGAAACTCCTCGAAAGATAGCTTTCGACCTTCCTCGAATTTTTTCTTTGCATCTTCGGTTTTTTCCTCAATCTTTTCACGACGATGAGCATCTTGTTGAGCCCGATATTGTTGTTTATTTTTATTAATGTCTTGACGAATCCGGCTTATCTCGCGAATATAGCTAAGATATTCATTATGAATAGAGTTTGCTTGTTCTTTTGCTTCTAGAAATTGTGCATGTAGCTCATCCGCTTGTTTTCGTAGTATATCGGCGTTTTTAAACGCCTGAATCATTGTTTTATGGTGAAACCTACTTTCACGAGCTTGGGAACGAAGTTCATTTTCAAGTCCTCTGAATCTAGTTTTTAACACGTTGATTCGACTTGTTATGGTTCTAAGGTCTCTAGCAACAACATCTGTTTCACGTACTTCACGAAATTTTTGTTCAAGTCGAGCGATTTTTTCAACAATTTCTCTCTCCTCTGTAATTGATATATTAGAGGTTGTTTGGATCTTCCATTCTAGCTCTTGAATGTTATGTCGGATTTTTTTTGCAGAAGGTTCCGATTGGCGTTTTTGTTGGACCTTCTTCTCCTGGGTTTCATTTAATTGCTTATCTAATCTCCTAGCCTGTTCTTCAAATCCTTCAACTTCTTTTAGTAATAGCAATTTTTTTTCCTTGATCTCTGAAATCGATTCATTACATTTATCACGTTTTTCTCGTTCTTCTTTTGCGGTTTTAATTAGCTCTTTAACCTGTTCATTCAACAGATTCCGCTTATTAGCTATTGAAGTAACCTTTCGATTGAATTCTTCTCTTTGTTGCTTGATATCTCGAGCCAATGCTTCCATATTAGAGATTTTTAGAAGAAATGATTCAATATCTTGTTCTGACAAGGGAGAACCTTCGTTCAATTTTCGAAACTCTTTTTTTTATCGACTCTTGAGTATGTTCCAATTGTTAATGATGTGATGCTTAACTTTAGAAGTTTGAAATCATCCTATCTTAGATAGAGTGTTGCTTTAGATGGCTCATACTTAAAGTCTGGTTCAAGAATACCTTTTTTCCGATAATATTTGACTAATCGTCTGATCTTTGACTCAATAAGTTGAAGTCCACGTCTTGAGTGTTTATCCTTTTTATTACCGCTCTCAAGATGGTTACGTAGATTCGATGCACGACGAACAAGATTCAGAAAGTCTTCGGGCATTTTTGATCCTAAATCATTTTCATTCATGATTCTCGTAATTGATTTCCCAGTGATTTTCTTGACACTTGGGATTGCATATCCATCTCTGAGAATCAATCCTATCTGAGCGGATCCTACACCCTCTTTAGCCTTTTCAATAACTAAGTTTTCAATTTCCTCAGAAGAATAGGGGACCCATTCTGGTGTTTTTCTCCATATTGGTCTAGTAGATCCGCTTTTTCCTTTTCGTCTTGCGTGCATTCTCGCCATTTATTGCTTCACCAAGAAATATAACTTAAAATCCTATTTTGTTAAGTGTTATATAATTTAACACCTAATAGTAATTATTTACTGGAGAATTTGTATGATACATAAATCTTATTTCATCCAATACAACCTCATTCTTTCATGGTTGATTCAACTAGAACATTAAAAATTTTCTTTGCCACTAACAATATACACAAATATAATGAGATTAATGCAATATGTAAGCAGCATACATTAATTCAACTTAAATTTTTGCAAACCTCCTTAGTAGAAATCCAATCATCAGATTTAGAAGAAATAGCCGCCTTTTCACTTAAAAAATGCTCAGGACTTGTCAAAAACAACCCCGTTTTCGTGGAAGACTCAGGTCTCTTTATAAAACAATTGAATGGCTTTCCAGGCCCCTACTCTGCTTTTATTTTTGAAACAATTGGTTTAAAGGGAATTCTGACTCTGATGGAAAAAATTAGGGATCGAGAGGCTTATTTTCAATCTAGTATTGCCTTAAAAATTAAGAATAAAGTTGAAATTTTCACAGGACGAGTGAAAGGACAAATATCACAGGATATTTCCGCCACAGGATGGGGATATGACCCTATTTTTATACCCCAAAGTAATGGAAAATATACTTTTGGTGAACTAGGTTCTAAAAAAAATGTAATTTCACATCGTTATTTTGCTACTCGTAAAATGATCAAGTTTCTTAATAAATATGTAATTTTGGTGGATTAGATGTTTACTTCTAATACATCTATAAAGGAAAATAAGGTGTTAAATCTAGCATATTGTGATTTGATCTACTTATTGGATCGTAATTATCCTAAAAAAAGTGCTCTGACATTTGTGTCAAATCATTACACCCTTGATAAGAAATTACGAAACATCTTGAATCGTGCAGCGCTCCCATTAAAAATGGTTAAGACAATTCAGAACAATCTTTTCGGGGATCCTGATTTATTAAAAGACAGAAACTTTCATATCGATGCTTACAATCAAATAATAACGTATTTCTCTATTATAAACCACGATCCTGTTATAATTTGTCGTGATGGAGTACTAAGAGATATATTTTCGTCATTGCATTCTAGGAAAGACTTATGTATTGATCGTGGGCTATTAATCCCATATTTTCGGGCTTTATTAAAGCTAGATCCAAAAAATATTTATTTCTACTTTGACAAACAGATAAGCTTTAGCAAAAATCATGCTAGATTGTTTTCAACCCTGATGCAAGAGTTTCAAATAACAGGTTCGTGTGGGATCCACAAAGCTGTCGATTGGAGTCTGAAAACCCAAACTGAGGAAGTAGTTTTTTCTCACGATACGGCTGTTTTAACAGTAGTTCCTTATTGTTTTGACTTTTTATCATGGTTTTTTAGCACGAATTTCCCGCGTATGCTATCCCAACGACTTTCCATTGATTTTCTGAATATTACCTGCTTTTAACAAGAATGTCCGAAAATTATTAAAACGGAACATCTTCTAACTTGTCCTAGGGAATAAATAACGAAACAACACGTATTGGGGACGTAGCGAAGCTAGTGGTCTTACTAAAAGCTAGCAAGACCGGACAAGTATCGCGCCGGGCTCCAGAACCCCCTGTGAACTCCACTGGGTTAACTGAAACTCATGATGAAGTTCTGGAAAAATGAGGAAACTCGGTGTCACCTCTGCTGGTTGCAAGGTGTCCGAACATCGCCGGTTCAAATCCGGCCGTCCCCAAGTTCTTCTTTTCCGAGCTAGAATCTGTCCTCATTTTTTCATAATCATTTTTGATTTCTCCTATTAAAAGTATAAGCTTGTTGATAATGTTTCTCGCAGATAGGATGCGAATTATTGTTTGAAGCTGATAACGCGTCATTAAGAGAATTCATTACTGAAAAAGTGCTACGATTATCGATTGTACCACAAGAATTGTTACTAAATTTTACTTCTGACACTTTGAGCTATAAGACTTCAATTGATCTGTAAATTGGTTGATAGAAAGCTCCATTAATAAATAGTCAGATATTATGGGATTTCCTAATTTCTGAATTAAATATGGAAAATCTAATTCTCTACATCGCATAGATGTTACTTTTTCCTAGAGTAATCCCGAATGCCGTCACAATAAATGGAATAGAGGCTGTCGGGTTACAGGCCACACGATGGAGACGAGTACTAGTAATGAGCTAGTTGCTGACCTTATATAAATAAAATTGAAACGCTTGTTATCAGTTTTTATAACCTAGGGAGTAAATTAGGTTTCGCAAACAGATAGACAACCAGAATCCATTCCATTACACAGATAAACTTACACTGAAAAATGCGAGAAACAGAAGTAAGATTGTTCTAATCAATATTGTGATGCGTAAATAAAGTGAAAAAGCTAACAATAGTGTTAGGACTTATCAAGAACCCTGAAAAGAGAATAATGCCTCATTATCATAAGGAAGTGACTGTAATTGCAATATTTACACGCTGCTTTGGTTCTACACTCGACAGGTAAAGAAATATCAGAAAAAGGAATTGAAGCGATAATAAAAGCTGCTGGTGGAAAACCAGATGAATCCAAAATTAAAACCCTTGTTGCATCGCTATCATCCATTAATATTGACGAAGCTATCAAAGGAGCATCATTGATGACAGCTGTGGTTCCAAGAACATCCGAATCTATCAAGGATGTGAAAGATGCAGCTGTAACTGAAGAAGAAGAAAAAGATGAGGAAGAGGGAGACGATCTTGGTTTATCTTCTTTGTTCGGCTAAAAACGCTCCTTCTTTTTCACCTTTTTTATAAAACTCCTCCAGAGAATCAAATCGTTTTGACGCTGAGACAAAAAGATCTTTGTTGCTTTATATATTTTCAAACTAATAGATTATGTTATTTTTCAGATTATCCTCTGTTTAATTTTTTGATAGTCTATACTTGGCTAAGCTTGGAGACAATTTTTTAGAATCTTTTAAAAAAACTGACAAACATAAGCTAGTCAAAGTTAAAAGATATTAGGATATATTCCTTCCTACAAAAAAAACTTTTAATATATTTAAAATTGGGCCAGTGGTGAAGTTGGTATCACGCCGCCTTCGCAAGGCGGAGTATTCATAGGGTTTGCCCTTGGATGACCGCAACCCCCGAGTTCGAGTCTCGGCTGGTCCACAATTTTCAACATTAGTTAATTCTTGGAATCCCTAATGTCAACTCAGGAGATTGTCACGAAGAAAAAATTGGTTGGTCAATCAAAGAAAGAATTTCTTAAAGCAGGTTATTCTCTTTGGAACGAGAATGTCAAATCAAATACCTTTGATTTCATTGCCAAAAAGGATATTTTGAAAGATTTAAGATCATATCCACAAAAAATTGTTACAAAGGTATTAGTTGACTTAGATCTATTTAAAAAACAAGCCTCCATTGAACTACAGCTGATTTCAAAACTTATATCTGGATTTCCTTTGTTAGTAGCTCATTCCGCTGCAGGAAAAGAAATAGAGAAAGCGACCTTGTATCGGCGACATAGTGTTTCTGCAATCTCATTAAAAACATTACAATTGTTTTTTCAGTATGAAAAAGGTTCAAATACAACTAAAATTTCCAAGTTTGCCCATCGTGGTGGAGTTTTTGTCAATCTTTCAAAAGAAAAATTTAAAACGCGGAGAAAACGATTAGAACTTGACATGACCATTCTTGCTAAGAAAGTAGGAATTTCACGGCAATCACTTTACAAATATGAAAAAGGGGAAAGTTTTCCCAAAATTAAGTATTTTAAAATCTTAAGTAACATCCTTGGAGACAATTTGGACATTCCCTTGGATATTTTAGAGAATCAATTTGAGAACATTAGTCAACATACATTAAAAGATTATAAACAGCCTAGATCCCAATTACAAAAGGAAGTTGCAAGTTATTTAGCAGATAAAGAATTTAATGTCCTTTGGTTTAAATCAGAACCCTTTGATGGCCTTTCTGAACCAAATACAGATCAATCTACTGCTAACATTCAATTAGATACTCTGTACCCGATGATTACTGGTGTAACATCCTTAAATGAAAGAAGTGATTCAAATAGACTTCTATTAATCAATAGTCTTTCAGGATTTTTACAAAAGAAAGCGATTTGGTTTTTGGACGATGAGGATAACATTGAAAATCTTGAACCTTCTAAAGAATCTTCACTTCTTACTTTGGTTAAAATTTCAGATCTAGAAGGAATGGCTCTTATTGACTTTAAGAACATGCTAAACAAAAAAAGGTATCCTGAAGTCTTAAGAGAGACGAAAAATGACTAATAATTTTGGTACTAATTAAATTCGAAAAGAAATTAAGCTGGATTCATTGCTCCCCATCCTGTAAATTTAATGATTGTGTTACCCCCTACACTTGCATTCCAAGTAAAGCACACAATTATTGCGTTTAAAAATATTACTGAGAAATCTTGGTCTAGAAATGGATCATCAGTCTAAATTCTCAACACTTAAGACATCTTAAAGGTTATATAAATGTCAAAAAAACAACCTGAAAGAAATAAAGGGCATTTGTCCCGACTTCCTTGGATTCCTGGCTTAAAAAAACCTACAATCGATTTCAGGGTTCCAGATATCGAACTCCCTTATGAAGCTCCTCATAAATATATTTTGGCTTTAATACTCATTGCTACTCTATTCATTTTAGCAGGTGGGCTTTATAATCTTACTGAACAACCATTACCAATGGGACAAACAGCCACTCAACTTGTACCAGTCTTTCGATCGTCAAGCGAACAATTTTTAGTTGAATCTCTTATAGCTGGACTATTTTTCGGATTAGGGGCGGGAGGACTATATTTAATTCGTTACTCAACTCGTTTTGCTTATGATATTAGGACTTCCATTACATTATTAATCTTGGGCATTATCATTACTCTTGTCGCAGCAGTCGGAACCACTGTAATGTATGACTTCAAAACTAGTCCGTAATGCAACTTAATAACCATCCGTTTTGCCGGGGTTTAGTACATATCTTCATTTAGAGTACTCATGAAGTATTACTATCCGAGAGCCAAGCGGACGGGTTAGTGTTTATCCATTTCCCTGCAGTACGGCGCTGGCCTTGAGTTATTAAAGAGAATTGAAATGCAGCACTAGAAAGCCAGTGTACTTATTGTACTCGAGGGTTCGAATCTCAGGATGTTATTATCCTGAAAGAAAATCCCT
>JAHQWW010000059.1 GCA_029856365.1 Candidatus Hodarchaeota archaeon
CGGGAGGGAACATATCATCCCAGGATTCAACACCGTATTTTTCAATTAGTTGTTTCTCTGCTTCTTTGAAACGTTTAGGGTGCCAGTCTCTAATAATTGTATTCATTGGGTGATCAGCTGATCCACAATCGACACCTATCCATTTGAACTCCATATCCATTGCCCATTGGGGGAAGTCTTTATCTGGTCCTGGATGTTTGACAAAATATCTCAACTCATCGCTCTCAGGTTGATCCCAAGCATAGCGCTGATAACCTGTCTTTATAAGGAGAATATCACCGCTTCTGATATCAGCTCTTTCCATCAACATGTCTGGAGAATAGAGATCGTAATCAGTTAATGTTTCAGAAAGATCTACAACGACTCCAGGCCCACAAAATTCTTCCAGCTCCATGTCTCCAATAGTTCGCCCAGCTGCAAAAAAATGAATTTCCCCATCAATATGTGTTCCCACATGATTGCTGGTAGTCAATATCTGCCCGTTAGCTCCTTGCCCCATATGTGCTCCTGCGATTCGTTTGAAATATTGTAATTGCAAAGGAACATAGCTTGGCCATGGAGGCGTATGGATAGAGAGACGTTGGGTTAAATCTATCATTCGAAAAGATTTCGACATTTTTTACCACAACAATAGATTAAATTAAGTGATTAGTAGTATACCTTCCTCTTGGATGAACTATTTTAGGATATTGCTCTTATTTTCGTTCAAAGTCAGCATTACTTTTTTGTACTTAAGTTAGATATTTTTTATATTTTCCCGAGTAGTCGACCCAATTGGTTGCATCTATATTTTCGTGTCATTTAGGAATCTTTGTCACTTATAGATGCTTTTCATTGATTAGTATTAACTATTAGGACATAAGATTAAAAATGTCTATTAGAAACTACCCGATAGGAAGCAGATCTCGCAATGATATCAACAGAAGTAGAGAAACGAATTTCTAGTGTCGGTATTGATGTGGGAACTAGTACATCTCATTTGATTTTCTCAGAATTAGTGTTAAGGAAGGATCCAAGCTCAAGAACAGAGAAATATCATGTTGCAGAGAGAAATATTCAGTATCGAGGAAATATCTTTTTCACTCCACTCACAGATAAAAATGAGATAAATTTAGAAGAATTAATCCAGTATCTATTAAATGAATACGAAAAAGCTGGCAAAAACACAACAGAAATTGATACAGGAGCTGTTATAATTACTGGAGAGTCAGCCAAGAAAGAGAATGCAGAAAAGATTATAGAAATTTTAGCTCGAAAAACAGGGAAATTTGTAGCTGCTAGTGCTGGGCCTAATTTTGAATCAATCATTTCTGCTTATGGCTCTGGAGCAGTAAATTATTCTCATAAACATTCTTGTAAAGTTATTCATTCTGATGTAGGAGGGGGAACTTCAAATACTGCAGTTATCAATAATGGAGAGATAATAGCAACAGCTTGTATTAATGTTGGAGGTCGACTTTTTATTTTTAATGATAAGGATGAAATTATCCGATTAGAACCTGCTGGGAAAATTACATTAAAGCATTGTAAATTAGATTTAAGAATAGGGGACATTGTTACATCACAACAAAAGAATCAAATTGCCCATAAATTAGCATCCGCTTTACTAGAAGTTATTACAGGCCAAGAATTGTCAGCTTTTACAAAAGAACTTATGATAACAGCTCCAATCCCTACTGAAAGTCTTAAAGAAAAATCATTTTGGAGTTTTTCTGGGGGTGTAGCAGAATATATTTATCAAAAAAATACTAAAAATTATAATGATCTCGGAGAACAATTAGGTTACCAAATTCGATCACTGATTGAAGAATATAAACACAGTTGGATTGAAGTGCCCGAGAAAATCCGAGCGACTGTTATAGGTGCAAGTGAATATACGTTACAAGTAAGTGGATCCACAACTTTCATGTCACCTAAAACAAAAGAGTCATTTTTTCCTATTAGAAATTTACCCATTGTTACACCAATAATTCAACAACAGATGCTATCAGAAGAATATGTTGCTACTCAAATTTCGACTGCATTAAAAAGACTTGACCTTCTTGAGGGGGAGGTGCCTTTAGCGTTAGCGTTTCATGATCCAGTTAGAACAGTTTACGAAAAATTAACGACATTTTCAAAGGGAATAGTAAAAGCTCTACCTAAAACGATCTTAAATAATAAACCCATTATAATGATATTTGATACGGATATTGGGAACTCAGTAGGCAATGTTCTTCATCGGGTAACGGGGTTACAAAATAATATTCTGTCTATCGATGAGATTTCTTTGAAAGAAGGTGATTTCATTGATATTGGTCAGCCTGTTGTTAACAATCGGGTTTTTCCAGTTGTTATAAAATCTCTGGTTTTTGGATGATAAATAATGAAAATCCTAGGATTGATTTCCGATACTCATATACCCTCTCGACAAAAAAAACTTCCAAATTCGGTTATAAAGTCATTTTCAGAAGTAAGTGTCGATCTAATTATTCATGCAGGGGATTTAGAGGAATTATCAGTAGCTTCAGCACTTGAAGAGATTGCTCCACTCAAAGCTGTACAGGGGAACATGTGCAATAGCTCAGTAAAGAAAAGATATCCAAAGAAAGAAATTATATCAATAGAAGATTTAGTAATTGGGGTGACCCATGGGAGTGGAAGCCCTACTGGATATCACAAACGTGTAATAAGTGAATTCAACAAAGATCCACGGCCTGATATCATTGTAAGTGGGCATACACATCAACCCAACGCCAAAATTGAAAATAATATCCTGTTAATTAATCCGGGTACGCCCACAGACAGATATTTTGCCTCCCGTAACACAATAGCAGTCCTAGAAATTGATGGAAAGGACTATAAATATTATTTCATCTAAATAAAATGAACTTGAAAATTGTCATTATTTTGATTTCAATAATTCTTGAGCAAGTAACGCAGCATCGAAAATCGGTTTATACCCTGTGCAACGGCATAAATGCTCACCCAGTGCTGATTTAATTTCCTGTTCTGAGGCGTTAGGGTTCCTTTCATAAAGAGCATAAAGCTCCATAATGTATCCTGGAGTACAAAAACCACATTGAACCGCAGTGGCTTTAATGAAGGCTTCCTGAATTGGATGTAACTTATCATCAGGGGATTGGGGAGAAATTCCTTCAATTGTTATCACATTTCCTCCTTCAAGCTTTTTGGGTCTAATAAGACAGGATTTAACAGCCTTACCGTTTAAAACAACAGTACATGCTCCGCAATGACCCTGATTACACCCATTTTTTGTTCCAGTTAAATTGAGCTTTTCACGAAGAATTGATAGCAGTGAATCCTTAGGATCAACTGTTAGTGTGTATTTTCTCCCATTGACAACAAGGTTAACCTCCATACCATCAACTCCTCTCTTTTAAACATTCCAATACCTTTTCAGGGGTCACTGGTAATTTTGTTAATGATATTCCAGTAGCATATTGGAAAGCATTGAGAATAGCAGGAGGTACACCAATAATGGGGTGTTCAGCCATCGGTCTAGCTCCAAATGGCCCGTTTGGTTGAATATTTTCGACTAGAATACAAGTGAACTTATCTGGCATATCGAATATTGTAGGGATCTGATATCGCTTTAAATTTGTCGTTTTCATGATTCCATATTCGTCAAAAAGGATTTTCTCTTTTACTGCAGCTCCTATACCCATTAAAACTCCCCCAGTGATTTGACCAATTACAGTTTCAGGATTAATCACCTTGCCAATATCTAGAGCTGTAACAAAATGTAGAACTCTTATTCTTCCAGTAGCTTTCTCAATACTTATATCACAACCTTGTGCTCCAAAAGTCCATTCATAAGGCTGGTATTGTCCTGTTTCGAGGTTTGGAAGGGTGACATCTCGAACAACAGAGGATCCAATCGCTAGAACTGGATCACCTACAGTGTGACCATCTTCGTATTGATATCCAAGAACGAGATTTTCTAGTGGAATAGATTCATCCTTATAGGAAACAGTTCTCCCATCATACACCAAATCATCAAAATCGCAATTAAAGACTAATGCAGCGTTGTTTTTGAACTGTGTAATTGCTTTATCACAAGCAGCGATTATAGCATTTCCAACCCTCATTGTGGTCATACTTGCGACAGTCTGCCATTCATAGGGAGTTAATTGTGAGTTAATTTCGTAATTAATACGAATTTTTTCCACAGAAACCTTCAGAGATTCAGCTGCAATTTGAGCTAGAACCGTTAGACACCCTTGTCCCATTTCGGTCCCTCCGGTAGAAATATTAACGGTTAAATCTTCATTGAATTTCAAAAAAACGTTTGATGAAGCATTTGCAGCTTGTACGGGTGATTTGACTAAGGCAGCAATCCCTCTTCCATATATATATCGATCATCTTTTTCTGGTAATGGATCTACTTCAAGAACCTTAATCATTTTTTCGAAACATTCTCTAATATCGCCATTATCAGTGGTAATTTTTTGACCTAAAGAATTGGTATCCCCAGGTTTAAGGAAATTCTTCATACGAATTTCTCTTGAATTTATTTCAAGTTTAAGCGCGAGTTGTTCAATTAATCTTTCAATCATAAATTGCCCTTCAGGATGACCATAACCTCTCATTGCTCCCACAGGTGGAGTGTTTGTATATACACCAAACGATTGGAGACTACAATTAGGAAAATAGTAGGGGCCAGCGCAGTTATGACCTGCTGCCAAGACTACATTGCAACTCGTATCTGCATATGCTCCATCAGAGAAATACAATTGAGCTTCGAGTCCTACAAAGATTCCATCTTGTTTTGCACCGATTTTCATTCTTCCTTTTAGACCTCGGCCTAACACAGTGCCAATGAACACTTCTTTTCGGGTAAGGCGGAATTTTAGATAATATCCTGGGACATATCGAGCGCAAAGCGCTAAAAGGGGTTCAATTGTATAATCTGATTTACCTCCAAATCCACCTCCAAGAAATGGAACATTCACCTGAATTTTATTCATCGAAAGTTTGAACATGTCTGCAAGGACTTCTCGCACAACAAATGGCGCTTGGGAACTACTCCATATATGTAACTCCCCAGTATGATCCCAGTGAGCCACTGCTCCGTGAGGTTCAATTGCTGCATGATTCATTAATGGATATTCAAATTCATCCTCAACAATCACAGCAGCTTCTTGAAATACATTTTCATGATCTCCTTTCTTCAAATGATATTTATAAAAAATATTTGATTTTGGTATAGGAATAAAAGTTGAAAGATGTTTATACTCACCATTTCGTTTATGAATAAGAGGTGCTTTTGAAGAAGTAGCCTCAATTGGATCTAGTACAAAGGGTAATTCTACGAGTTCTACTTTTATTTTCTTTACTGCTTCTAATGCTTTCTTCTCACTCTCTGCTATAACAGCTGCTACTACCTCACCTGCATGTCTAATCTTGTCAAATGCTATTGGAGGTTGATCAAAAATACAAGTTCCATATAATAAGGTTTTCTCGACCCTTTTTGTATTTCTACTAATGATTTTATATACTCCTTCTATTGACTCTGCCTCAGTTGTATCAATCGATTTAATCTGAGCATGAGGCACACCAGCACGCAAAACTTTTAGGTAAAGTGTTCGTGGGAATCGTAAATCATCAATATAAATGGCAGCACCAGTTACCTTTTCCTTGGCGTCTGCTCGTATAATCGATCTTCCAACAACATTGTAAGACATTAGATTAACCCCAATAAAAATAGGTTTTCTGATTTTTAATTTAAATGTATTGCTAGGCCTAGAAGGATAAAGCTAAAAGGTAAAGAAATCAACAACAACAGACATCTTAGTTTAGTAAGTAATGATGAGAGTTTGATCGATATGCATGATATTTTGTTAAATGAAAGTGAGAGAGAATTGAAGAACCAAGCCCGAGAATTTATAAAATCAATTCCTTCATCCTGGTTACGAAAAATGGATCAAAACGAGATCCAATATCCTACTGATTATGTGAAAGCGGTAGCTGAAAAGAAACTCCTTGGTATTCGCTTTCCTAAAGAGTACGGTGGTCAGGGATTAGGATGGATTGCAGAAGTATCCATACTAGAGGAGATTGGTGTTCTCGGGGCATCCCTTGGATGCTTGTATTCTCTACCCAGTATTGTTGGCGAGGCAATTAATATATTTGGTAATGAAGAACAGAAAAGAGAATACTTGGAACCAATCATCAGAGGAAAACTGTTTTGTGCAGAAGCTCTAACTGAACCAAGAGGAGGTTCCGATTTCTTTGGAGCCACCTGTACTGCGGAAAGACAAGGTGATGTATTTATTTTAAATGGACAAAAAAGATTTGTCGTGGGATCTGAAGGAGCAGACGTGTTTCTTGTCTATGCGAAAACTGATTTGAAAGCTAAAGATCCCAGAAAATCTATTAGCACTTTTATTGTCAGGCGAGATGTAGGAGTAGAGGTGAAACATGTTTATGGATTAATGGGTACTCGTGGAGGAGGTACTGGAAGATTAAATTTCAATAATGTTGAGGTTCCAATGAAGAATTTAATAGGGGAGCTCAACCAGGGTGGTGAAATATTCAATCAGATGATGATTCCAGAGCGAATGACTAGTGCTGCGGGAGCTATTGGTGCAGCAAGAGCTGGTTTTGAAGTTGCAGCTAGATATAGCAATCGTAGAAAAGCTTTTGGCCAACTTATCAGAAGATTTCAAGGAGTGAGTTTTAAACTAGCGGATAGCATAACGTTACTTGATGCCGCTAGATCATTAGTTTTTACAACCGCAAAGACTATAGAATCCAATAAGGGCTTTACTAGTGGAGAAATCCGTCGAAAGGTTTCTGAAACCAAAAAATTTGCCACTGATTCAGCTTGGGCAGTTATTAACCATGCAATGCAGATTATGGGGGGAATTGGATATACTAATGTATACCCTGTTGAACGACTATTAAGAGACATTAGATTAATGACGATTTGGACTGGAACTAATGAAATTATGAATCTACTCATTCAACATGAGTACTATCGTGAATTTCTCAAACGACCTCAAGAATTGATACCTCGTAACATCGAACAGGATGCAGTTGGAGCAGAATTCGAAGAAGAAAAGATCTTTGAATGAAGATCCTAGTGAAAATCTTGTTTAACTAAATTTGAAAAGAATCTAAGGATTTAGATAACAAGGAGAGTATCAGAGAGTAATTTTCATGTTTAGTGTTAAAACACATATAATTCGACAGCTATACCGTGATTCAGTCCAACTAATGCGAGCCGCATCTGCAGCAAACAAATTAGAGGGAATCAAAATCGCTTCGGTTTTCATGGGTACTCCAAAAAATAAATCTTTATTAGAAGAAGTAGGTCTTCTGACTCCTGAAGCCCAAAATGCAAAATCAAATGATATTATTATATCAGTTCATGCAGACACGAAATCCAATGCTTCTAAAGCTATTCAATATATAATCGATTTGATTTCTCAAGAAGTCACTACCCTAAAGGAAGTGGCTATATATCGATCAATACGGGGTGCTTTAACAGGATTAACTGATGCTAATTTGGCTGTGATTTCTATCCCAGGAGAATTTGCTGCACGAGAAACTCGCTTGGCATTAGAACAGAATCTAAATGTAATGTTGTTCTCTGACAATGTACCGATTGAGGATGAAATTGCCCTGAAAAACAAAGCTCATGAGGAGGGATTGATAGTGATGGGACCTGATTGTGGTACTGCCATGATTAAAAACGTTGGGTTGGGTTTTGCAAATGTAGTAATGCCAGGACCAATTGGGATTGTAGCAGCTTCTGGCACTGGAACCCAAGAGGTTATGGTATTATGTCATCAGAGGGGAATTGGTGTTACTCATGCAATTGGAACTGGATCACGAGATATAAAAGATTCTGTTGGTGGTGTAACAATGATTGACGGTCTGCATGGCCTTGATCATGATCCTACAGTCCAATCAATAGTTATAGTCTCAAAACCCCCAGATAATAAAACTCTCCAAAAAGTCTTAGAAGAAGTACAAATATGTTCAAAACCTGTTATAATTAATTTTCTTGGAAAAAAGGCTGGATACTGCGATCATCCTGGAAAAACTCTTACTGTCAATACTTTAGAAGAGGTTGCTTATTCTGCTTCACATTTCATACAATCTAAAGAACTTAAACGGATTTCTGTTATCTTTGATGATTATGAGGAAATTAAACGCATTCTATCCAAAACTAAATCTATCTTAATGCCCGAACAGAAGTATATTAGAGGATTATTTGCTGGAGGTACGTTTACTTACGAAGCAGCAATGATTATCTCTGACATTTTACGTCCAACTGAATCATTATGGACAAATGTTAACTTAGGGGGAACAAAACAGATTGAAAATCCAAATATGAGTAGGGAGCATACTTTGATTGATATGGGGGCAGATGAATTCACTGTTGGAAAACCTCATCCGATGATCGATCAAACAGAACGTACTCGGAGATTTTTGAAGGAAATTAAAGACCCTCAGACTGCGGTTATTTTAATAGACTTCGTCTTCGGCTGGGGATCCCATATCGATCCATTAACAGATATGCAAGATGCCTTCACTCAATGGGAATTGCTCGATCGAAATATTCCTATAGTAACACATCTCTGTGGAACTGAGCTCGATCCTCAGGATTTAAACAAATCAATTCCGACATTAGAGGACTTAGGAATTTATGTTATGCCCACAAATGCTCAAGCAGCAAGGTTAGCTGCCTTAATCGCAACACGTGGAGACCTGAATCAATTAATGAAATAGGTGGATAAAGTTGGAGAAGTTAGATAAGCTGTTATCAACTGGACCAAAAGTTCTAAATATTGGATTACAATCGTTCTATGAATCATGTGAAACACAGGGAATACCTACTGTTCATATCCGTTGGGAACCTCCTGCCCAAGGTAACCCTGAGCTTCTATCCTTATTAGATAAATTGCTTTAATAGCCATACCCAAAGATTGAGGAATGGATTCTAATGAACATTAAAAAGAAGATAGAACAAGCAAATGAAGTGGCATTAGAGCGAATGTCGAATGTTCAACCAATTCTAGTGGATATAGAGCTAGAAGCAATGAATGTAATTCCTGCGATGGATAAGAAAACCATTCTTCACGCGGGACCACCAATTGATTGGGGTCGAATGTGTGGCCCGACACAAGGAGCCATAGCAGGAATCCTTGTTTATGAAGGATTAGCTGCTAATATTGAAGAAGGATATGAATTAGCAGCTTCGGGGGAGATAAAATTTGATTGCAACCATGATCATGATACGGTTGGGCCAATGACAGGAGTCACCTCTCCTCACCAACCTGTATTTGTCCTAGAAGATCGAGAAAATGGAAGAAAATCTTATTGTACCTTAAATGAAGGCAGAGGAAAAGTTTTACGCTTTGGTGGGTGGGATTTTGAAGTATTAGATAGACTCAACTGGATGAAGGATATTTTAGCACCTGCCCTGAAAAAGGCAGTAAATCACGCTAAGGGTATTGATATTAAATCTATTATTTCTGAATCCCTACACATGGGAGACGAGGCTCATAATCGAAATAGATCAGGTTCATATCTTTTTATGAGAGAGATTACTCCACATCTTATGGATACAGTTGATGTTTCCACAGCTAAGGAAGTTTTCCTGTTCTTGACACAAAATGCGGACATATTTAACTTAAATCTCTCTATGCCTCACTCAAAGTTAATAGCTGACGCTGCTCGTGACATTGATTATTGTTCACTTGTTGTAGCTATGGCTCGTAATGGAACCGACATAGGAATTCAAGTTTCAGCTCTTGGTCGGGAATGGTTCACCTCACCAGCAACAATGGTAGATGGGTTATACTTTCCTGGCTTCTCTGAAGAGGATGCCTGTCCTGACTTAGGTGATTCAACTATATCAGAAGTAATAGGAATTGGGGGATTCTCAATGGCCTCGTCTCCAGCCATTGTTTCGTTTGTAGGAGGGTCTGCTTCTGAAGCAGTATCACGAACCGAACGAATGTATGAAATTACAGCTGGTAAAAGTAAAACTTTTACCATCCCAAGTTTAAATTTTCGTGGAGCTCCAACAGGAATTGATATTCGGAAAGTTGTAGAACTAAATGAACCGCCATTAATAAATACAGGAATTGCTCATAAAGAAGCTGGAATTGGTCAAATTGGAGCAGGACTCACATCTGCACCCCTAGAGATGTTTCATGAAGCGTTGAAATCTTTTGGCAAAAAATACTTATAATAAACTCAATTTTTCAAGAAATTCAGGAATTTTTTCAATGAATTCTCACATATTGGATCATTCTCACGAACCAAACCAGTTAAGACAGGAATTGGTGTAACTACTTGATAGTTACAGTCTAAAAGTTGAATATTTGTCGGTTGCAGCAACACCTTTGGCTTCGATTGCCACTTCAGCTTCCGTTCTTACTTTTTTATCTTTACAACTATTTCTAAACAGTTCTCAATCAATAATAAGATTATTAGCGGGAATGAATATTATTTTTCTTCTTGTAATAGTATTCATTTCACTTTTCTTTCAAATTATGATTTATAGGGCAAAATTACGATTATCTCGTGTAAACCATGATCTTAAATCCCAAGGAATACTGGAATGTGAGGAATTTTCGGATGAGCAATATTCTCACCTTATCAAAATGAGCCATCTAGCCCAGAGTGGCATAAAAACGATTGATCGCATTCAATGGTTGTACATCCATGATTTATGGCGCATATTGTATGCATTTTTGATAATATGTATTTCACTTCTCATCCTACTTATTCTGTCAGAGATTCCATTTAGATTACAATCATGAGAGAAGTGATTGAAATTTTGAGAGGAATCAATCCTTAATTAGGAATTTATTTTTCTTTTTTTGCTCGTTGACGTAAGATAGCAACCCTAAACCCAAGAAAAGACGATTGATTGTATGATACGGGAGAAGGGATTGTTGAAGGTAATTTTCTTAATGTATCAGCCAGAACTGTATTACCAATTGCCATCGCACTATAATCATCGGCACGTATTTCAGCGAGGAAGATCCGATAATAGTGAAAAATAGATAGAAAGGCCGAACTAAGAAATACGAGAAAAATAAGATTAATAAACAACAAGGAAAAGATGGGATCTAAAGTAAAAATTGTCTGTTCCTGCATTAATAGAATTAATCCTGTAAAAACACAAAATATTCTCATTATACGCAAAAAAGCTTCAGTGCCTCCAATTAGATAAGATTTCTTTATGTGATTATTAGCTATATGACCGATTTCATGCAGAATAACTGCAATTAACTCTTCATCTGTTAGTTTCCAATTAAAATACCTGGAGATAAGACAAATATTCCTTTTCCAACCATAAGACATAACACCAGCACTCAGAAACAGAGAAGGAAGTTGAACATCTGCAAAGCGATATTCGGAAATCATTTGGCTTTTCGGATGATTAAGCTCAACTTGGTCAATGATTTCACTACTCACTGCCTCTTGAGCCGTGGAAAGCAATTCTTGTTTATTTATGATAGATTTTACAAGAAAATAACTTTGTACTCCCAATGAAATGATTATGGAGAGCCCCAAATAATCCCATGGTTCTAAAATTTCGATAATATTGAATACTCTAAGGATAATCGTCAATATAAAACCTACAAATATGACATAATAGACTTGTCTAATAAGATGTAAGCCCATTTCGTACCAAGAGGGTATAAAATGAAAATATTTAACTTCTAAAGCATAATCCCGCAAATTCTTGAAAGATTGGTAAAATAAAAGGCCAGTAAATAGGAAGGGAAAAATGAGAATGAGATCAAGAAATAATAGATAGTGAATTTCATTGTTTAATAATACACCTAAGAAAATGAATGATAAACCCGCGAAAAGTGGGTAAAAGAAAAAATAAAGAGTAAGCAACATGACGTCGCTGATAGGTAAAGAAACGCCTAAAGATCGATCAGATTCTCTAAACATGAAAATTCAACTAATAATACACAAGCTTAAGTAGAATTACTGTGTTAGTAATTAGATTTCATCTTTTTTAAAAATTCTTACAGTTACAAACTAGAATACATAACTTCCTCAGTTCTTTTTTTCAAGAAGTTAATAATATCAAAATTCATTAAAAGGGAAAAAAGTTCTTTGCAATACTAGCAAAACAATTCAGAATTTTCTCCTCAGGAGGTTTTATTATGTTATTGGGAAGTAAAGAACATTTACTTGAAATTAAAAAAAGAGTTAATGCAAATGAAGAGTATTTACAAATGACTAAAGGGGAAGGAAAAAAATCCTTTACCTTTATATTGGAACCAGAAATCAAAAAAAATGTTACAGAAACGATTCGTATTGGATATAAAGAGAATGATGGTGTAATTGAGGAAATTTGGGAGGGTGAACAAGAGACAGAATTTATTATTACGGGAAAATATGGTAACTGGGTCAAAATACTCCGTCAAGAGCTGGGGGCTACGAAAGCTCTCACAATGCGTAAACTTAAACTCAAAAAAGGTAGTCTCATAAAACTTCTTCGAACTAGTGACAGTACAATAAAATGGATTCAAATCCTCGCCAGTATTCCAGTGGAATTTCATGGAGATTATGCTTCATTATCGACAACCGAGGAATGAATTTATTATGGACATTCTAAAATTAGAAAATAAAGTAGCTATAGTCACAGGTGGAGCCTCTGGAATTGGTGCAGCGGTTGTGGCTCAATTTACTGACCTGGGTATGAAAGTTGTAATTGCGGATCTTGATGAGGATTTAGGGGGAAAACTAGAACAGAAATTAGTAGATAAAGGAAAAGAATGCTTTTTTCACCAACTAGATGTTTCAAAATCTGATCAAGTTTCTACTCTAGTTAAAACAACACTAAATAGATATCAAACAATTGATATTCTTGTCAATTGTGCTGGAGTAGGTGGACTCTCTGGCTATTTAGACTTAATCGAAGAAGAGTGGGATTGGATCCTCGACACGAATTTAAAGGGAACGCACCTTATGTGTTTTGCTGTGGGTCAAATTATGGTTGAAAAAGGTGTAAAAGGTCGGATCGTCAACATTTCTAGTATAAATGATGAAATCCCCGTCGTCGGGATTGCTGCTTATGCTACAAGTAAAGCTGGGATATCAGGTTTGACACGTGCACTGGCTTTAGAACTTGCTCCTTATGGCATAAATGTAAATGCTATCCGTCCAGGAACTATTGTCACCCCATTAATGAAAGAACCGCTGGAACTACCAGATCTGGCACAAGCATTGATCCGACAAATCCCTCGCGGTCGCTTTGGTCACCCTAAAGATGTGGCTAATGTAATAACATTCTTGGTTTCAGATCTAGGAGAATGGGTAACCGGAGCAGTCATTCCTGTAACTGGTGGTATGCATCTTGTTGGAGAAACTTCTTTCTACTATTTTTTTGAACGAGCAATGATGCATGAAGATCAACTCCCTGATATACCTTTTTGTCGGCCCTGGAAGAAATTTGACCTTTCTAAATTTTAGAAAAATCAAAAAATGAATAAGCTTTTAGGAATAAATACACGATCTCAATCCTGTTTCATGAAAAATTGATAACGTCCAAACCATGCTAGTAAAAAAATCCCTCCAATTAGTGCAGCTAAATTGATTACAATAGCTAGTAAATCATATTGATAAACTCCCTGTTGCAGATTGAACGTTATATCTATCAATCCTAAAAATACAAATGCGCCACCCGCAGCTGCAGCAAAAAAGGAACCATACGACTTCTCATTCAAAACTCCAAATGCAGAAATGAGTAACAAAATTACTATCCAAGAATCAGCAACAGGAAAAGAAGACTCAAATGCGATGTACACATCATATAATTGATCCCCTGGTTCAAATGATTTTAAAATATCAAAGAACCATCCAATCCAAAATCCAATCAGCAATAAAGCTCCAATAATTTCACAGATAGCAATAATCCTATCATTCCTTGAATAAATTGACTTCATTATTCTTTTCATCCTTTATTAACTATAATCCATAGAACATTGCCATGATTCGTGTCGTTAGATTCTCAGAAAAAAATCGTTTCATTAAATTTACTCCCCATATTTGAAGTTTAGATCCAGACTTATAATGGATTTTTGGACGTTTTGCTCTTATAATCTTTTCAACTTTTTTCGACACTATTATTGGAGGAGGACTTACGATTAAATTTCGCATTATTGTTTTCCAAGCTATTTTTCCATGGTTATAATATACTGAATTTTTTTCTAATGGAATCGCATCAATCATGTCTTTAATATCAGTGGATTTGAATTTCTTGTCCTTTTTATAGAGACATGCTGTAACCGCATTACCAGGAGTATTGATATCTCCAGGGAGGAGAGAGGATACCCGAATGTTAAATGGTCTTAATTCAATTTTCAAACTTTCTGTTAACCGTAATATTGCTGCTTTGGATGCTGAATAATAAGCCATGAAAGGAATTGCAGAAAGGCCTGCAAGTGATGAAGTGTTGATGATTTGTCCGTTCATTTGCTCCCGCATATTAGGTAATACTGCTTGAATTACTCGAATGTAACCAAAGAAATTGACCTCAAATTGATCTTGAATGGCTTCTAAAGAATATGTTTCTATAGGGCCAAAATGAGCAAGCCCCGCATTATTAATAAGAACATCAATATTGTCTAAATCTTGGATAGCACTGGTCACAGAGTTCATCTTAGTAACATTCATAGAAATATATTGAATATCTTCTAAATACTTATCTAAGTTCTGGTTAATTTTGGTTGAAATAAGGATTTTACTTGGCCTTACTTCTGTTTTGGCACTGTCAATATAATAATACTTTGTATGGTCTTGAATATATGATTCTTTGAGCTGTTCTAGATCAATATTTTCAACTTGACGTGAGGTTCCAATTACAGAGTAACCTCGAGAGGTTAAATAGATAGCATGCGATAATCCCATCCCTGATGTAGCACCAGTAATCAAAACTTGCTTATTCATTGAAACAACTCCTAAAAAAATGATTAATCTAAGTTACTGTTATGTTGACAGCAGATGAGAGGATATTAAGATTAATTTATCAATTAAACATAAGTTTTTTCAAGTTCAAAGCTGGTTATAAATATTGGAATGTTCAATTCTTGGGAAAATTGTTTTCACAGCAAGAGGAAATTATAAATAGTTTTATTTTTACATTCCAAGATATTAGAAGAATTGAGGAAAAAAAATGTCCTTCCCAATGAAAATAGTTCTCATTGGTGATCATCGAAAATCTGAAATACTACAATATTATGGAGATATTTATCGAAGTAATATCACGTTTATAGCTGTAGCAGATCTGGCTTTTAAGGTGATGAATATAGGAGGGAATACATTCAACTTTCAGGTTTGGCAATTATCAGAAGACCCGGATTTTGAATTGGAGAGAAGAAGATACCATTATGGAGCGTTAGGAGCAATTATAGTTTTCGATGTTACAACCGAGAGTTTTCAGAATATCATTTCATGGTTAAATGAAATATGGTCTTATAATGGAATGGAAAAATCAATTCCAATTGTTATTGCAGGGATAAATATTCGTAAAAGATCAAATGCTCAGAAACCCATCTTTGATGAAGAAGTATGGAAGTTTACAAAGGAAATGAATCAGAAATATCAAGCAAATATAATGTATATTCCTGTTGATGAATACACAGGAGAGAATGTAGCTCAAATCTGGGAAACATTAGGGGAATGGTACATTAGATATTTACAGCAGTTAGAATCATAAATCTAGTAAAGAGACTCCTCTTCTATTAAACCAATTCTAGTAGCTAAAAATAATAATGAATGGTCAGAAATGATTCAACAAATACCACAGAATCAATTAATGGATTTTTGGCCTTATTTTGAAAGACATAAAATGCGGAACCCACTGGCTCAAAATCTTGCGTGGTCAACTGTGGAAGGTTTTGTAGATAATTTGGAAAATCCAGATGTAGTACTTTTTCTATGTCAGCAATGGGCATGTTATTTAGCAGGAAATAGGAAAGCTGAGAATTTGAAAGAATTATTAGTGAAAATTCCAGAAAAAGCATTTATCTATGTGCCTTCTCAAGAATGGGAAAGATGTCTTAAAACTCAATGGACCTACTTTGGATATTTTCCTCGTACTGAGCTTTCTGCAAAGAATATATCATTACAGCGAATTAGGCGATTATTAAATTCGTTGCCTGAAGGATTCCAGATGAAAAAGGTTGATATAGAAGTAGCAAATCAAATCTTGAGTCAGAAATTTTCAAACCATTGGGTAGGAGTGATAAACTATTTTGGAAGTCCCGAAAAATTTGACGAGGAAGGAATAGGATACTGTATTCAAGAAGATGAAAAAATAGCTTCCCTAGTAATGGGATTTAAGGCATCTGTACCGATTACTCAAAGTCTTGAAATCGCCATCGCAACCCACCCAGATTACCAGGGAAGAGGTTTTGCAACATTGGTAAGTGCCAAACTGATTGAATATATTTTAAAAAAGGGGATTGAACCACATTGGGATGCTGCAAATCCCTTATCTGTAAAATTAGCACAAAAATTAGGATTCACTGATCCTGAACCATATAGGTGCTATTATTGGCGAAAGAAACCATGAAATAATTCAGAACTAAGAAAATCCTTTGATCCTCAATTTGAAAGGGGATTAGAAAATTTAAGCTTATTGAAATCAAAGATAAAAACAATTCAAACAAAAAAACAGGTTAAGAAAGTTGATAGTTACCTTTTATCATTGTTAACTAAAACACGAGGGACTTTTGAGGAAATACTCTGCAATATCAATCGTTTCCTTGAAACTAAAATTGTAGAAAAATCAGATATCCCTCAATTCAAAGAATATGTTGGAAAAATTGAACAACGGCTTAATTCTCTTGAACAGATTGAAAATGAAACAAAAGCTCTTAATTAATTCACATTTGAAAAACTGTTTGTAATTCTCCACTATTCTCAATTATTAATTGACAAAATTTTGCAACAGAATAACAATCATCAATACAAGCCATCTCAATCGGGGTGTGATTATTTCTAGTAGCAGTGAGAACGGGAATAGTTGGTATACCAGCTCCAATCACTCGTACAGGTCCTGCATCTGTACCTCCGATATTCCAAACTTCTGTTTGAATTGCAATTTTGTTATTCTTAGCTAATTTCAACAAATAATTACGAACATGAGTTGATAATAGTGAAGATCTATCTGATAAAGTAATCACTGGACCTTGGCCAATAGCTACTGGGTGTTCGTCATATGTTATGTCTAAAATAAGTGCCATATCTGGTTGAATCTTCTGGGCGGCCGTTTTAGCTCCTCGTGCACCAACTTCTTCTTCAACAGTTGCGACAAGAAAGACATCATCTAATGGTGGATTCTCTTTCAGATGTTTTGCTAGGAGAAGTAATTCGAAAACCCCTAGACGATTGTCTAATCGGGGAGAACATATTACTCTTTGTGAGGGATCACCAACAAAAAAAGGATCAATGGAAAAATGAACAGGATCCCCGGCCTGAATTCCCAATTCAGTTACTACTTTTGAGGAACGTGTTCCGATATCTATTTTAAAAGATTTTTTATTTTTGTCTTCTTGTTTAGCATACATTAAGCCTTTGATATAACCATTCTTAGTTGAAATGGCCACAGGTTGGAGGTGACAAGCCTGGGTGTCTTGATAACCAAAATTAAGACATTTAACATGTCCATTTACGATACTATGAACTAGAAAGCCGCATGTATCTAAATGGGCCCCAATAAACCATTTAAGCTTTTGGTCACGCTTTCCTTGTATTCTACAGATTACTGATCCTAAATTATCTCGCGACATATCACCATATTTTGCTAATTCTTTTGTGAGAAACATCCGAATAGGTGTCTCAAAGCCTGATTGACCTGGAATCTTTAGACAATTGATTAATTTTTCATCAATTTTATCATTCACATAAAACACCAATGACTCAAGTCCGAATGAGGTTTCAAATATTCTTGTTTTCCACGAATATCATTTAAAGTGAGAATTTAAATTTCATCCGAATTTTCTTTTTAAAACCTCTTACAGTTAATTGAGTAGAACTTTCAACAAACTTCCGTGTAGAAAGCTAGCTTCTTAACTTTAGAGAGAAATTCTTTTCTAGATGATAACCATGATAAACCTTCTGAATTATCAATTTATGTAAAAATTAGTTTATTGTATGATTATTCCATGCTTAAAAGGATCAAAATGACAACATCCAAGAAGAAAAATAAATCACTGGAAGAACTTCTAGGGGATTAATCCTAATTTCTTCATTCTCTTTCATTTTAATTCACGGAGGAGGAGTTGACTCAATAACTACTTGTTGAGGCATCTCTTCAGGAACCCAAGCTACTTCTTGATGTTTGAAATACGTGTTGTATAAGTTTGCATACTCCCCTCCTTGTCTTAATAAGCCTTCGTGGGTTCCTTCTTCAATAATCTTCCCTTGATCCAGAACAATAATTCGATCAGCGTTTTTGACAGTACTAAGACGATGAGCAATAACAATCGAAGTACGACCTCTCATTAATTGTTCCAACGACTCTTGGATCATACTTTCAGTATAAGCATCTACTGAGGAAGTGGCTTCATCCAAGATGAGAATTCTAGGATCTGCTAGAAGAGCCCGAGCAAAACTAACTAGTTGTCTTTGACCAGTACTCAAGAGGCACCCCCCTTCTCCAACTTGTGTTTGTAACCCATCTTTTAAATATTCTAAGATCTCATCCACTCTGGAAATCTTTAAAGCACGTTGTAAGTCCTCATCGCTTGCATCTTTCCGGCCATATGCAATATTCTCCTCAATAGTGCCATTAAAGAGGAATGGTGTTTGCAAAACCATTCCTAGATGCTTTCGATAGGACTTGAGCTTAATATTACGGATTGGGATCTCATCAATCAGTATTTTTCCCCCTTGAAATTCATAAAACCGAGCTAATAATGCTATGATGGAAGTCTTCCCCGCACCTGTATGACCTACTATCGCCAATTTTTCTCCTGGTGGAACTGTAAGAGAGAAATCTTTCAAAACAGGAGCGTCAGAAACATATTCAAAGTTAACATTCCTAAATTCAATCTGTCCTTTTATCTGATCAATCTCAATATTGCCAAGATCTTGTACTTCCGGTTCTGCATCAATAACTTGGAGAATACGCTCATATCCAGCAAATCCAGCCTGAAGTTGAGCATAAAAGTTAACTAGCTGAGTGATGGGGAAGAAAAACCGAGCCAAGTAAGATAAAAAGACATATAGTGTTCCTGCAGTAATAATACCAATGCCTGAGATTGCTGCTTGTCCTCCAAACCCTAAAATAACCATTGTACCAATTGCTGATAGAAGATCTACAAAGGGGAAGAACATACCCATTGACACATTTCTTCTAAAACCTGCTATAAAATGTCGCTCATTTACTTCCTTAAATTCATTTAGAACTTCAGTTTCCACTCCGAATGATTTACTGACTTGAATACCATTCACAGATTCAGCCATGGATGAATTCACTGAGGCATGAGCTCTTCGAAAGCTCATACTCGTAATTCTTGCAATTTTACGAAATAAAAAACTCATAACTAACAGTACTGGAATGACCATGGCAGAAATCAGGGCCAATGGCAGGTTAATCAACGCTAAAATGATAAATATGAAAATTAATACTAAAAAATGACCTACAATAGTCATCACAATAGAAACAGCAACACCATAATCAGAAGCGTCACTTGAGACTCGTGAATTGAGACGGCCACTGCGGTGTTTATCAAAGAATTTCATATCTTGTTCCTGAAGAGCAGAAAAGATATCCCCTCGTAAATTAACCATGAAGTCTGGAACAAATTTCGCTGACTGAATGTTTATGATATAATCGTTTACCCACGAGAGTACAGAGAGGAAAAGGTAGCTGATCCCACCTGCTAATAAGATCCAAAAAAAAATTTCTGTTGATTGAGGATTTTGAAGTGTATCAATTATATTGGCAAAAATCAATGGAGTGAGAAGACTAGTAAAGGTCGCAACGACCATGGTTATGCTAGAAATGACCATCGGCCGCTTATATGGAGCTATCCGTTTAATTGACCGTTTAATTAATTCCCAATCTGAATATTTCCTTTCTTCATCTTTTCGATCTATACCTTCAAAGATCCAACTCAATTATGACCCTCCGAAAGTTGGTGTAATTGATGTTCTACTCACTTCCAAAGGAGGAAGCTCAACGTTCTTACCAAAAATTCGACGATAATCAGGTGATGTAAGGATTAATTTTGAATGATGGCCTTTTGCTACTATCTTTCCACCTTTGAGAACGATAACACAATCTGCTTGACGAATTGTAGATAACCTATGAGTGATTACAAAAGTTGTTCTTCCTTGTATTACTGTGTTTATAGCCTTGACAATTTTCTCTTCCGTTCTTGAGTCAACTGAGCTGGTGGAATCATCAAAGATCAAAATGCTGGGATTTGTTAAAAATGTCCTCGCTAGGGCGACTCTTTGTCTCTGTCCTCCAGAGAGTTGACTTCCTCCTTCCCCTACATATGTGTCATACCGTTTTGGTAGCTTCATAATAAAATCATGAGCTTGAGCAAGTCGTGCAACCTGCTTAACATCAACATCACTTGCATTTCTTGCACCAAATATAATATTTTCTCGAATTGAACGTGGAAAAAGATAGATATCTTGTTCAATACGTCCAAAGCTCTTTCGTAAGGATTCTAGTGAGTACTCCTTAATATTGATTCCATCAATTGTAATTTCTCCCTCATAATCATAAAGCCTGAGTAATAAGTTCGTGAGAGAGGACTTACCAGATCCAGTCGGACCAACAATAGCAATAGTTTGACCTGGTGCGACTGCAAGATTGATTTTATCTAATACTGGTTTTCTTGAAGTTGGATATTTGAAAGATACATCCTTGAAACGGATAATTCCGGAAATTCCTGGAAACTCTTTATCCCCCTGACCATTCTCCTCTCCTTCTTCTCTAACTTCCATTTCATGAATTCTCCGTGCTCCTGCCAAACCTGCATTAAAAATTTGAATGGCAAAGCTAATTACATATGTAGGAACCATTAGACTGATTAATAATCCATTATAGGAGATTAAACCTCCAATAGTAAGTCTATCAAACATGATCAAGAATGATCCTGCTAATACAGAGAATCCAATGGCTGCAAATAATATAAGTGTTGGAAAATAACGTGCTTGAAGTATTTGTTGGCGATACCAAGCTCCCCTGAAGTCAAGAACGTATTTCATAAACTTCTGGCGTTCATATGATTCCTCTGCGAACGCTCGTACAACTTCAGCTCCAGTTATGTTATCTTGCACAGCAGTAGCAATTGCACTCCATTTCCGCATGAAAGTGTGGCTAATTGGTGCCATTTTCTGGTTAAAACTAAAGACTGCCCATAGATAAGCGATAAAAAATGGAATTGAAAGAATCAATAATTCAGGAGAGTTTAAAACTCCTATCACTAAAAGTGCAGAAAATATAATCGAAATAAAGACATCTGCTATCATTCCAAAGCCAGGACTAATTAATCCGCCGACTTGACCTAGGTCATTTGTAGCTAGAGCCATTAATTCTCCTGTTCTCACCGAATCATGGAATTTCAAAGGTTTATTCTGCATACTATTAAAAAACTCTTCCCTAATACGCTTTTGGGCAGTCCAAGACAACCAATCATTAGCAAAAGTTGTTAACACGGCTATAAAAAACCTCACTACCCCCAAAACTAGTAAAAAAAGCACAAAATCTCTTAGAAGAGATAATTGATCTGTAGGACTCAGTAAATCGTCTTTATCAATAATAGCCATATCAATTGCTTTACCCAAAACGATAGGAATAAGTAAACGACTGAATATCACGATTAGGGTTCCAATTACCACAGAACCGATTACTAGAGGATTGGCTGTTAAATGACCCGAAAACCAGCGTATGAATGATTTTTGTGTTTTTTGGAGTCCGATAACGTTATGTGACATGACAAGAAATTAGTAAAGATCACTTAAAAATGGGTTGTTTCTGGCAATAAAAAGAGAAAATATAATATTAATTTTAAAACTACGATAAAATCTCCTTAAAAAAGAGAAAAAAGAATGGGAAGTAATGAGACTCAACTTCTATTTTTTCAGACGATTTCTCACGACTGGCAGGAGTGCAAAAAGACCAAGTATCATAAACCATTCGAACCCTGGTGTCACGTTTGCGTCTGGATCCCCAATTACCGTGATCACCTGCTCGTAAACAGCTACTTGATTGCGAGTGTTCAAAATTGTCATTGTACATAGAAATTCACCAGTACGTGTTACATCATAGTCAAAGCT
>JAHQWW010000060.1 GCA_029856365.1 Candidatus Hodarchaeota archaeon
TGGAAAACCTCCTTCTTTATTATGCATTGGCTTATACACTGAATACTCTCGTACTCTTCAACTTTCTGGTAAATTTAAAGAAGCAGAGGAAATCATGAATAAAGCATTAGCTTTAGCCCGAAAATCTCAACATGAATATGCTGATTGGTATAAGGGGTATCTGAATTTATTGTTTAGTGATCTGTATTTTCAGCAAAACAAAATTGAAAACGCCTCTCAAGCGATAGCGGAAGCCAGACAGATCAATGAAGGTATGAAATCTCAACAAAAAGAGCCAATTAATGAATTAAAGATGTTGAAATACGAGATTCAAGTATTATTAGCATTAAATAAAGTAGAAGAAGCAAGAACGAAGCTATTAGAACAATATAAGGATTGTAAATCTAATTGGGATCAGGCATCATATTACCATCTACTCGGCCTGATTGAAAAACATGAGTTAAATTTTGGATTAGCGAAGAAAGCTTTCCAATCATCTCTTGAGAAAACAAAAGAAATTGGTGCTGCGGCCCTATCTGACGAATTAATGTACCTTGATCTTCTTGTAGAAATGTCAAGAACTGGAAATCCGAAAGTACTTAAAGAAGCGGAAAAACTTTTATCAGATTTAGAAACTGAAGTAAATAAGAAAAAATTATCAGCACTCATTCTCGAGTGTAATCTGTTAAAAGCCCACCTTGCTCGATTTCAATCAAATTACGATAAAGCTTATCAGCTCTATTCCGAAATCATAAGAGATGCTGATACTTATCACCTATACAGGCAAAAAAAGAAAGCTTTAGAAGCAATCAATTTAATTGAGCAGGAAGGACAGCAATTACGTGCTACTAAAGACCTATCTGTTTATCGATATTTGGAAGATGCCCGTAGAATTCTTGAAGAGAATTCATAATATTATTTTTACTTAGATCTTCATTTTTCCGGTTTAAATACTCGCCAAACAAAGAATATTAGACCAATAATGAAGAAAATACAACCACTTGTGATTAGAAAGACTAATTCTGGGATTACCTGGTTAAGATTGTGATCAAAAAGCAAGATATTACGGATTGCTGTTGTACTCGAATAAAAGGGGAAAAAATCCCATAATTGTAACGCACGAAGACTCCCAGATGCAGTAGGTATTAGATCAGGGATCAAAGGAATTTCTGGCACAGGTAGAAAGGCTCCTGACACAAAACCAATTGGAGCTGATAACATGGCGATAACTCCTGTTGCATCACGACCATTTGGTACAAATGCGCTTACAAAGAACCCTAGTCCTAAAATTGGAATAATTGTGATCATTGCTACAATGAATGCATTGAACGGATTCCCTTGACCACGGAATCCTAAAACATAAGCTGTAAACATCATTATTGCTAATTGTGCTCCACCTGTCGCAATTTGGGTTAGAGAAACGCCTCCCAACAATTCAATTGGGTGCATATTGGAGATTTTTAACCGATCCAAAGTTCTATATTCTCGTTCATCACCTAGAATCCCAGCAATACTGCTTGATGATAATACTAATCCAAAGGTCAAGAAACCACTGATGAAATAATCAAACTGGGTTAGTTCGTAACTAATCACGTTTTGGAAGTTTGTATTGAAATTTCCTGCCTCAAGTTCAACCTCATAGAAAATTGACTGAAATCTTACCATTGTTGTTTCAATCTCGGTTTGAGTTGTCTGAAATGCTAGATAACTCGGATCACCTAGTAATTCAATAGTAATATTAACATTCTGGATCTCAGGGTCATCAATTAAAGGTAAGCCATTAATAATCCTTTCATAAGAATTAATCCCTGATAAGATTCCATATGAAAAGTTATGAGGAATTTTTATAGCAAGAGTAATCGCTCTGGACTGTACAGCTAGCTCTGCCTCTCTTACAGTCCTAAATGTTGTGATATGAATCGATTTATTAGAAATAACAACAGGTGTTTCACCTTCGAGACAATAGATGTATAATTGTCCAAAGCCAATAAAGAAAGGGTTAAGAGTAGTATTTTCAAACCAAGGCTCTGAATAATCTGTGAAATCATCTCTTAAATTACCAATAGTAAGATATTCTCCATCATCTTGATTTATAACCCCTATTGAAAGAGTAGAATCCTGACCACTTACTATACTTTCCCCACCAAAAATAAATGCAAATACAAGGGTAAATCCTATCGGGAATCCCACAATTAAGACTATACGGGTATTGCTTCTTAACGTTTGTTTGATGGTTCGCATAAAAGTACTAAATAAAAGCATATCATCACCTTAGTTCGGTATATCTCCCCTGAATCGTCTTTTTGTGTAGAAAATCATACTAAAAAATAATAATACTAGACTCGGAATAATCACAAATAGTACATCCGCCCAAACATCAAGTATCGAAAATTCATATAATAAAATTGACCTTAATGCATTCACAGCATGTGTAGAAGGCAAAATATCCCACAATACGAAATCCCTGTTCAATCCTGATGCTGTTGGGAAAACTTTTGGTAAAATTGTTATTGTTGGCGCTTCCATAAATGCTCCCGACATAAATGCTAATGGTGTCATCAAAAATCCTGCAGATTGTCCAGCTGTATCTGATGATTTGAAAACTCCAGCTAAAAGGAATCCAAGAGCTGTTGTGAACACTATTGTAAGCATTAATACAATCATTGCTTCAATAACGTTACCTGCAGGATTGAAACCCAATGCAACTATTGCAAGAACCATAAGAATACTCAATTGAATAAAAGAAATCACGAATGCATAGATTGTAACTCCAGCAATGTATTCATATGGTTTAATCAAAGATAATCGTACTCTAGCAATTGTTTTCGTTTCAGCAAATTCTGCAACCAAAAAAGCAGCCATCATCCCTGCTTGCATTAATACAGCAAATACTAGAATCCCAGGGAAGATTATATCAAAGATACTGTACTCTTCTAACGTGATTGGCGCGAGAGAAAAGCCCAGATTTCCCCCAGCATAATTTAAAGCTTTAATTTGCTCATTAAAAATGGAAAAAATTTTGTCCAATATGATTTTAGCTATTTGATATCGAGAATATCCTTCGTCTCCAATAATAAGGATTTCACTATTCTCGTTGATAGGGAATGGAGGGCCATTATAAGACCAATAAGGCAGATAACTCAGATTGTGGATATAAATGCTGTTTTGAAAGAAAAAAGCGTTGTTAAAAGCTGATAATGTTGTATTTGAATAGTTTTCAGGAAATACTACTAACGCGTCTATTTGGCGCTCTTCTACAGCTTGTTGCCCTATTTCTTGATCATCATACTCTAGAACAGAAAAAATACGTTTTTCTGATTTTTCTTCATCTGTTTGATAAATAGTTGTGTTTAATATATCAATAAAGTCAGCTGCAAATCCTTTATCAAGAGTTGTCTCATTAAAAGGGAGATTGTTCAATAAAATTGGATCACTTCGAAGATAAGCAGCTAGTCCGTCTCCAATCCCTTCATCGTTATTGATGATTCCTATTGTATAAGTCTCTGCTTCATCTAGACCTGCAGACCCAAAAGCGAAGGCAAACATAAATCCCATAAATGCAGGCATTGCTAAGAGGACTACGAGAGATATCTTCAATCTAAATAATTCCTTAAGAAAACGTATAGCAATATCAAGTATAAGCATGAAAATCTCTATCCTTAATTTCGAAGAGCTCTTCCTGTTAAATTGATGAATACGTCTTCAAGTGTGGTGTTTCTAATAGCCATATTATCCACTACTGCCCCATGTTCTTCTATACGATTCAATATTTGCGCTAGATTTGGAATCACATTCAAAGCTCTCATCACCATTCTTCCTTCTGAGATATAAGCATCTTCAACTGTTAAACCTTTAGAAGTAGTAAATCCTTTTAATAAATCAGCCATTTTCTGTAAGTGTTCTTCTGAATCGTCAGCTAAATCGAACTCCAATAAATCTCCTTCCCCAATAGAGGCTTTCAACTTTTTTGGGGTATTTAAAACAAGGATTTCACCATGATCGATAATTGCTACACGATCTGATAAGCGGTCTGCTTCCTCCATGAAATGAGTTGTTAAAATGACAGTTTTTCCTTCTTTGGGTAAGTTTTGAATGAACTCCCATACTACTACTCGTGATTGGGGATCTAACCCTGGAGTTGGTTCATCACATAGAACAAGAACAGGATCGTGAACTAATCCCATTATTACGTTTACTCTCCTTTTTAGTCCCCCTGATAAATTTTTAACTAGAGACTTTCGTTTGGAATCTAATCCCATCTTAGTTATGAGATTATTAATTCGATTTGCTGCCGATTCTTTCTGAATTCGATAAGCGTTAGCCATGAACCATAGGTTTTCTTCTACTGTTAATTCCTCATAGAGGCTGATCTCTTGAGGAATTATTCCTAATAATTTTTTTAGCGTTTTGCTATTTTTCCCATCTTTAGGATCCATACCAAAGATCGTGACTTTTCCTTCATCTGGAAGAAGAAGGCCAACTATCATACGTAGACTTGTAGTCTTTCCTGCACCATTTGGGCCTAAAAATCCGAAGATTTCTCCCTTTTTAACCGTAAGTGATATTCCTTTCACAGCTTCAACCTTCTGTTCTCCCTTCCCAAATGTTTTTGTTAAGTTAGTTACTTCAATGGCAATATCTGTCAATTCTGATAAAGTTTGCAAACTAATGAACTCCTTATATCAATATCTTTCAATTATTTTTTTATTTAATATATCTATTCATTACTAAAAGCGAATAATTCCATAATTGTCTTTTTCAGGTTCGAAGTGGTGTTCTTCAGGAAGTACTCATCCAAAACTTGTACAAGTGTATTCATCAATTGAGAATCAGTTTGCAGGCTGGTATTATCAATGAAAGCTACTTTTAACTGACGCGTTTTGATTAAGGGGATGAGGTGTGTAAAGAAGACCATGAGAACGAACAAATCTTCTTGATGAGGAGCTTACCTTGCTAGTTAAAGTCACAAAAAAGGAAAGCAAGTTATATTTAATAAAGACAGGAAGGATAAAACCTTTTATCGATTATAGAAGAAGATTTCTTCAATTTTTGGCTAAATTCTATCCACAGGGGTATACCTATAACGAGGTATTTTTCTTGATTTTTCTGAAAGCTCCTTATTTCTGTTTTAGCTGCGCTCTCAGCTTTTCTAAAGTCAATTAAATCCATAGGAATCGTAATAGTCTAGATTAATAAATTTACAACCACAGGTTTCGACATCTTCCTTGTATAGGTCAACAAATGTTTCCTTCGCTTCTTCAGTGAAATGAATAGGTATGAAGTAGCTGGGTTCAATCGTTTCTACCGTTCTAACCACATCAATTTCTGTCATAGTTTGACATCCTGGACCAAGAGGTAGGAGAACTAGATCTATCTCACCATTCAATTGCTCATACTCATTAATATTCCAAGAATCACCTGCATGAAAAATTGTAAAACCTTCAAGCTCAATAATGTAACTGGTATAATTATTCGACTGTGGATGACTTGATTGATCAGATCCAGGCATCGTGTACATATAGAAACAGCTCACATTAAAATTATTGAATACAAAAGCATCTTCAGGCTGTACGGAATCTGCACCATATTGAGTCGCTTCTAGGCTCATAATTGCTGGGAAGAACAATCTCGTGTTCTTGGTTACAATGAGATCAATAGAAGATGGATCATAATGATCACCATGATCGTGTGTAATGAGAATTAAATCCGCAGGATAATTAGAATACTTGGATGGTAAATTAAAAGGATCTATGTAAATCCTGGAGTCTTCTGTTTCTATCATTACCCCTGCGTTATATAATAAAGTTACTTTAATTTTATCGTTGGAGTTGAGAACTACTGCTGTGATAACCACTCCAGAGGTAACTAAAATCAAGCCAATTATAATTATTATCATTATTTTCAGATTATTTTGAAGGAAATTCATGCTTTGACGAATTCGCTCAATTAATAATAAAGGAACTTAATGGTGCACTATTTTTCTTCTCTAGAGTTTTCACTGCTTCAAAGGTCATCGTTATACGTCTTAAGCCACCAGAAAATACACTCAACTCTTGGTCTTTAATATACCTAATGTTTTACCAATTCATATAATTAGTTCTCCCCAGATTTCCACACTTATATTTTTGAGATTTAATTTTATTCTACTTCTTAAATTCCCTACTAGATCAGTAACAGAGATAGTTTAATAGGTGATCTATAATCACTATCAAATCTAGGGGAAAACTAGAACAAAACCAGACTTTAATTTCAAATTTTTTTTTATTCCCATACCCATATAATATTGAGCTTACAAAAAAAAGAAAAATGTAATTTATTTTAAATCCTTAGGTGTTATTTCCAAAGAACGGGGTTGTAATGCGGTTTCACACCGTGGAATTCGACGGTGTTGATCATATCTTTCCTTGATTGTGAGGGGAAAAGGTACTCTGATATTTCTATATATCATTGTTCATTCAGTTCTTTTTCTTATTAATATAAAGATGTTATAGAATCAATTATATTTATTCAATTTGTTATAGGATAACCTATAAAAAATGTGATTTGAAAAAAAATTTATCATTTCTTTATTTTCTTCCATTAGCCCTCTTTATTGAACAAAAATACCACTGCTAAATATGTCCATAAAGGAAGGATATAGTTGATGAATGGTCAATCAATGGATAACCAAAAACAGAAAAATAATGGTGAAGATTGTCCAATTTGCTTTCAGAATGTAAGTTTTATAATCAATTCAAATCAAATTATAAACAATATCTCCGTCAGGATTGATAGAAAAGGAATTACTGGTATAATTGGACCTTCTGGTTCAGGGAAAAGCACTTTTTTACGTCTATTGAACCGATTAATCTCAGCTACAACAGGTAGAATCAGTCTTGATGAAAAATCTTATGACACAATTCCAGTCCGAGAGCTACGGAAGAGAATTGGGCTAGTTCAACAACGACCCTATCTTTTTGCTAAAACTGTAGAAGACAATTTAACTTATGGTCCTAGAATATGGGGGGTTAGTCTTTCAAAAAAAGATCTTATTGAACTTTTAGATAAGGTTGCACTTCCTCATGAATTTCTAGACCGTGATGTCGAAAATTTATCTGGGGGAGAACAACAACGTGTTTCAGTCGCCCGAAGTTTGGCAAATAATCCTGATATTCTGCTTTTAGACGAACCAACAAGTGCTTTAGATATTGTTTCTGAAGAGATATTAGAAAATACAATAAGAAACTTATCTCAAGAAGGAATAAAGATAATTATTGTCACTCATTCCTTAGAACAGACAAAAAGATTGACTGACCAACTATTATTTTTAAAAGATGGAAAATTCATTGAAAAAACATCAACAAAAGAGTTTTTTCATAAGTACAACGAGAAGGAGATAAGGGGATTTTTCAAAAAGAAGGAGAGTAGATGAAAATTGAGTTTAGCACCTGAAACTGAAATTACGGAAATGTTATTTAGAATATTATTTTCAATTCTTCTTTTGACATTGATAGTGTTATTATCTTATTGGCAAAATATTAATTTAGAAAAAGTATTCACTTGGAGCTTTGTTCGTGGCTTTATTCAAATTCTTTTAATGGCCTCTATTTTAATAGTCATATTTGAATTAAGAGATTTATTAATACTATATGGAGTTTTATTGTTTATGTGTGTATTTGCAGCTTATACTGCAAAGAATCGATTTCCTTATCCGAATATATTCAAGTTAGAGTTAGTTGCGATAACAACAGCTAGTATATTTGTGATGGTGATAGTCACAACCCCTATCCTCACAATTGATTCAACCCCTATATCTATAATTGAGAGAGAGGGAACTTATATAATCCCCATGGGAGGAATGGTAATAGCTAACGTTATGGTTATGACTACAATTGTGCTTGAAAGATTAATTGCTGATATTAAGAAGTCAAAAGGAACAATTGAAGCTGCATTATCATTAGGTGATAGTTCTTGGAATTCAGTTAAACCAATATTAAAAGAATCTTTTCGTGCTGGACTTCTTCCTACAACTAATCGGGTTGCAGTATTAGGGATCGTCACCATTCCAGGATTAATGAGTGGTATGATTATAGGAGGGGTTAACCCAGTGATTGCTGCTATTTATCAGGTGATTATTTTTTTAATGATTTTGTCAGCAGGGTTTATTGGAGAAATAATGATTGGCTTTTTATTCATTAAAGAATTATTCACTTCAGAGGATCAACTCAAAATTTCATGGTTCAATCCAAAATGATTGATGAGGTACTCAGAGATGGAGAAAAGGGTATTAGGTGAATTAGAACCACATATTGTTTGGAATTTGTTTGAGGATATTTCGCAGATTCCTCGAGAGTCAAAAAAGGAGGAAAAGATACGTGTATGGATAAAAAATTGGGCACAAAAGCATCAGATATCATATGAAGAAGATTCCACTGGAAATCTTTTACTAAAAGTAAAAGCTTCAAAAGGAGGTGAAGAGTATCCTGGAGTGATTCTGCAGGCTCATCTAGATATGGTGGCTCAGAAAGTTCCTGAAAGTTCCCATGATTTTGATAATGATCCAATTCCATTAAAAATTGTTGATGACTATGTTACAGCTGATGGTACTACCCTAGGAGCTGATAATGGGATTGGAGTCGCGATGGCGCTTGCAGCAATAAGTAATCCTCTCCTTAAACACGGCCCTATTGATGTAATATTAACTGTAGATGAAGAAACAGGATTAACTGGTGCTTTTGCAATAGATAAAGAATTTATTAAATACAGATATCTTCTCAACTTAGATTCAGAAGATGAAGGAGAAATAACAGTTTCTAGTGCTGGAGGAGGAGAAACTAAATTTATTCTACCAGTTACTTGGGATACTAAACCATCTTTGACTGGATTCAAGCTAACTGTGGGTGGTCTAACTGGTGGACATTCTGGAGTGGATATTCATAAATCACGACTTAATGCTATCAAAATTTTAATCGAGGGGATAATCAATATTCGTCAAAAAGTAGATTATGATTTCCACCTATGTACCATTAGAGGAGGTAGTGCACACAATGCTATTCCCCGTGATGCTTATTGTGAGTTTCTTGTAGACAACACTGAAGCTGTCAAACTGATGTTTGATGAATGGAGGTCTCAAATTAAAACATATCGTACAAATGAACCTGGTATCAAAGTGGATTTACAAGAAATATCTCTTGATACATGTGTGACTTCAACAAACTCAATTCTCACATTGTTATATGAAATACCCCATGGAGCTCTAGCTTTTTCCAAAGATATTCCAGACTTGGTAGAAACATCTAATAATCTCGCACTAGTAAAAACCTCATCAGACTCAATTGAAATAATAGCGAGTACTCGTAGTTCTATTGATGAAGAGCTTCATCGAGTGAGAACTGAACTCAAAGAACTTGGAGAGAGAGTATCCGCCCAAGTTATTCAGAACCCAACATATCCAGGGTGGCAACCTGATTTAGATTCAGCATTTCTAAATTTAGTTAAGCAAGAATACGATCGTGAGTATAAGCAAGAATCAAAACTAAAAGCGATCCATGCAGGATTAGAAACTGGTTTATTTAAGGGAATAGATCCTGATTTACAACTTGTTTCTATTGGTCCTGAGATTAAAGACGCACATTCACCTCAAGAGAGAGTCTATATCAAGTCAGTGGAGTTAATTTGGCGGATTGTTGTAGCTGTACTATCTAAACTCGATCAAATTTAGTTTTTTCATTATAGAAAGGGGTACCAACTGATGGTTCATATTCGAAATTACCAGGCCAGAGATCGAAAAGGAGTAATAAATGTATGTTGGCATACAGGCTACATGGGAGAAAGTGCAGCTGGCCGTTTTGATGATTCATATCTCTTTGGGCTATTATTTTGCCTATATTACATTGATTATGAACCAGAAAACTGTTTTATAGCTATTGATGAAAAAACTGGGCAAGTAATCGGATACATTTTAAGTAGTATAGATTCTAAAAAGCAAGAAAAACAGTTTCGCAAGAAAATGATTCCTAAAATAGCTCTCAGGGCTTTTCTATACACTTTATGGCGTCATCCAAGAAGTTTCCGAGTCTTATGGCACTTTAAGAAGATTTGGGGAAATGAACCTAAGATTCCGAATATAGAAACTCTTTTAGCACCATATCCTGCACACATTCATATTGACATCCTTCCTGAATACCATAGGCAAGGTATCGGAACCCAATTATTAGAAATTTTTGAAAAACATCTGAAAGATCACAATATTAAAGGGTTTCATCTTGGAACTAGTGAACAAAATTCTAAGGCAATTCAATTCTATCAAAAGCTAAATTTTTCAGTTATTTATGAAGGACCGAGTGGTTACGGGATGTGGCCTGATACTCCTGAAATTAAGTCGTTAATTTTTGCAAAAGAGGTAAAATAATGGGTTTGATATCAAGTAATTAAAATTGATTCAATCATAACAAAACTAATTATGAAAAGTGATACAATTACTATCGAGGAAATGTGCTCAGAACGAATACGTGTACGAATTCTACAGCCAATCTCACTTCCAAATATTAGGCCCAATGTTAATGGAATAAAAAGAAGTGACAAATGCCCATAAAGAACGTGGATCATTCCCCCCACAGCTGAAGTTATAATAATCATAAATGTAGCGGTAGCCGTGGCAATACGAGGAGGAATAGCAAAGCCTAGAATCATTAAAGGTGTAGTTATCCATCCACATCCAATGCCCAACATTCCTGCAATTACTCCAATAAAAAGGCCCGCGATTACTAAAGCAAAAATACCAACAGTATATGATCCTTTACCCGTGTGAGAGTTCATTTGGGGCCCAATAGTAGAAAATCTTTTGATCCACTTTCCTTCTTTTTTAGATTGGAAATCTTGTTTTCTATAGTCTCTGATCATTAATAGTCCCATAAAAAATGCTAAAAAACCGAATACTATCTGTAATAAATGTGAGGGAAGTATAGCAGTCAGATTTGCCCCAATAAACGCCCCTATCGCAGTAGGAATCTCAAATAATAATCCCAGCTTGAAGTTTACCTCTTTTTGACGACTATTTCTATATGTGGCTACGATTGAAGGAAGAAAAAGAGCAACTAAGGAATTAGCTACTGCTTCTTCAATGGGAATTTCAAAAATAATTATTAAAACTGGTACAATAAAAACTCCACCACCAAATCCAGCAATAACACCAATTGTACCCACTAGTATGCATATTCCTAATAAAATAAGAAAAAACAATGGATCCAAGAGACTCAGCCTATTAAAGTTCCGAATTAAAGATAAGAGGCACTTCTATGTTACGTTTTAAATGATAACGAAGTTGATATGAAAAACTTATCTAACTTCTTCTGATTTGGCTATCTGTTCCATGAGTATCCCATCACGAATCCACTTATGGGCGCGGAAAACTTCTTTACCATATTTTTCCGCCAAACCATCAAGAAATAATGTTAAGTCAGCTAGATCAGTGTTTTCGGCAAGTTCAAATGGTCCCATGAGATTATTGAATGCTAGTTTCATCCCAGTATCTATGTCTTTGGCAGTACCAATGCCTTCTTCGAGTACTTTTACGGCCTCATTGATTTGTACTCGGATGGGTTTCATCATATCGAAGTCTGCTGGATCTGACTGATCGATTTCAGGTTTGCCCTTCTCCCAATTGTAAATACCTTTACCAGTTTTTTTACCTAACCTGTTTTCTTTCAGTAACTTTTCCATCGTTGAAGTTGGAGCGTAGTCTTTTGATAAGCGTTCAGAAAGATAATTCATACTATCATACACGATATCTAATCCAAGATAATCTTGCAGTTGATATGGACCAATTGGACTCCCCATGTTCATAGCAGCTGCATCTATCTTTTCAGGAGGGTATTCTTTCCTATCAAGCATTAAATTCAGTAATAAAGTACTTGCTGCTATGATTCGATTGCAAATAAAACCAGGACTGTCTTTAGAGAAAATCGGGATTTTATTTGATTTCTTTATGAAATCTGTCACAACTTTTATAGTCTCTTTAGAAGTCTTCTCACTTTTTACAATTTCGACAATTGGCATTAAAACTGGAGGGTTAAAAAAATGAGTCCCAATAACTTTCTCAGGACGTTGTGTCACAGCACCTATTTCTGTTATACTCATATTACTTGTGTTAGAAGCTAGGATAGCGTGTGTTGGCGCTAATTTATCTAAGTCACTGAAGATTTTCTTTTTGAGATCCAGTTTCTCTGGTGCTGCTTCAATGCATAGATCAGCTTTTTTAATTGCTTCTTCAAGGTCAGTGGTTAAAGTAAGATTATTCATGAAATTCTTATAACCACCTTCAGAGATTTTATCTTTCTCTATAAATCTTTTAAAAGACCATTCAATCCTCAATTTTCCATTTTCGACAATCTTATTATTAATATCATAAAGAGAAACACTATAACCAGACATCAGAGCAACTTGCGCAATACTGTGGCCCATAGCACCCGCTCCAATAACAGCTACATGTTTTATATCATCAATTTTCACTTCAACTTCCACCTTCTTTGGAATAAGTAACTTTTAAAGTCAAAAAGAGTAAATTCCAATAATATAATTTATTTTTTTTGTCTAATTGCCGTTTTTGGATTCACTGAGAACATCCTCTGTGGAATTATTCGCCTATTCTTTTCTTCTGATTATAAATTCTCTAATTATTATTTACTAACTACTTTAAATTAAAGCTATATGTTAATATCAATTTTATTAAAAGGAGAAATAACAAAATAAAAGGAATCATCCCAAATAGGGTGATTTATCCTGAGTTTTGATAAATCTTGATTTTCAGAAAAAAGTAGAAAAAAGGAGGAATGGGAAGTAAATCATCTGTATTTGAACTCTGGTTTCTTTTTCTGCATGAAGGACATAACGCCTTCTTGGAGATCTTCTGTAGTGAAGTTAAGAGCAGAACCATAACTTTCCCATTCGAGGCCTACATCAAGGGGAATTTGACTACCAAAGTTAACTAATTGTTTAACAATACCTACTGAGATGGGAGCACTTCTAAGTGCTATCTTTTTAGCGACTTCATATACTTCTTCTTCAAAATCTTCATCGTCAATTGCACGATTGATCAATCCCATTTTGAAAGCTCGTTTGGCTTCAATCCGTTCACCAGTAAGAATCAGTTCCATAGTTTTACCAATACCTAGGTGTCGAACCATTAGTTGTGTACCACCCCAACCTGGAATTAATCCTAGCGTCACTTCAGTCAGTCCCATCTTGGCACTTTTTTTGGCAAAACGTAGGTCGCAACTCATTGCTAGTTCTAATCCCCCACCAAATGCATACCGTTCAATTGCTGCAATAACTGGCTTGGGAACGTCACGGAAACGCTTGAAAGTTCGTTGTCCTCTCACAACACCCTTTTTCACGTCCCAGGCGCTGTCGTAAAGACCTGATGCCATGTCGAATCCACCAGAGAAGCAATTTGCTGCACCTTTCAATACAATTACACGTGTCTCATTATCGTCAACAAGGAGTTCTAACGCGCTTCCGAGATCAGTTAATAGCTGAGTATCCATCAGATTTAGTGGGGGACGATTCATCAGAAGTGTTGTGACAAAATTTTCTGGATCCTTAATGATTTTAACGGTTTCAAATTCAAAAGGAGATTTTTTCTCTTCTTTTACTACACCTTTTGCGCGATCAGGTAATGATCCATCACGAATCCAATCATGGGCTCGATAAATTTCTTTACCATATTTATCTGCTAAACCATCTAAAAATTCGGTTAATTCCTTTAAGTCAGTGGTCTCAGCCATCTCTATTGGACCAAAAGGGTTATTAAATCCCTTTTTCATGGCAATATCGATTTCTTTGGCAGTAGTTAGACCCTCTTCCAACACTTTTGCAGCTTCATTGATTTGGATCCTTAACAGATTCATTAGATCAAAATCAGCTGCTTTTTCACCAATCTCTGGTCTTCCTACCTCTGGCCATTCATAAATCCCAGAACCTGTTTTTTTACCGAGATTTTTGTTCTTAAATAACTTTTCTAAGCTAGCAGGTGGTTTATAATCCTTGTGAAGACGATCCCCAAAGTAATTTAGGAGATGATAGGATATATCTAAACCTGTGAAGTCAGCTAATTCATATATACCCATTCTCATGCCCATATTCATACAAGCTCTATCAACCTCTGCAGGTTTATATTCTTTGTTATCATACATGAGATACATCCATAACATCGTGGGAGCGTTGATTCGATTGGCGATAAAACCTGGGCTGTCTTTCATACATACAACTGGGTCTTTTAGAGATTTTTTAGAAAAATCAACGAGTATTTTTATTGTTTCATCGGAGGTTTTAGCACCTTTGGTAATTTCAATCAATTGCATCATGACTGGAGGATTGAAGTAATGAAGTCCTACCACTTTTTCAGGCCTGTTAGTTGCAGCTCCAATTTCATCAATACTCATACTAGAAGTATTCGATGCTAATATTGCGTGCTTTGGTGCGAACTTATCTAAATTCCCAAAGATTTCTTTTTTCAAATCTAATATTTCAGGAGCAGCTTCGATGCAGAGATCAGCATTTTTCACAGCTTCTTCTAAGTCTATTGTTGTAGTAAGATTATCCATGAACTTCTTGTAATCGCTTTCAGAAATACGTGCTTTTTCAGCGAATTTTTGAAGACTCCAGTCGATCCGGCTTTTTCCCTTTTCGACAAATTCATCGGCGATATCATACATACTAACCGTATATCCAGTCATAAGAGCTACTTCTGCAATACCATGACCCATATCACCAGCTCCAATGACTGCAATGTGTTTAATATCATCTATTTTCATTTTTTTCACCAATTTAATTAGACTGAAAATTATCCTCCTTTCTCAATAATAGTCGCAACTCCCTGACCACCACCTACGCAAGCATTTGCTAATCCATATCGACCATCCTCCCAATTTAGGATTCGTGCAAGAGTTCCTACCAATCTGGTTCCTGATGCCCCAAGAGGATGACCAATGGCTACTGCTCCGCCCTTTACATTTACTTTGTTCCTATCAATACCTAGTTCTTTTATACAATTTAAAGCAACAATTGAAAACGCTTCGTTTATTTCCCAGAAATCAATGTCTTTTACTTTCATACCAGCGTGTTTTAATGCCATCTTACTTGCTGGTACGGGTCCTAAACCCATAATGCCTGGATTTACAGCTGCCCAACCAAATGATCGTAAGGTAGCTAATGGATCGATTCCATATTCTTTAGCTTTATCTTTTGACATTAAAATCATTGCTGTTGCTCCAGCATTCAACGGGGAAGAATTCCCTGGAGTAATCTGACCCTCGAAATCGAATGAAGGTTGTAAAGACGCCATTATCTCCATCGTGCTACCTCTTCTCACTGACGCGTCTAGATCGAAGATTTCGCCATTTGGTAATTCAATCGGCATTAATTCGTCCTTGAAGAAACCCTCATCTTGTGCTTTTGCAGCAAGATCATGTGATTCGAGGCTGTAATGGTCAATATGCTCTCTTGTTATCCCAAATTTCTCTCCTGCTCGTTTTAACAATTTTTCTGCTGTTAACCCCATAACAAATCCAGTAACAAAGTCATATTTCTCATATTCTTCCATAGTTAGTTCTGCTGTTGGAGGATCTATGTATGGATTGTCTGCCATTGGAATATGAGTCATGTGTTCTATTCCAGCAGAAACAGTAATGTCAGAATAACCAGTCATAATTTGCATAGCTCCCCAATGAATGGTGGTCATGGAGGATCCACATTGACGATCTATTCCACATCCAGGGACGGTCTCTGGCAGCCCTGCCAATGCTATAATGGGGCGTGCCCCATATAACCATTGTTCCATAACTGGAAAGGCTGCTCCAACGGCTACGTCACCTATTTCTTTGGGATCAATTCCTTTTCGATCGACCATAGTTTTGATCAGTTTTGCTGTAAGGATATCCATACGGAAATCATTTAATTTATCTCTTTCAGGAGCATTCGGTCTTGACCTTGAGAAAGGTGTCCGTAAATAATCGGCAATAACAACTTCTCGCATATCGTTTTTCACCTTTTATTACTTTTTTTCTTTCGTTTTCGAATAATTCCTTATGAAATCCACAGAAAAGGAGGGAATTTCAAAATTATTTTCTTCTTTTCTGAGTGAGGGTAATTTTGAAGGGTACTCCTTCTATAGCTATAGTAAATGGAATTAATTTAAACAATAAGGGTTTAATTAAAAATATTTGCGCTTTTTTTTTGCTCTACGGCTTTATTACTGCTATTTTGTGATTACAGATTATTAAATATCGAGAGTTAGTGATAGAACTTGACGTTGAAAAGCAATAAGATAAATAAATTCAAATGAGAATACTAAAAGGAATAAACATGAAAAAAGAGAAATATTTAAATACGGATAATCTAAATCATTAAAGAAATTATGTTGTTTTAAGATATTGAATTATTCAAGAAGTTTCTTCCCGATCAGAGTTAATTTCATTGTTGACATGACATCTCCCTCAATTTTTAGGTTCTTTGCAAAAAATTCCTTTTGGCCATCTTTTTCACCGCTTGAGATTTCTGCCCATAATTTACTCGAACACTTGAAAGTAAAAGAAACTTTTTCAATGGCTCCTTCTTTAAACTCAGCTGTTCCATCTGTATTGAAGATTCCATGAAATATCCCCTCTTCACCTTCAAGGTCATATGCTGCTATCTTATTCCAGTTTTTGAGCATTTCCTGAACTTCTTTATTATTATTTATTCCAACTACCATCATTTTTACAGCTTCTTTTCCGATACCCAAATTTTCACACCTTATTGAATTTAAAATGCAGTTTAGTTTCTTTTTTGTTTTAAAAGTGTCGCCATTGTTATATAAATAGGTGTAAATAAAGTAATTCAACACCATGAAATGAATAATTTTTTAGATGGAGAAAAATAGAAAAAAAGAGATTCTAATGAAATAAAAGGGAAAAAAAGAGGATTTATCCTTGAAGTTTCTTAATGACGGGCAACAATTTCATTGTACCCATCACGTCACCCTCAATCTTGTATTTTTTAGCGAAGAAGGCCTTTTGAGCGTCTTCTTTCCCCGCTGAGATATCTGCCCATATTTGAGTTGGTCCGATGAATGTGAAGTGTGCTTTGTCTGGTTCTCCTTCATGAAATTCCGCGGAACCATCGGCTTTATGTTCCACCCAGAATGGTCCATCTTCACCTTCGAGTTTGTAACATGCGTTCTTAACCCAATTTTTTAGCATTCCTTTTACTTCATCATTTGCGTTAATTGCGTTAACAAATTCTATTACTGAGTCTTTTCCAGCGCCCATATTTATCACGTCATTTTTTTTTTAGTAAATATATTATTAATAAGATAAGAATAGCAGGTTAGCCTTATGATTGAAGTCTTAACCCAGTTTCTTATACTAAAAGTTCTTCTTGGAGTTCTATTTAAGAAAATTGTGCTTATATTAGAATTACAATATAACCTGATTTAATTTGGGAAATTCACCGATGAAAAATGGCAAGAAGCTCTTCAAACTTTTCAATTTGAAGATCAGCTTTTTCTACTTCTTTTCTCCCAAATCCATATGCGCATCCAATCGCAATCCCTCCATTGTTTTTTGCAGCCTGAATATCATGGATTCTATCTCCTACAACTACGAAATGATTTGTTTTTAACTTTTCGATAATTTTACCGACCATCCATGTCTTGTTTTTCCCTGGGTTTTGGCCAGCAACTATCATTTCATCAAAATAATTATTTAATTCAAAGTATTCAATAGCTGCTTCAAAATAATCGGTTCGGGCGTTAGTACAAAGTGCTAATTTAAATCTACGATTTTTTAGAGTAGAAAGAGTTGTTTTAACATTGGGATAAAGCTCACCTTTTCCATCTTTAAATGCTTTAACTTCAGCTTCCTCTACACATTTTTCAAATATAGAGATGACTTCTGGGTCATTAGTCTTTAAAAGCGATGGATATATATCATCAGCTTGTTTACCGAACTGTGAGAGAATTGTTTCGTCTGATGGATATTCTTTTAATATATGAAACTCTTTATAAAGTAATTGAAGGCATTCATGGAATATAGGGAGACTTAACTTTTCTCCTCTGTGCAACGTGCCATCAAAATCGAAGATTATCGTATCTATCTTGAGTAACTCTAATTGAGAAACCATATAGGGAGATCTCCTACGTGATTTATTTCTTATTAAAATGGGTTATTTTATTTCTTGAAGAACTTGCAATGACAAATAAAGAACTTTGTATCCATGATAAATGATTTGACGAAAAGCATGATTATCTCGATTTTCAGCAAAAAACGCTTTCCATCCTGATAGATAATATTGCTTATAATGAGCAGCAATTTGTTTATAACCAATATTCTCTATTTCTGTTGTTATTTTAGTGCGATTCCAACTCCAAATCTCCTCAGGAACAAAGTCTGATACTTGTGTGAGTAACCTAACTGGAGTTGGAGATACTTGCCAGTTAAATTTTCGAATTAAAGTCCAATAATCAAGGCCACTTCGATCAATAAGACTCATAGGTATGTTTTCAACAGTTCTCTTTATTTTAATTAGATGATTATAATCAATTTCACGAATTCTGTGTGGTTCAGGAAAAAATGGTGTGCATGGTTCACCATACATAATACGAACATCTTTTATTCTAGGAGGAATATAATCTGTTGACGTTAATAGTTGATTGATCGTAACAAGTTGAGTGCGAGGTAAATGAAGAGCATTAGAGTATTCTTTGGTGAAAGTTTGTTCATATTTTTCTGAGATTTCAAGAGATTTTTTTACTGGATCAGGTTCGTCATAAAAGATGTTATTACCATCTTTCAGCATGATGTGGATATCAAGATCGCTTAAAATAGGTACATAATCAAGTGGTGTACACCATGGCTTTACTGCTGATCCTTTAGCGTACATATACTTGATCTTATTACTAAACTCACTAGTTAAGAGCGATGTCCATACAACAAGACTATGGTTGATATCTTTCCTAGCTTGTTTTAAGTAATTGGTGAAATTCTCCATTTTCTCACGTTCTCGTATTCTTACTAATCAAATTATTGTAGTATTAGATTGAAAGGCTTTTCTTACTCTCATTTCTTAAATCTTCTTTAATTCTGTCGTTTTAATATGTAGAGGAAAATTTTATTTAATTGAATTGATGTTTTTTCGTTAGAAAGGTGATAATTTTTCATGCGAGAAGTGAAATCTCCCGAAGAAAAAATGTTTGATCAAGTAGCATGCTTCCTTTATAGAGGGTCTCTTAATCAGGTACGTAAAGAATTTTGCTTACATCTTTTTGCAGAGTGGTCAAAAGCAAATCTAGATATTGTATTAAAAGCCCTAAGTTTGGAAGAATCAGAAAATGAACTTAAAACCGACTAAGAATATTTATCGGTTTATGATTATAAAATCAGTCAGCCTTGATTCTAATTTCGTAAAAAACAGTTGTGATGATAAACAGAATTATCAAAACAATCGAAATAATCAAGAGGATGGGAGCTTCTTCACGGAATGGATGATGAATTACAGGTAACATTCCATGGGAAGATTCTTGATAGTTATAGAGAAATATCGCACCAAAAAAGAAAATAATACAGCCGATTATTGAACCAACTTGTATTGAACGAATTAGTTCTTTCATCATTATCAATGAAAGTGAGTATTTATGAAATAATAGGACTTGTGGTGTATGAAAATTAGGTTCTTGGTGTCCAATAACACACATTTCAATTACATTAATAATCATTAATTTTATCAAAGAGGATTGAAATGGAGAAAAAAGAAAAGAGAAGAAGAACAAAAACTAGTAAATTTGGGTCTTCACGCAGGGAAGGCCATGATTCAACATTATTTTACTCCTCTAGATTGTATGAGGGTCTCCCAACTGAGAAAAGTATTGAATACATTGAAAATCCTATTCCTTCAAAATATTATGATAAAATATTTCATGCCAGTTCTGAGAATATGGAGGAATTACCAGCTAATAGTATCCATTTAATGGTCACATCGCCTCCATATAACGTTGGAAAAGACTATGATAACGACTATACATTAATGGAATATTTATTATTCCTAAAACGGGTATGGACAGAAGTTAAAAGAGTATTAGTGCCAGGGGGTAGAGCTTGCATAAATATTGCTAATTTGGGAAGAAAACCATATATTCCTTTGCACTCATTCATCATTAGTTGTATGTTTGAATTAGATTTTTTAATGAGAGGAGAAATCATTTGGGACAAATCTGCAAGTGCTGGTACATCCACAGCCTGGGGAAGCTGGATGTCCCCTTCTAATCCATCGTTGAGAGATGTCCACGAATATATTCTGGTTTTTTCGAAAGATAGATATAAACTAAAGAAACAAAACAATAGAAAGAGCACTATTACTAGAGATGAGTTTTTAGAATTAACTAAGAGTGTGTGGGAATTTCCAACAGAATCAGCAACAAAAGTTGGGCATCCTGCACCCTTTCCAATCGAATTACCTTATAGACTAATTCAATTATACACCCATGATAAAGAAATTATTCTTGATCCTTTTATAGGAAGCGGTCAAACTGCTATTGCCGCCATAAAAGCCAATCGTCATTTCATTGGGTATGAGGTAGAAAAAGAATATGTAGAGTTAGCAGAGAGAAGAATCACTGAATTTAAAAGAACTTTCAAAGCTCCTAAATTAACTGATTTCATTGAATAGTCTAGAAGAAAATGATAAACTTGTTACATAACCAGTATTCTTTCCAATGGAATACAACAAAAATTAAAGTGAAAAAATGTTGAGAGTCGTAGTAGTTGGTGCTGGTGCTATAGGTGGTCCTATTGCTGCCCATATGGCTGAAAATCATGTTGATATTACTTTAGTGACAAAACATCCCGATCTTGCTGAAACCATCAAAACTCGTGGGTTACAACTTAAGGGACTTGAAAAATTTCGCTCTGTTTTAATAAAAGCTGTCCCTTTTATTGAAGATCTCGAAGGTAATTTTGAAATAATATTTCTTGCTACGAAAGGAACAGATGTCGAAGCTGCCGCAAAAGCAATTGTTCCATTTCTTCATGAAGACGGTGTTGTGGTCACTCTTCAGAATGGGATTGTTGAGGATGCGATCGGGGATATTGTGGGCCGTTCACGTATTATTGGCAGCGTTGTAAAATGGGGTTCCACAATGCTTGAACCTGCTTTAATAGAAATAACTTCTTCTGGTGATTTCTATATTGGACTGATTGATGAGACAGGAAACAAACAAAAAATTCAAGATGTGTCAAAGCTTCTTGAGTATAGTGCGCCTGTGAACGTGACAGATAATATTTATGGAGCACTTTATTCTAAGCTTGCAATTAATGCTTGTTTAACTACTTTAGGTGCTATTTGCGGGCTATATCTTGGAGAAATGTTGGCTTCTCGCCGCACTAGGCGCCTATTCATGGGGATAACTACAGAAGTTGTAAAAGTCGCAGAAAAATCAGGAGTTCACATGGAGAAGATTCTTCCTTTACACTCTAGAAGTTTAATCTTAACAGGATCAGACTCACGACTAAGTTTACTTAAAAAACACCTTTTAATAAAAATTGTAGGTTGGAAATATCGTAAGGTGAAATCTTCCAGTTTACAATCATTGGAGAGAGGGAAAAAATCTGAGATCGATTTTCTTAATGGTTATATTGTACAGAAAGGGGAGGAGACTGGAATTATGACACCTATTAATAGTGAATGTGTTCGATTGATCAAGGAGATAGAAGCGGGGAAGAGGGAGATTCACCCAGATAATTTACTCGAATTACCAATACCATAAAACCAACCTGAAGTATTTATCTTAAGAAGGATAAAAAAATGTTCTTGGATTTAAATGAGTTTTGTAGTTCATTAAAATCGGCACTTAGTAATGATCCTTCTGTTGCAATAGCTGCTGATAATGATTTAGATGGATTATTTAGTGCAATACAACTTGACATGGGACTTTATAATCTATATGAGATTGAAGTTGAAACATATTTTAGAGACGAAGTTCGCTGGGAAATACCAATTGATCAGAAATTCGATTTATTAATAATGACTGATCTAGCATATGATAATACACCGAATTACCGCAATGCAGTGGGAAAAGCAGCTCAATCCTTTGCAATCGATCATCACGTTACAAAGGAATTCCCCCAACTTTCTAGATTCAAAAGTTTTATCACAGTGAAGTTGAATGATAATTGGGGAAAAATAAAAGGTGCTCATGCAGCTCATAAAACAGTTAGAAAAAAACTAAAAACTGATAAAAAATATAGAGAAATCATTGAAAATATAGAGGA
>JAHQWW010000194.1 GCA_029856365.1 Candidatus Hodarchaeota archaeon
CTTTACAATCGATACTACCCCGCCAAGTGTGAGGATCAATTCACCATCTACGACTATTTACACGACTAGTACAATAACTGTGACATTCTCGGGAGACGCAGACCACTACTGGTATTATATTCAAAGTGTTGACAGCTCGAACATTACTTGGACTGCGAATAATGACCGTACTATGATAGATGGTTCTTTCACTTTACATGCCTATGGAAACGACACAGTTGGCAATGAACAGCATGCTATTGTAGTATTCACAATCGATACCACGCCCCCAACAGTAATTATCGACTCACCAATGGCTAAAACATATCCAACCAGTACAATAACCGTAACTTTTTCTGGGGATGCGGCCCACTACTGGTATTGCATCCAGGGAATAGATTCAAACTATAAAACTTGGATAACTTCTATAAATCGTACATTATATGATAGCACCTACACGCTCATTGCATTTGGCAATGACTCGGTAGGAAATGAGCAACAGGTCACCAATACCTTTATAATCGATACCACACCCCCCACTGTGAACATTACTTCACCAAGAGCAACAACAAACATGACAGGCACAATCACGATCAGTTTGACAGGTGATGCGAAAAACTACTGGTATTATATTGAGAGAGTGGACAATTTAAATAAGACATGGACGGAAAATACCGATCGCTTACTAAACGACGGTACTTACACACTCTATGCATATGGGAACGATTCTGTTGGTAATGAACAATTTGTAAAGGTAACTTTTACAATTGACACAACTTCCCCTGTTATATTTCTTGAAACATTTAATAACGGAAGTATTTTACCATCTGGATCTAAGATTAAATTTAATGTGACAGATAAACATCTTGATGCTGTACTTTACTCCTGGGATAAAGCTCAAAATACTTCTATAATTTCTCCTTATACAGTTAAATTATCTGAAGGCGAGAATAATCATACTCTATCCATTTTTGCTAATGATAGTGTTGGTCATTGGACATCAATAGTCTTCACTTTCATAACCGATGACATTAAACCAGAAATTAAGTTATTAGATTACCAAAATAAGAGTACATTACCAGCAGGTACGGTAATTACTCTAGAACTTAATGACTCACACCTTGAAACAGTTGTATACAATTGGGATGGATCTCAAAACAAAACATGTATTATATATGAAATGGTTTTACCAGAGGAAGATGGAGAACACATATTATATGTTTATGCCAACGACACAGCAGGTAACTGGGTTAGTGTGCAATTTGCATTTATTACTGAAGACAGAAAAGAAACAACAGACCCCTCTTCAGAACCGACATCAAGTCAAGAAGAATCATTTAGTGAAGATTCAGACGATACTCGAGCAGTGTTGACACCAGAAGGAGTGACTGCAGGAATAATCCTAGGTTCCCTCTTAGTGTCATTCAGTTTAATCCCTATCATTGGGAGATTGAGTAAACGACGATATTCTTCTTCTGAATAGAAGGTCGTTACGAGTATAAATACCACTGGAAGATTAAGGAATAATAAAAAACTAAAAATTTAAATAGTTTAATCTTTATAGACTAATCTAACATTTCAAACAAATCGAAAATTTTAGCCTCCAATGACTTGGAAAAAGGAGAAGTGCTTAAAAGACCGCAAATGATCGGATTTGCGAATACAATTAGATAAATCCCAATTAAACCATCCCCTTACCGATGTGAATAACTTGCAGGATGTTAGTTTCTTAGAAGAACTTAAAAGTGTAAACAAAATTAAAACCATCCTTTATACTAAACAAGAAAATATTCTGACAGTTGATAGACTGATTCAACAGGCAGCAGAAGCTAAACCTTCAAATTTTCATGTATGGTATGCTTGGGGGGTTGTTAAGAAACTCCAAGATGACCTTATAGCTGCTGAAAAATATCTTAAAAAGGCTCTACAAATTGAACCTCTCAATATTCCCGCTCTACATGAACTTGGAAGAGTTATGACATTTAAGAAAAAATATCCTGAAGCAGAAAAAATATTCTTATGGATTTTAGAATCACAATCAGACATTAAATCAATACAAAGTACTGATATTCTTCTCCACATTGCAGATAACTATATCTATTGGGCAAATGATGAATATAGTAAAAAACATTATAAGTTATGGTTAGAAATCACTAAAAAAGCCTTTGACTCCGTGTTACTAGCTATCGATCTGGTTCCTACTGATAATAGAATTCACGAACTTCATAAAAAAATCTGTTTAGATTTTGGTCTCCGAATGTTTAAGCGTGGGGATAAAAAGAACGGAGAAAGATATTTACGGAGAGTCATCGCAGATATCAGAATCCATGGCCAATACATTCCAACTAATAACGAAGCATTAACAACTGCATATTATAATTTAGCAAAATATGAAATGTCAAAATCACATCCAAATTGGAATTATGCAAGTATATATGTCAGAAAAGGATTAGCAGTTTCTCATAAAGAGAAAATAACTGAATCATTACTAAAACTCAAAAAAATAGTGAAGAATGAAAAGAAGAGGAAAATTGGCCAAATAAACCATTTTGATGTGAATAGAAAGTTTGGGATCATTAAAAGTAGAGGATTAAGTTGTATTTTCTTTCCCAAATGCCTTACATGGCATTGCAAAGATATTCCCGCACTAATTAATCGAAAAGTTTCTTTCATTCCAGTTTCTCATCCCACCACTACCAGGCCAAATAATTTTAAGGCAACTCAGATTAAACTTGTTGAGACCTAGTCGCTGATTATGTCAAACAACGAATCGAAAATCCTGATTTTTGGATTAATCAAAAGACAAGATTTTTATTCTGCTATTTTTTGATTGTGTTACAATACGGTCTTTTGTAAGGTCATTAGATTTTAAACAAATCTATAAAAAGAAGCTTTGTTATAAGACTTATTCGTAAATCAATTAAAAAGAACCTCTAGTAAGAAACTAAGGGGAATTGCAATGAACGGAAAACAGCCCAATATAAAAGTTAAATTCGAGAATGTACCAAGTTACGCTATAACTGGGTTTTTTGGGGGACTTAATCCCAATGAGGGAAGTATCAGTTTCTTTCAGGATCAACTGATCCCACGAGAAGGGGAAAATCTAGGAGAAATAGTGCTAGATTCTATAGAACAGAAATTCCTTCTGAATATTAGAATGACCCCAATTGTTTTTAAGCGATTGGCCTTTTGGATGATGAACCATCTAAAAAGATATGAGGAACAGTTTGGGGAAATAAAATTAGAGGGAAAGGTACAAGGGAAAGAGTCTCAGCAGCCTCCGTATTATGGATAATTTCTCTATTCTGTTCCATCACTAGCAACCCTAATTGGTCATTTCCCGTTAAAAATACAATCACACCAAGAAAAAAAACAAAAAATATTAGCAGGAGTAGAAGATAGTTATTTCAAAAGTATAACCTTACTAGTATTATTAGAAAACTCATTTTAGTCTTCTCTCAAGTCTACATTATAACACTCTAGAGATCAGCGGAGCCCTCTTGACTAATTTTTGCTAACCTTTCTTTTTTAAAATTGTTATTATTTTCCAGAGAAGTTTTAATATAAGATAGAACTTGTTTTTCTAGACTCTCAACAAGATCATCGTTATATCCTATTTTTTCTTTAAAATACATCCATTCACCCGAATTAACATACTCAGGATAAAAGTTAAGAAATATTTTTTCACAATAATTAAAAAAGAAGTTTAAAGAATCTTCCAACTTATTTTTGAAAATTAATTGCCTAATAATATG
>JAHQWW010000061.1 GCA_029856365.1 Candidatus Hodarchaeota archaeon
AAAACCCCCATACCAGTAAAAGATATAGTGAAAGAACTGCCATATTCAGATCGCACAGTACAATATGGGTTGAGGCAGTTACAAAAGCACAATTTGGTAATGAAGAGACCCAACTTGGAAGATCTGAGAGAAAGTCTTTATTTATTAGCTCCGTTTGCATACTACGTCTTTATTAAATAGAATCAGATAAGTTAGTCCTCTTATTAGGGTCAAAACTGGTAGTTCTCAATATGGCTCACTACAGACCCATTAAAACAGCTTAAAAACGTTTCTGGGGAAATAGAAAAGAATATTTAAGTGTCATTCGTCAAAATTTTCCAGATTTATTACCTCTTTATCAAGATCTTTATGGAAATAATAACAAGTATGGAAGTCCTAATTCTCGTAGTAAAAAGATGTTGAATGTTTGCAAAATCGTTCATGAATTATGCAAACAAAATAACATTCCAGACCGAATACCTCGATATATTCCTCCTGGGGTTTATAAAAAGAATTATCTCGTCAGTACAGTCCTTCATAACCTTGCTTACTATTATCAGTGGGTGAGTGAAAAATCTTAGAAATATGTATCTCCATTCACAAAAGCTGCTGAAAAAATTGAGTCCTTATCATTTGATATCTCTCAAATGAAAAAGAATGAGTTAGAAACTCACTTTCCATTTCCCGAAGAAGTTATTAATGTTATTTCAGAAGTCTTAGATACAGGAAGATCAACTGTTCTTTTAGAATATCAGAATCCCAAGATGATCTTGATATCTTAAGTATGTAAGATTGATATTTGTGAACTAGAGAATTTTGATGCAGTTTTTCGCAAAAATCCACTCCAAGAGGTTCTAATTACCAAAAAAGTCGATAAAAACCAATTATGATGAAAAGCCAAAAAAACTAAGAGGGAATAAAAAATCCTTTTCTTTGAGTTTTGTCAGTTTATAAAAAAAAACCTGTCATTTTCGAAAAAAAATACAGGAGATTTTAATAGAATTCTTATTTTTCCCCTTTTAACGAACAAATTTTGACTTACTGATTATATAATCTCGAGGCGATTGAATGAAGAACTATGATCTTATTGTTATTGGAACAGGTTCTGCAATGAATCTCGTGAGTCCTATCCTTCAACAAAATCCATCCATGAAAATTGCAGTTATAGAAAAAGATGACCCGGGTGGAATTTGTTTAACCCGAGGATGTATTCCTACAAAGATTTTATTGTATCCAGCAGAACTCATTCGTGAAATTGAACACGCCAAACAACTGGGAATCGATGTTGAAATTGATAAGGTTAAATTTCCTGAAATAATGGCCCGAATGCGATCTTTGATCGATGAGGATATTGAAAACATCAGGGAAGGCTTATCGCATTCAGAAAATATTGACTTTTATCCAACTGTGGCCAAATTTGTAGCTCCTTATAAACTCAAAGTAGGGAATAAGATAATTACATCAAAAATGATTTTTCTTTGTATTGGATCAAAACCAGTTATCCCAGCTATTGTTGGATTAGAGGAAATCAGATATCAAACCAGTGATAGTATTTTACATATTGGTAATCTTCCTAAAAGCTTGATAATCATTGGAGGGGGGTATATTGCAGCTGAATATGGTCATTTTTTCTCTGCTATGGGTTCAAAAGTGACTATTATTGGAAGAAATCCACAATTTCTCCCCCAAGAAGAACCTGAAGTTTCAGCGGTCGCTAAGAGAGAGCTGGGGAGACATATGAATATTCTCACGGATCATGAAGCTATCAAAGCAAGAATAAATGGAAATTCCAAAGAGATTACAGCGAGAAATCGAATCAATGGCGAACTGGCAAGTTTTATTGCTGAAGAAGTTCTTATAGCCACGGGAAGAGGTTCTAATAGCGACATCTTACATCCAGAGAAAGCGAGGATAGAAATCGATGACAATGGTTGGATAAAGGTAAATGAGTATTTAGAAACCTCTCAATCGAATATCTGGGCTTTTGGGGATGCCAATGGAAACCACCTCTTTAAACATGTGGGAAATTATGAGTCAATGGTGGTTTATTATAATGCTATACTAAAAAATAAGGTAGAAGTCGATTATCACGCCATTCCCAGTGCTGTTTTTACTTATCCTGAAATTGCTAGGGTAGGATTACACGAAAAGGAGGCCATTACTGAATATGGAGAAGATAACATAATCATTGGTTATCAAAAGTATGAAGATACAGCTAAGGGGATGGCTATGGATGTTAAGGATTATTTTGTTAAGGTTATACTTGATAACAATAGAAGAATCTTAGGAGCACACATTATCGGACCCCAAGCAAGTATTTTGATCCAAGAAATCATAAATTTAATGTATACGCCAGATCGAAGTAGTCTTCCAATCAGTAGAAGCATGCATATTCATCCCGCTCTTAGTGAAGTTGTCGAACGAGCTATTGGCAGATTAATGCGGCCAAAAGACTATCATGCCTTTCTAGAGGTGATGACTCATTATCATTAACATGGTTGAATGTAAAAGTTTATTGTGAAAAAGAAGAAACGCTTTGAATGATGATTCATGGCATTTTTGAGGTGTATTAATCTCTTATCATGAGTACTACTGAATCTTGTCTGAAATATTGGGCACGTACATGATTGTGAAGGGAGAGTAACTGTAATTGATGATTGATATGCATTACAATTTCTCTTATAATACCGCATAAGTTTAAAAAACTGGTTGTGTATTAGTAATATTAATCGCAGAATGAACAAATATATTCAAAACTGAAATTTAAGAATAGTATGAATTTGAGAAAGGTGTGATTTATGGGGTTTCTCAAGAAAATTTTCGGTAAGTCTAAAACAAAACAGGTGCGAGGAGAATCTGAACTTTCATTACAGAAAGGATTAGACTCACGAGGAAATCTAGCAGATCTAGGACGCCCTGCCGTCATAGGACGAAAAACTATAAGTCTAAAGGGTCAGGTACGATTACTTGAAGAAAAGCTGAACACACCAGAAACAAGAAGTACTCCCCCTAAACACATTGAAGTGATACGAAAATTAGCTAATAATTATCTTGAGCTAGGTGAGGAAGAATTTGAGTATTATGTAAAGGCAGAGAATCTTTATAAGCAGTTTAATGTATTATATCCATTGCACATGGAAAAAATTGACTGGGTAGTATGGATCGAAGCGAGTGTTAAAGCCAAATTGATCCGGGAAGCTAGAAGATTACTTAAAGAAGCACGGATGTTGTTCCCTGGGGATGAACAATTGGATAAGATTGAAACAGATATCTTACACATTTCTGGGGCTTCCTGACACCAAAAAATAACCTAATGCTTTATTTGTGCTTAAGCAGAGAAGTTAGTTTCTTTTATGGGTTCTTTGAATAATAAAACACCAAGTAAAATAGCGAAAAAGCCTACACAGGCTCCAAAAAGTAAGTTTGGCCTTATTACACCATTAATTGAAGCTAAAAAACCCCCAGAGAGCGTCCCCGTAGCTAATCCAAAGTATTGGAAAGAACTATAAAAGCCCATAGCTTGGCCTCGTCTAGATTCGGGGCTATTCTCAGATATAAAGACGGGGATTAAGACAAAAAATATGGCATAAATTGGAACGCAATAAATTGTGAGAATAAATACTGTGTTATTAATAAGGTAAGTTAAAAGTGGAATAAAAGCATAAAGACCCAATGCTAAGAGGACAAGAGGTTTCTTCCTGTAAATATTCATTATTTTCCCGACAAAATAAGTTGCAAAGACACCAAGGAGAGTTGCAATACTATTTACTATAGCCACCAAATTGACGTTTTCTTTTAATTCATTTTCGATAAAAATCGCAAAGTAACTTATAAAAACGCTATTAGAAATCTGTGATAGCATAAAAAGTGTCAAGACTAGAAGAATAGGCCTAATTGTTGGATTAATAGCGTTATTTGGTTTTGAAATAATAGTAGTTATCTTAGATAGAGAATAAGGGGTATTTAAAGAGTCTTTTTTAAGCTCTTTAAGTTTAAAGGCAATCAGAAGAGCAAGAAAAGCCGTGAAGGCTGCAACTAAGAACATATTACGGTAGGTTTCCCTGGAATTAATGAATAGAGAAGCAGCAATGCTTCCTATGAGGAAACCAGCACTAGCCATCATACCCAATCTTCCAAATTTTTCAGCTCGTTCTTCAACGCTATAAAAAGAAACCAGTCTGTTAAATGCTGGGATAAAAGCAGAAAATATTAGATTGAAACCTATGTATGCAAGAAAAAAGAGAAGAACATTCTCATGGATGATATAGTAACACAAAAATGATATCGAAAGAAAAACGAGAGAAGTGAGAACAAGATTTTTTGAACCAACAATATCGCTTAGACGACCGAAGATACCTGTTGAAAATATTAAGAAGATATAAGGGATAGCTATGATTAATCCTGATCCTATAAAGTCTCCTCCTGAAAGTTGGAAAAAATACCAAGATACAAATGGGGATGTAATTGCAATAGGGAAGTGAAAGAGCGCATAAAGTAATTCTTCTGTGCTGAAAGGCATTCATTAAACTCCACAAAGACTCAATAGACTGGTAAATACGTTAAAATGACCATTATTAGGAGGGTTTTTGCTATAATGGATAAAAAAATTTTGGTTTAGATAGATTTCGTTGGAATGCAATTGAATACTAAATGAATATAGAAAAGATATGCTTTCCATACTCTAGGATTTTCCGATATCCAAAGTTTTAATTTTAATATAAAATTCACTTGACTTGAACAATCAAAAGAATAGATCAAATAAAGGGAAAAAAATAATGGTATTTTGTGAAACTTGTGGACAGGAAAATAATACTCAATCTAAATTTTGTCGCTTCTGTGGAGCTGCATTAGGAGCATCACAAGAGTCGGGGTATCAAACAACAATTCCTAACCGATCAGAGTCAATCGGATTTGGAAACAGGGGTACTGGTGAACACCTTGTAATACGTTGTTCTTTGTGTGGTGGACAGGACTTCGCCAAAGACACTGGACGCCTAGATAGTAAATGGGGCTTTACTTCGTTTAAAGTTATTATGTGTACTTGTAAAAAGTGTGGGCATATCGAATTATTTAACAAAGGACGCAGTATTTTTGACTTTGACTAATGTTATTAGTTCCAAATTTCCTTCACAGCATTTTCTTACTTCCAAACTTTGTTGAATACTCGTTGAAAGTTACCACCCATTATCTTAGCAATGTCTTGCCTACTAAATCCTTCTTTTTCTAACAGGGGAGGAATATTCTTCATTTTACTGGCATTTTCCAGTCCCTTAGGTGTGATTACAATTCCATCAAAGTCTGATCCCAAGCCCACATATTCTACGCCTATAAGTTCAGCAATGTACACTATATGTTGAATAACATCATTGATGGAAGCATGCTTTGCATTCTTATTAGTCAAAAAAGCTGTACAAAAATTAATCCCCACTACCCCATCTGCACTAGCAATCTGCATTAATTGATCATCTTTTAAATTTCGAATAACTTGACAGAGTTGATATGCATTCGAGTGTGATGCAATAAAAGGTTTGGTTGCCATTTTAACAACATCAGAAAACCCTTTTTCATTCAAATGTGAGACATCTACCATCAAACCAAGTGTCTCCATTTGTTCGACGAGTTCTTTGCCGTGAATTGACAATCCCTCTCCTTCAATGTTTCTTTCGGGAAACATTACACCCTCACAAAAAAGATTTTTCCGACTCCAGCTTAAACCGATATTCCTAACTCCTAATTCATGAAAGATAGGAAGTAGTTGATTTCTTTCAAGTGCTACTGTTCCTTCAAGGCTTAATATCATTCCAACATTGTCTTTTTTATTTTCTTTTATTCTTTTCATATCAGTTTGTGATTTAATAAGGATAAAACCTTCCTTTTCCATTCCCCTTGCCAGAGATATCATTTCTAACGTTATTTCAACCCCCAGTTTCTCAAATTTCGGGGGAATGAAAATAGCAAAGACTTGGATATTAACTCCGCCTCGATTAAGAAAGTCCTTGGTTACATGAAACTTCAATTTTTTACCACTACCAAGTGGTGGAATCATATTCTCAAAATATTTCCTCATTAAAGTGTCAGCATGACAATCAATGACTAAATCCTTTATCAATGTAGATCACTCAATATTTAAAGCTTATATTTTAATAATTATAGATTAAAAAACTCATCTAATTTTTTTGATTGCGAGATAGATGATGGCCGTGAAATCGTAGGGAATACATCCTGCCATGGGACTAAACATGACTCTAGATTGAAATTCTTTAAATAAGTTTTGACCTTTTTTGGTAAACTTGTAGCTATTAAGATCCCTCTTACTTTTTGACCTTTTTTCTGGAAGAAATCAACATATCTTCGAAGTTGATGAGCGTCTGCTGGAGTTGCCGATGATTTTTTTACTTCAATGACTACAAAGGTACCTGATGCATCCAGTGCCCAAATATCGATGAATCCAAAGTCTATTTCTTTTTCTGATTCAATAATTTGCAAATCTTGTTCTATAATATCTGGGTTATTCACAAGATATTCAACGAAATCCTTTTCATGACCAATTATTGAGGCAGTTTCGTCAGACTGACCTTCATATGAAAGTGCCAGATAAACTTCCGAGAAAGTAATAAAGAAGCTTTCATCAGTCTTAGGACGATAGGTCTCCATTTGAAAACATTCATCAACAATTCTGAATGAAACCTTCCCTGCTCCTGCTAATTGCCATTGAACTGGTTTAACACCAGAAGAACCATGTAATAAGATAGATAAATCTTTTTTGATTATGAGAACCCTATCGCCATCAGGGAATCGTGATTTAATCCTTCCATCGAAGAATGCTGAACAATTCCCAAGGAGAAGAATCATATTTTTTTCAAGGTGATCATTTAACTGGTCTTGGAGAATAGGGAGATTAGGAGAAAGTTGGGTTATATTGTCGTTCAATATTATTCCCAATCACGATATGTTTGGATATTCTATTACTTTAAGAGTCTTATTAGAGAAATAAAGATGGTTGAATAAAAACTCAATACACCTATTATATTAATGAGTCTTATTTAATTTATGGAAAATTATTGCAAATGTATTTTACAAGTAGTAAGATTACCAAATCATTTTAATAATGAAAGATTTTCTCTGGTGAAATTTAAGTAATACATTGTACACAAAGATAAATCAAGTGTGAAGACAAACATTTGATACGGATAAGAGTAGAATTTAATATTGGCTAGTTCAAACGAGGAGGAGCAGTGAACACTGTTGAAAAGACTACTTGAAATAAAAAGGAACATCCAAAAGACATCGGTATTCTTGGATGTTTATCAGAAACTTTTCAGTGATTATTTCCGCCTTTGCTTATTCTTCTTTCTTCTTATCTTCCTAAGATTAACAATAGCAATAACAGCTAATCCAACAAGGATCAAATTGAAACCAGGTGTTCGAAGAGGGGCTTGAGACTCTATTCCTTCTTCTAAGACTAAATTAATGGCAACTTCATCAGTTACAATGTTACCAGAGGTGTCTTTGACTTCTAAGTAGAGCGTATGGTTTCCAGCAACCCAACCAACAAGTTGTAATACAATATCTGATCCATCCCAATCAAATTTTCCTAGTGGTTCATTATTTCGCTTGAATTCATAGGAAGCTGGGTGCAAATCATAAGCTGACCAAGTTACTTTAGCATGTAGATCTCCAACTACAAATCTACAATCCGAAATGTGTGTTAATGTCGGTGCTGTGATATCAACTATTGATACCTGCGAAGTACAGGTGTGAGATAACTCGAATTGATCATAGACTATTAAGACAAAGGTATGAACACCTAATGTTAGACTGTCTAAAGAAACAGAGAGATTAGTGGCAGTTAAGGTACCTGAAGAATGAATTGAACCATCCATATAAATTGAGTAATTATTTGGGTTGGCTTCAAGTATAAACCACCTCAAGAAATGACCTGTAGTCCCCTCTGAAATGACTAGATCATCTGGCTGAATAATGAGAGGTGGAGTAAAATCGGTGACTTTAACGATGACTGATAGTTCACCGACATTTCCAGATTCGTCTTCAACGACCAAATTGTACTCGTAAACACCTGTTGATAATCCAAGTAAGCTGACGAATACATATGGATTTCCTGAAAGTAATGGCACATTCTCGATAAGTGTTCCATTACTATATAATTGGTATTGAGAGGGATGAAGCTCGCTTACATAGAATTCGAACCAGTTTGGAGAATAAAGTGGTTCGTATTGAGTTCTACCGACAGACATTATCAGTGGTTTAATTATATCTAACATCGTAACTTCAATAGAGGAATACAGTGTGTTTCCTGTAGCGTCACGGAAGTATGCGTCATAAGTATAAACACCAGGAGTAAGACCTGCAAATGAAAGACTAAACGTTGCATTACCTTTAACCCAAGTTCCAGTGGCATTTGATATTCCATTTATTAAGATTTCATATGTTCCCGGTCGTGAATCGAGATCCATTATTGACCAGTATGGTAACTCTAATTTAGTGTAGTTGTGTTCAAAAATAGTGATCTGTGTTTCTGGTGCTACTAAAAGGACGGGACTATCTAGATCCACAAGAACAAAAGTCCAATGATGACTAAAAAGGTTTCCTGCAAGATCGTAAAAGTTGAAATAAAGCTCATTAGAACCAACAGAAATTGTGTGTGTCAGTGTGTCAATATCAATAAATACAGGATCATTACTTTGCCACTCACCGGTAGAGAGAAGAGTGGTGTTATCGAGTTTCAATTCAAAATAAGCAGGATTTGTATCATTAACTGTTGCTGAAAATGTGTTACCGTAACCTAATAATAAGGATGAACTTGGAAAGACTTGCATATTGGGATCGGAATTATCAGTGGGAGTTATGGTGATGATAACAGTGCTGGTAGCAGTATTATTGCTCATATCTTGAAGAACCATGGTAAAAATCCATGTTCCCTCGGATAACGTACCAGGAGCAATGATATGTTTCATAGTCCAATTACGTGGATCGTCTAAACTATATTTGAAACAAAAATTATCCAAATAGGTCAGAGTCAAAGGTATCCCATTGCGATAAAGGGTCATTGTATATAAATAGTCTTCAAAGCATTCCCAATATATTTCAATATTATTCTGGTAATTTAAGGGAAAAACTTCTTTTCCTGGTAGATAAGTAATAATGGGATTAGCTGTATCTTGGGGTACAATCTCAAGCAAAATTTGATCTTCTGCAACATTATTACTAAGGTCAGTGAAATCTATCGTTATATTATGCACACCAACTTCTAAGGGATTCGTTCCAGTAACCGGAACATTAACCACTGTTTCGGTTGTCCAAGATCCAGTATCAAATTCTATACCATTAATGTAAACAGTATAACTATTTGGATATTCATCTACAGCTCGCCAAGTGAAATTATGTGTTATTGGTGACTCTGGATAAATATATCGGTCTAGAAGATATTTGGGTTCATGGAAATAAATACCTGGGGCAACCCTATCAGGCTCGAGAATAGCAATACTAACCTCACAGGCAGAGAATACTAAATTAGCACCACTTTTTACCGAAGTTACAATGATTCCAAAATTATAAGTATCTGGGGTAATGATATCAGGATCAGAGATTCTAAGTGTAATAATGACATCCTGCGGTTCCATTGGACTGACATTTTCAATGATTGATGGATATGTTAGATAATCATCCCATCCTACAGTATCAATGATAAAACTATCATTCACATTTCCTGTGTTGTTGAAGCTGAAAGTGAAATTAGTCTCCCAATTAGCGAAAACTGTGGTAGTTTCGGGAGTTATGGATGCCTCAACACCGTAAGCTTCTGAAAAATTAAGAATTAGAGTTTTTTGTTTATCAAAATAGGGTGTACGTGAACTATTGGCTGATAATTCAAATTCATACAATCCTGGATCAGGGAAAATATCAGAGCGATCAAAAACAAAAGAAAATGCACCGAAGAAGTGGTCATCAGGTTCTGAACCATAAGGATTTACAATAAACTCTTCTGACCACGTATAGTTGGCTATTCCTGTGTTTAATCGTGCAGTAACATTAATAATGTCATTAACATTTCCTAAATTCTGACCTGAAAACCCAATGGCTACATGGTCACCCTGATTAACCATCATTCCATCATAAAGTTGTGGAGCAAACTCAAGATCAACGTCATATGTTTCTGGAACGGTTAATACTGCTGTTTGAGTAATGGAGGGGTCAGGTAGTTCATAGTGAACACTCTGCAGAGATGTAGCATTTATAGTAAACGACCAGTCCCCTGGAGGTGCATCAGTTAATTCAGGTCCATAGATGATTAATGTTGCTTTAGTTTGACCGGCAACTCCAAATGGATTAGGATTAGGAGCAAAAAGTGATGAAATACCTCCCGGTTCACCACCATATTCAACAGTGAACTCACCGGGGTCAACTTGAGTTGATCCTGAAAGTTTATAAAGTGCAGGATCCAAATCAAATTCATAACGGAACCCCCCTGGTAATCCCAAGACCTCTAGTTCTATAGTATCAGACTGATCAGGTTTTAAATTGGAATTGGTAAGATCAATCTCGAATTTTTGGTATGGACCAAAAGGTGAAGGGGTAAGGTCTTGAACTTTTGTAATTGACATGTCGAAGTCATATATGGCTGAATAATCTTCTGTGACACTGATACTACTACTATACCATTTCATTGTAACGATCGGGAATGGGCACTCAATGGGAATTTCAGGTAGATCCCATTTTTTAGTTCCTAGGAAGAAAAGAAGCCCACCAAACTTGAGTTCTAAATATGGATAAAAAGTTATTTTACTCAACCAGTAAGTAAGTCCAGTTATTGCAAAATCGATACTTGGTGTTATTAAATGACTCAAAATCGTAAAAGAGGTTGATTTAGTCTGCCCTGCTGCATTCCAACTAATTAAACGAGATTTCCAGAGATCAGGTGATATTATCATCAATCCTGATACGGATTCACCTGTTAGTACAGTTTCTCCGAGGCTTACAGAAAATGTGATAAGGTCTCCGAAAAGGCCGCCTAGCTTAGCAAGTGTCACTTTTGGTGTATCAAAAGATATCTTGTCGCCTCCAAGAGGAGTTGTAAATGATTTTGTCTTTGAAAAACCTGGAGTCCTGCGATAATTATCTGTACAATCCCAATACCAGCCCTTACGTTCACAACAATAGCTTATCCCAAACAAACCAAAACAACGTTTAGTGCATCTACTGGAATATCTCCAACGATGTCTTTTATACCCATAATCTGCTTGACAAGTTAATTCATACTCATTAAAATCTTCTATATTTACCGGATTTACTTTACACGAAAATTCATATTCATGTCCTTCGAAAATCCTCTTAGGATGTTTAATTACCAAGTCTACAGGAAATTTAAGCGTAACTTTGAAATTAAATTTAAACCAAGCCTCAACTTTCCATACTTTTACACCAAAAATCTTTTGCGTATGCTTAATACTTTTGTCAATATTGACACCAGGAAGATCAATTCCAAAATTAACTCTGTATGTAGTTGTTGTGTATTCAGGGACAAAATCTTCTGGCATTTCAGTCTTGGGTAACACTGGAACAGAAATATTTTCGAATAACGAATCATTAAAGCCTAAAACTGTCATAACAGGTCGTTGAGAAAAAACAGTTTTTTCTATATAATCGCCATTATGGTAATTTGTTTTTAGTACTAATTTAGCTTTATCAGGAGTTTGTTCCTTTGTTACTTCCCAGCCTTCAATTATTTCTTGAGAGAATGATGAATACTCTGGTGAAGCTATCCAGCTTTCATAGAGATTTTTTTCTAGTGTCCTTGCTATACCAGAAAATTCTTCGGGTGATAGTGGCATTGACACTTCTGACGGAAGAATCTGTTGGTTTAGATCATTTTTGATACTTTCTTGCATATGATGCATCATTTCTTCTGATTCTTTAGTGAATTCTTGATTACGGGTTTGGAGTAATCGTGATTGGGAATCAGCATTTATTATGGTAACACTAGAATAGCCAATAAGTAAGATCAAAATTATTGAAATTATTTTGATTCTATATTCTTTTAGTGTAATACTCATCTCTTAAACCTCCTTTTAAATGCAAAAAATGCTCTAAACACAATTAGCACAAGTGCGGTCATTCCTAGTGTTATATAATCAAATCCAGGTGCACTTTCAGCTTTTACCACGGTGATTTTGACATCATCCATTGCAAAATTCCCAGAAACATCATAGACTATACAGCGAAGGTAGTATTCACCTACTTCTAATGAATCCCATTCGTAGACGATATCATCACCATCCCAAGATCCAGCGTCAAGGATGCTACCATCCATAAGGTTAACTATCTGATAGCTAGCTGGTGCAGCGTCTGACGCAACCCATGTCACTTCAACAGCCCCTTCTTGTACATTAAGATCTGCTAAAGGAGTTATTTCTGGAGGAGTAAGGTCTCCACTAACTGTTACACCGACTAGCATAGTTGCATTGTTATCATAGATGTCCCAAGCAAAAAATTTGATTGTATATGAGCCAATTGCTAATCCATCAACTGAAACATTGACACCAATATTGGGGGTAGACCAAAGATGTTCAGAGAGAAGTACAGGCCCAATAAATATTTGATAACCTTCGGGATGCTTATCAAATAAATAGAAAACAAGAGTGTTTCCCGTACTACCATAAACAATATCAAGATCATCATGATGCGAGATTTCAGGTGGTGTGAGGTCATAAATACTTCCAGGTAGGATTTTAACAATAGCATTACTTGAAACACTGTTACCTGCTTCATCCCAAACTATAAGTGTGAATTCCCAAGTACCGAGAGGGAGAGAGGCGAAGGAATACTGAATTAGACCAGATGACCAATAACCTTGTGAATAGACAACTGTACCATTTCTATAAATAACACACACAGTAGGATGTTCATCAAAAACTTCCCATGTGATTGTACCACGCATATTTTCAGTAAAAACTAGATCTGCGGGATGATTGATCGTTGGGGGAGTTGTATCGGGCACTGGTGGTATGACAATAACTAGGACGGTATCAAAAACGAAAGTACCCGAGAGATCCCATAGAGTTAGATTATATAGATATGTACCAATTGGTAATCCATCGACGTTAAAGGATATGTTTTCTCCATGCCAAGGAGCATACTTTTGGATATCGCCATCCTTCGAGATTTGATAAGCATAGGGATGGGCATCAGAACAAGACCAATTCAATGCATTACCTTCTGATCCAACTTCATAGATAAGTGATCCAGGAGAAATGACATTTGGAGCATCGATATCAGGAACAAAAGGTAAAACAGTTACAAAGACAATATCAAATGCTTTATTACCCGCTTCATCTTCAAGTGTGCAGTTAAATAGGTATGTTCCCTCAGAAAGTCCGCCTAAAGATATTTGGATATCATTTCCTATCCACATTTGACTATAAATCAATGTACCATCTCGGGTAACAGTCGCCCACCAGGGGGCTCGATCATCAGATGCTTCCCATGTGATCGAATAACCGATTCTCCCTTCTTCAAATGTTTTATTTTCAGGAGAGGAAATAATCGGAGGCGTAATGTCAGGAGCACCTGGTAGAACAGTAACCCATACTTCATCAGAAGCAGTTGCACCCCCTACATTACTACAAACCAAAGTAAAATTATAAATACCCTCTTCAAGTCCATCGAGTGGGAGGATAACAGAATCTGTCCAATTACCAGTTTTAAAAACAGTATTATTCCGATAAACAGTGTAATTGGCTGGATTGGGGTCTGAAACGGACCACAAGATAGAATATCCAGGTTCACCAAAGTTAATAGCAAAATCACCAGGACCAGTTATGGTTGGAACTGATATAACAGATTGGAACGGAACAATACTAGAGGAATACCAAATACCTTTGATGTCAGCACAGAAAACTTGGATATCATGAATACCATTGTCAGTCATAGGAATAACAGTATTTCCAGGAGCTGTAATAATAGGACCATTATTAACGGAATATCCTTCCCAGCTGACTGGAGTGGGGAAAGAATAATTAAGCAGTAAACCTTCATTAAGATTTTCTCCTACCTCATATCCAGACTCAAAGGAGAAACCAAATGCATCAAACCAGGTCCCATAATTGGGATGACAACCTGACCAATGGGTTCCTGTTGAGAAAAAGTAGAAATGCGTGGGGGTGTTCTGGAATGTATAGGCGTAACCACTACCGTAAAGGACACCATCAAACACAATTTGATAACCTCCTTGGTAAATGTCAAAATCAATTTGCACATGGTGCCAGGTGTTTGTTGTAACAACGTTATCACCTACAATGACTCTATCAACCCATCGGTTGGCATAAAGATCCATATTCTCAACACCAAATTCAATAAAACCACCTTCACCTGTTATGGCAAATTTTGTAGCATCTAAAGCGGCAGCAGTGTCTTTATAGAACCAGAATTCAACTATCCCTGCTGTGACATTGGAAGTGAAATACTTATGAAGAGCTGCTCGTGTACCACCACCAGCTTTTCGCATCTGAGCAACATTTTTATGACCATCAAGTTCTGCTTCTACTCTAATAAACCCACTACCATCAGGATAAGTGTATGCCCAACCTGTTGGTATTTCACCTAATTTAGTATCTTCAAAACCATAAGGACCCGCATAATAGCCGTCCATGGGCGCAAAATATGTAATACTTTCAGGAGACAATATTGTGGGGATGGGATCAATGAATGCTTTTGGCTCCGTGGTATTGCATTTACGGACAAAAACCCAATCAACTTCAATAGAAGTTTTATCTGTACCATCATATTGATAATCATGATAAGATCGGGAGTGTAATGCTCTTCCTATCTGTCCAAATGTTCCAATTGACCGCATTTCTGCTCCCCAGCCTGAACCAGGACCAGAGTAACCTGCGTGTGTCAAAATTCTCACTTCATATGACCCATCTGGTATTGCTGTACTATTAGTATGTGTAAGAATCGCGGATTCATTGTCATATTGAACTAGCGAATCAGAGAGCCAACGAATCTCACCATTAAACCACGTTCGTTGAGGGACGACTAAGTCCTCTAGAATACCAAGTGATGAACTTTTGGTGTAAACTTTATCACCACGGCTCATTCTCCCTAATGATAAACCATTCGGTGCACTCTCACCGAAAGCTTGGCGTGGCCAAACAACCTCAAAATCACTGAATCCTAAAGAGGAACCAGCATTGAAAGTATTAGGAGTATCAGTATACACGGTAACAGTACTACCTGCTACTGTTAATGTACTATACGTATCAGTACGATTCCACCATTTAGTTGCATTAATACTAGTCCCCAAGAAATCATCAAAAAATTGGAAAGTTGCCTCGCCATTGCTCTCTGAAAGCGCGGTTGAATCACCATAATACATATTGAAGCTGGTTGTTCCAGCAGTTGGAACCTTTACCCAAATAGTAGAAGTTCCTGTAGAATTCCAAGATTGAATCCAATAGCTCATGGAATTATAATTATCATCAACAAAGCGAATATCACGCCCACCTGGATTAGTCTTTGTATAATCAAAGGTGCTAGGATTCAGCTGAACCTTAACTTGGTAATCTACCTCTGGAGTAGCTGGATCTAGGTTTACAATGCTTTTAAAAATATTATCAACGGTTACAACTGGTTCAAGAGGACTATAAGTACGAACAAGAAGCCAATCACATTGTAATTGATTATAATCATCAGCTGGATAACGATTCCAACTGAAAAATCTAAAAGCCCTATCACCTTGTCCCCACGGTATTACTGAAGTAGCCATTGCCCCATAATGATCGCCAGCTGGGTAATCGACCATTCTAGCTGTTAATTGCACAGTAAGAGGACCGCTGGGTATATTTTGGCTCTTTATCATGGAAGTAGTCCCATTGTGAAATTCAACCAAGTGACTATCAAACCACCGGATTTCTCCAAGGAACCAACTTTCATAAGGAACAGCATTAAACGTCCTTGTGTCGTAACCATAAAGCGTACCAATAGTTTGATTGTAGGTACTACATTGATCATTATTGAATAAAACTGATTTAGTTGATGTTGTTCCGTAACCCACACCATGATTAATGACGATGTCAGAAAAGCCAATAGAAACACCATGACTGTGATATTGGGTGGCAGAAGTGGATGTTAATGTTACAATACCCCCAGTAACAGATACAGTGGAATATGCATCTCCTTCACTAATCCATTTACTCGTATTGATACTATTTCCAGAGAAATCATCAAAGAATAGGAATGTAGTATCTCCATTACTTTCAGAGACAGCTGCAGGATTACCATAGTACAAATGGAGGGTTGATGTCCCAGCAGCAGGTACTTTTACCCACAGGATTGAATCTCCACCAGTATTCCAGACTTCTACCCAATAACTTAATTTATGATCTAATGAATCATAAAAGCGAAGATCACTTCCATCAGCATTTGCTTTGGCAAAATTGAAATTATACGGATTGAGGACAACCTTCACTTGATAATCAGCTACTGGAGTAACAGGATTAATAGTCAAAATACTTTCATAAATCCATCCAACAGGGATGTCTTGAACTCTATAAGTTGGACTGGAAAAATTTTGGATTCCTTTCTCGTTTATGTTGTATCTAAAACAATTTGGTAAAAAGAAAACTAATAGAATACCAATAACAAAAAATAGAATTTGAATCTGATTTTTATCGAATTTCACTCTCATTTTTCATTCAATCCTTAAAAACAATCTTCAAATTTTCTCCTCTACCACGAATAAACGCCAATTAATTGTTGATTAACAGCGCTAGGGAAATTTAAACCTTCATTCGGATGATATTTCCGATTAAATAAAGAATTTCAAGGAATAATCGAATAACAACGAGAGGGTATTTTCTAATCTTAATCTGGCTTATTATGATTTAAAACTTAATAACATTATCATAGAGAATTTAGGCCAAAAATATAGTGGGAGATGAAAAGGTAGTTGGAGCGAGTAGATTCATTTTACTCCCTAAAATCCTGGTTTAATTTAAGACAGAATGAATCTCATCTATTTTTTATTATCAAATTTTATCAATTGAAGGATATAATTAAGTGAGAACCTTGTTGGGACGGCTTGTACAGACCTTTGAGACAAATAGCGTGAGCCTAGACCTCGGGTTTCTTCACATGCTGGAGTTTTCTGGCGAAATGAAGTCTTTAGCAATTCTAATGCAGGACTGTTTCACCAAATAGATCTCTTCTTTGGAGTAATCCGTGAGTATCATTTCTGGATTCATGATCTGCTGACACAATATTCCGAAAGAAGAAAATTAAGATAATGCTAAAGGTTATATTCTAAAAAAAAAGAGGGGGAGGAATCCCTTGCTATCTTCTTTTATCTTTTTTACGTTTGATAAGAGCAGCAACCAAGTACATACTAGACAGACTGAAAATAAGAATTTTAAATTCGAACCCAGGAATGCCACCGATAGCTGGAGCATCACCCGTATCTTCTACATTATCTACTTGCAATGCAATACGGATATACAGATGATTTGCAACTGTATCATTATCTTGCACATCGATTTCACAGAGATAATAATCATCAGCAGTATCAGTGCTATCCCATGTGTGTTCAAAGATTAGCCACCCTGAATCTATTCCGGTATAACCCATTGTCGTATCTTCTATTATACTCCCTAAATCGGGTTCTCCAGTACTTGGATCAAAGTCCTCAATGATATAAACAGTAAAACCAACTGAAGTTATTTGGAGATCATCTTTAGCTGCGATCTTGAAGTTGATATCGCCTGTAACAGGATCATATTCGTTTAAATTACCTGCATCAACATAATCACTGAGGTTCTCTGGGAGATCAGAACGATAGTGGTTCCATTCTGGGGGATTACTTACTGTTGGTCCTTCCTGGCCGCCAACAACGATAAACCCAATCTTTTCTTGAATAGTGTGTTGATTCTCATCAATGTCAATAACAGTTATGTTGAGAATTCTATACCCATTAACCTCATTTTTTAGATCATGCATTCTCTCGTAATAACCATTTTCTGGATTATAGGTCATAAAATACATTGGGCCTTGATCAATCTGCATTTTGACGGATTGAATCCCTAGATCATCATTTACTTGGACTTGGAATGTTTGGAAACCTTCTAATGTTTTACCTTCTGTATCTGGGAAAATAATATTTACAGTCGGAGGGTATCCAGGTCTAATGTTATCTACCTGAAGATAGAAACCATAAATTACTTTGTGACCATCCATATCCCAAACAGTTATTGTGAAGGGATGAACACTATTCTCAGTTTCACCTAATGTATTCCATTCAAACTCGTAGATATCATCACCATCTGTGTCATTTAATAGAAAAGCTGTGAAATCCCTAGTCAGAACCACTGCAAAGATTCCCACATCATCGGTTACTTTTACCTGAATAGTATGGGTTCCATAAACAGATTCATTCTCTGCGCTCAGTAGATCAATGATAGGAGCATCCGTGGCAGCTTCATCATAGTTGTTCACTAGTAAATTATGGATAGCAAAGTTTACCCAATTACCATCATTATCTTCACTGTATGCTACAAGTGTCCATTCTCCATCTGCGAAACCATCCGTTGTATTCCATGTGATGTTATAGTCTATAGTTGGGTAATATTCCCAACAGACTGTAACATTGATTTCTCGTTCAAACTGTGCTACTCGAGCTGGTAAGTCAGCAAAATATGCCTTTACTGTTGTTTCTCCAATTCCTGAGGAGCCAAAACGTTGTTCCCAATGCGTTCCATTCCAATAATAGAATGGCCACCAGAACTTATGGACACCATGTGAATTATCGTCCCATATTCTTACATGTAAGTGATTGTCCAGCCCTGTGAAACTGATATCCTGTTCTCGGATATTGTTGTCTCCCCAGTATTCTTCTCCTGAAGTGAAATTCTGGTAATAAAACTCTCCGCCTGGTGCTTGGGTGTCTAATTCGTTTCCAAGGTATGTATAGTCGAATAATAACCCGAAATCATTAAATACCGATCCATTGGCTTCTCCATTTTCATTAACGAACTCGAGGGATGCTGCATCAGTGTATATTTCCAAATTGTGATTTATATATCTTATATCCCACCAAGGGTCTTCCCAGGTATTGATATGCCAACCCCAGCCATTATTTTCACGAGGATAGATAGTATAGTCATCATAAGGGACAACAATTGGGAACTGAGAAACAGAATAATTACTGCAATAGGGGAGTGATGACCAACTCCATTCCGTTAGTAAGTTGATATCTTCATTTACATAGGGCCCTGAATAAGTCTTTATTGGGTTAATAACCTCCTCAGCGAGTGGATTCCACCAAAAGTTTATCTCATCTATCCATTGATCTACTTCAGGATGGAAATAAGAAAATTGTTTATATTCCACTGTTGTCATATCCTGGTTCTCAAAGACTGGACTACTTGGTATTATATCACTATTGCTTAGAAGGGCCTGACTCATTGTGGAAGTGAAATCATTGCAATGGAACCGATAGGTGTTTCCTTCATAATGGAGGCGATTCCAGTCCCAACTATTGTGGTCAGTATGGTTATCTACGAAATCGATACCCAAGAAAATTTCAATATCCGTGGCTAGGTCGTTTGCAGCACTGTAATGATCATCGTAATCATTATAAACGATAGCCAGCTCAAAACTGTTCCATAAATCTTCTCTGTTCGGTTGGAATGTCATTTCTACAATTATGATATTGGAATCCCAATTGGATGTTACTGTTGGAGACTCAAAGTCAATAATTCTTGAGTAATCTCCTCGTAGATAGATGTCTTTATACAAATAGCCATAGTGATTGACTACTAGTGATGCTTCCATCCTTGTTTGTAGGTAGTGAGGGATAAAGTCATAGTCAAAGCTAACTGACAAATCGGTATAGATCCCACTAAGAATTTCAAAATCAACATCCCAATAATGATGGGTAACCCAAGGTTCTGGAGGAGGATGATAGTTATAATAGATATAACAAGCGCTGGTATTAGAAGAAGGGCTAGATGAGAATGGTGTGACATCAGGAAGAGCAAAATTGATCCATAGACGATCTTGGTAACTGTTTTTCTGGATTTTCTCTGTGTGAATCAATTCATTCATAGTTAGTGTGTGAGATCCACTGTAACTGCCTGTAATGTCATAAATTTCATAATGAAACTCGAAACCAAAGGCAAATCTAATCTCTGGGTTATCACTACCACCTGATGGCCACGCCCAAGCGGTAATATAGCTTGCTTCAGTCACATTAATGGTTTCAGCTAATCCTCCAATATTTCGGGGAATGACTTCATCATTGACATATTCGGTAAACCAAGGCCATACAATGTGAGATTGATAACGAACTGCAGTAAGGTCGGTCCACTTATCTCCTCTCCAATCTTCCCATGCCCATGTTCCTTCGTACTCATAGCTGATCCTTAAACCTTTACTCATGTATTCAACGATTAAATCAGCGTATTCTCTAGCGAGCTCCGCATTATTGGTTCTAAAGTGGATTTCTATTCCAGTATTCTGATCTCCTGGATTATCTGTTGGCCAGAACCACCAGTTAGCATGATCAAATATATCATAAACATCTTTATAGCCTGCTATGAAAAGATTCAGGTTTTGTTCCCCAAATCCTAGATCTTTAGAATGAATCTCTGCTCGGGCGTTCATCCACCCTTCGTGACCAACCCAAACCCAAGCTGATTCATAAATATCAGAATATAAGTCAACAGAGAGATTAGGAGTGATGAGTGTTTTTTTAATAGATACTGAAGTAGTACTTTGTGTTATCTGCAGTGTAGTTGATATTAAGAACAATGAAAGGAGGAGAAGACAAAGTGCTGAAATTGTTATTTTATTTAGTTTTATTCTATTCATTTTTGAATTTACTCCAATACTTTATAGTTATTGTCATAGAGTAGTAGAGCTATGTATATTGATAAAGTAAACCATTTCAAATAAATCATTCCAAGCTTCCAATATGAGTGTATTCTATTTTTTAATATCAAGTTGTAATAATTGAAGAACATAGTTTAAGGGGAATCTTGTTGGGACTGCTTGGGTAGAACCATGCCATTTAGCGCAGCCAGAAAAGAATAAGGGAACTGCTTGGGTTGGGATCCCCATCTCCATGATGTATGTCCGACCCATTGCAAGCTCAGGTAGACATGCTACTGCAATAAGCCCAAAATGACCAAACTTCTTATGTAGGTTTCGAAAAACTCGTAAAAAATTGGGTTCTTTAAAGCGATTACCCATGGTGATAAAAACCTCAAAATTATATTGTCTTCCTAGTTCAGAAAGTTTCCATCCAGAATTGTTGGAGGTATTGCATCCGATGATGCGATGCCAACCAATTTTTGTGCGTTTCACTTTAAGTAAGTCAAAATTTGGACCAGTCAAACATCTTGGCAAAACAACTACCTTTGTAGAAGTTGCTTCAAATGCTGATTTCATTATCTGGTTAGAATATTCAATGAGAAGCATGTAAAGCGCATACTCATTTTTTTGAGTATGAATTATGGGATTAAGATAATTGATATCCAATTGCCGATTTGAAACAGCATTCATATATGATTCAAAACCTTGCAAAAAACCATCTAATAAAGGGACAACTGCTGAATCAAAAACTTGTTGCGCTTGATGGACTACCGTCAAATATTCTGTTAGGTCATTTGATCCACTTTTTTCACTTATTTTGTAAGGCAAAGGCATTAAATACCAACACATCTCCTAGAAAGACCTGTGAAACTATTCTATCTTCCGCGTATTAAACCTTTTAATAAAGGGGGAAAGAATATAATCCCAAGCAGAGACTATTAAAAATCACCTTGATTTTCAAAAGAAATTTGGAGTAAAAGACATATGTATTGTGATAATTGTGGTAATCGAGTAGAAGATGATGCAGCGTTTTGTCCTAAATGTGGACAACAGTTACTACCTCAAAAAGCACCTGTTGATGTTCCTCCTCCATCTAGGACCCCATATTATGCTCGAAAAAGAGAGGAAGATTTTCTTTGTTTTGGCGAAAAACGTGAAGAAAATCCCTGGATTGGTGGAATAATTTTCATTTGCATTGGGCTTTTTTTAGCTGTAATACTTTTTGATCTTGATGAATTGCTCGTAATAGGTGATATTGCTATTTTTCGGATCGAATATTTACTTGTATTTGGTTTCTTTATCATTGGATTGATTATGATAATTCAAGCCATCAGAAAC
>JAHQWW010000195.1 GCA_029856365.1 Candidatus Hodarchaeota archaeon
ATAATATTCTTATGAATGAGGTACGAATGGTTCAACTAGGATTCGTTCTAAAACTCCAGTTATCGTGCCAATTGTTTGTTCTTTTCCTAATTTTTCTTTTGTAAAAGCTTTGAGTCCATCTAAATCAGCATCAAGCAACAACAATCCAGCTTTCCCACGTTTACCAAAAAGTTGGTCAGGCTTCGCTGCAAGCCTCTCAGTGTTAAGCCACGAGTTGTCAGCAACTAATTTATTCCAGTCAGTATCAGGAGTAACAACCGTAAGTTTTCCATGATAATTATAATCAGGGAAGTACTTTGGTAACTCCGACATAAGTAATTTTTTTGCTGCATATTCATATATTGATTTTTGTGCCATTATATTTCCTCTCCAAATCGATTGGAAGAAATTTAATTTGGGATAAGACAGGAAATCACTAAATTTACTTCTCTCACCTTCACAGAGCTGTGAGGGAGATGTAGAGTCTTAGTGTCAAAAATAGGTAACTAAATAAGAATTTTATTACAAAAAATGTATTCTACATTCTAATTACATTTTACGTTTAATGTGGTTAGAATAAGAATATTTAGTGAAACTTCTTTTTCCTTGCCTCTAGTAAAACATTTGAGGAAAAATTATTATAAAATCAGGAAATTTATGGATTTTGTAGGGATGATTATAATGTCTTACAAGGATATTGCGTTAACATACGGGGATGAAATGATTTCTGATTTTATCCCAGCTGATATGAATGTACGAGTTTTGGAGCCCGAGAAGGCAAAACGAACTTTCACCGTTCTCCAAGCTCGATTTGATGAAATCCTCAAAAAACCAGTTGATTCAGCACCATTAGAGGAAATGGTGAAAAACCGACAAAGGGCAAGAATAATGATTCTTGTGGATGATGCCACGAGGCCAAATAAACATACGAAGATTCTACTTCCCATGCTGTTAGAGAAACTGTTTGATTTTGGAGTAAACAAAGATGATATTCGAATTATGGTTGCAAGTGGATCTCATAGTCCTCCAAGTAATGAGTTACTTGAAAATAAAATCTTAGGGTCGGAAATTTACAATGTATGGAAAGATCATGTCATAATTCATAAACAAGATGAAAATTGTAAAAATCTTGGAACCTCGTCATTAGGTACACCCATTGAAGTTGATATTGATGTATTGGAATCTGGATTAGTTATTGCTGTCTCAGATAGCGAATATCACTATTTCGCTGGAGTGGCAGGAACAGTTAAATCCTTCTTCCCTGGATGTTCTGGTAAAGAAACCATCGCCAGAAATCATCCACAAATGTTTGACAAGGTTCATGGATTCAAACCAGAATGTCGTCTAGGGAATACAGCTGGTAATCCAGTCATCCAAGACATGATTGAGATGGCTAAATCCACCAAGAAACTTGTTCCTGTATTCTGTATCGATGCTGTTATGGAGGGTGATGATATTGTTATTCTTAACGGAGGAGATATCAACTCTTTACATGAATTAGTTCTAGAAACGTTGAAACCTCTTCGAATCGTTGAAGTTGAGGATCCTGCTGATCTAGTAATTGTATCTACAGGAGCATTGAGTATTAATCTGTACCAAGGTGGAAAAGGTTTTCACGCTGGTTGGAATGCAGTTAAACAAGGAGGAGATGTTTTACTGCTTGCCCACTGCCCTTTTGGTCATGGGTCTCAGAATTACTATGACACGATGCAAGAAATTAAGGGTATGGATCTTGATAAAGCAATGAATCATGTTATTGAAACAAAATGCAGTATTGAAACTTTTAAAATTGGTAATCAAAAGGTAGTCGATTTACTTCGAATTTTAAAGCGCTGTACTTGTCATATAATCACTGAAATGGATAAAGACGAGATTGAAAATGTTTTTCAAATGAAATATGTCTCCAGAACTGGTACGATTCAAGAGAGTCTTCGTTCATGGATTCAGAAATACAGAGAAGAAAGGAATCAAGATCCCCTTATTTATGTTCTACCAGATGCTGGGAATTATATTGATGTGAAGAATCGATAATGAGATAAGATTCTTAATCACATCTCATTTTTTATCTTAAATCTATTTTCTCTTGAAGATTAATGGTAATCCCTAATTTTTCACCTACTAATATTTCAGACATTTTTTGCTTCTAAATCATCATGTACTATTTTTTAACGATTGTGTCCTCAAAATTGCTTTGAATCGAAAATTCAATTATAAAATCAGTCCACAATTGTTAACTAAATTTACTTTGTGTTTAAAAAATAGCCTCTTTTTTTCCTATGAAAAAAAAGATAAGATACTATCAGCTGGTAGCCAATATATTCCACAGAGCCTTTAGCTTTCGATATTCGCAAAAATTGAAAGTCTATCGCAATATAGTTACATGATGTGAACAAAATATGGGAATAGAAATTTCTTCTGAAAGTAAACTTAAGCGTTTTGTGCCCAAACATCAGGCAAGGAGTGCAATATGGTGGGTTTTCCAGCGGGTCTCTGGGTTTTTGTTATTCTTCTTTATTTTATTTCACATGCTGGCAAATCATTATCTAACAGCTCTCCTACCAGCGGACATACGGGCATCTGGTGTTGCTTCTTTTGAAGCAGTTCAATGGAAGATGCAATATACATACTTAGGAATACCTTTGTATCTTGTAATATCTTTCTGCATGGTTACCCTATTAGTCTTTCACATGTTGAATGGAGTTCGAACAGTAATATTAGATCTCACAACAAATCAGACACTTCGAAAACTTATCGCATTCTTGCTAATAATCATAGGACTTTTGGTTATCAGTTACACTCTTTGGTTGAATCTTACTGTCGCAAGTATTGGAATAAGGTGATTTTTAATGGCAGAAAACGAGGAAATACATGATTCACAAATAGACACGAGTAGTAAAGCAGCAAACTTTCTGAAATGGTTCAATCCTTTTGCCCGCGGCATTGGAATGTGGGCGTGGTTACTTCAACGAATTACAGGTCTTCTTCTAATTTTTTATGTAATATTCCATTTCGGAATGATATTTACACTAGCTGTAGACTCAATTTGGGGCTTAGATGCTGGCCAATTCTACAATAGCCTAATCCACTGGGTTAATTCACCAATTTTCCCCGACTTTGCTCCCCTAGAATTTGGGAACATTGTTATCAACATCCAAAACATTATTAGTATCGGATATATGATAGATATAGGTTTAATTGCGATTCTTGTATATCATGGATTTAATGGCATTCGGGTTGTCCTTTTTGACTTGGGAATAGGAATTCGCAGTCAAAAAATAATTTTCTGGATTTTACTCATCTTAGGGATCATCACTTGGTTCTTAGCTTTAGTGTTCATTCTAATTGTTCCAGAAATTGTGATTTTAGCAGGTGAGTGATAAAATGAAGATACAAAGACATTCAATACTCGTAGTGGGGTCAGGACTTGCAGGGATGCGTGCAGCAGTAGCCGCTAGAGAGAATGGAGCAGATGTGGCCGTTATTTCAATATGTCAACCTGTAAGAAGCCACTCTGTTGCAGCTCAAGGTGGAATTAATGCACCATTATGCAATAATCCAGAATCAAAGGATGATTCAGTTGAGAGGCATGCTTTTGATACAGTTAAAGGTTCAGATTATTTAGCTGATCAGCCAGCTGTCGTTAAAATGATAGGTTTGGCTAAAGAAACAGTTTACGAACTAGAACATTGGGGTTGTCCGTTCTCTAGGTTTGAGGATGGAAGTATTGGACAGAGACCGTTTGGAGGAG
>JAHQWW010000196.1 GCA_029856365.1 Candidatus Hodarchaeota archaeon
CAATCTTGTTGGGGTCAAGAAGAAGGGAGTAGTGGGCGAGGGATCCCGCGTACATAAAGGGGGTAGTCACAAACAGTGTTTGAGAAGACTTGCTTTTCCGAATTCCCATGTTTTTCTCATCATTTCTTTTATAATAGAGCAGACACCGAGAAAATTCCTCTCCTAGTGCTCCGATTAAGTGATCAAATTTGTCTTTCTGAACTTTGCCCAGCACTCGACTGTGTACAAATGAAATAGCGTGGCCTCCGTACTTCGACAAAAAATTGATGATGAAAAGTAATACTGCCATGGTTTTACCCCGCCCAGTCCCGCCTGTAAGCACGAAATACCGTTTGGGTGATCTACAAAGAACTTCCAATTCCTTCAATGGTCGCTGGTTGGGAGGGAAAGCCTCAGATATATTCGAAGAGTATTCATCAACGAGATCAGAGTTGGATTCAGAGGCATATTCCTCGGGTTCTGGTTCTTGTCCAGGCCTCTCCTCCTCACATATCGGAGGAGGTATTGAAACATAGTCACTCAACTTTTTTGGAGTGTTGGCTCTTTCTCCTAAGCCTTTCACTACTTTTTTGGATTGTTTTTCTACTCCTTTTGCTGTATCCAGTTTATTTCTCGAGATTTGAGTAGAATGAGTACTTACTTCTTGTAACAAGAGTTCTGCTCGTTTCTTACCAATGCCAGGAATTTTACATAACTGGGCCTTGGTTGCTAACGCTAACGATTCCTTTGTTCCAAATCCAGCTGCTTCAAGACGTTTTAGAGTAGTGGCACCAATCCCGTGAATGGTAGCAAAATATGTTTGTTTCTTTCGGATAACTTTCTTTTTATTCGAATTTTTGACTTTATCGGTTCCTTCAATTATGTCTTCTATATGAATGTCCTTTAATAGATGGGATTTTGCCATTGTAATTAGTTCACCTTACTTATCCTTGTGTCAATACAGCTTTTCTACTGTTGATTCCCCATATCCCTTTTATAATCTAAAAGCTCTTTAGCTACCCTTGGTGTTGTGACAAGCTTGATTTTCGACTTTATCAAGAAAATGGAGCCCATGTAAAAGATCTGCAAGACCTACTGTTTAGAAAATTGGTTTGTAAGCAGATTGTAATATGCTTTATGTAAGATGATCTGCTCCCTTTTAAAAGCGACCTGAAATTGGCCGTTTAACTCAATGAATTTATTTGGGTATCGCCATATCTTATTCCAGAAAGAATAAAGAGATGTTTCTTCGCTAACAACAAATGATCCAAGAAAAAAAGCTAAAATTCTTTTTTTACACCAACAAATTTGTGTTGAAAAGATCAATGTATTGATAACTATACGAAACCATGTTTACCGATTTCAGGTATCTTGCATTGAAAATTTTGGTGCTAAAAAGGGATTGTTATTATTTCGGTTGGATTCGGTTTGATATGAAAGAAATTATCTTAATGGGGATAATTTTTAAGCAAGCAAGTGTTGTATTTATCATTAGAGGATGTATAGAAATATTTCATCAACCAGAAAATTTAAAAAAATAGCCTTTCCGTCAATTATTGCAGCCATTCCATCACTATTGAGCCATACTAATATGGGGAAGTAACCTTTGGCCATGAATCATTATTTTAACATTTCTTCATTAATAACTCGATATTTGATATTAGTATATCTTTTGAATATTCAGGGTTTAGGATATGAGTGCTGATTTGATGATTACAAAAGAACTCGAGTTAGATATTTTTCGTTGGTTAACCCATGAAGTGGTTTCTCTAATACGACAATCTGAGAGAAGAGGAACTCCTGGAATTAATTTTCTAACAAAACTAAAACTCCAAAAACTCCTCTATATGGTTATTGAAGACTGCGAGCTAGACTTGACGCGCGCTTGGTATATGTATGGGGGAGTCGTGTGGGCTCCCTTTGATATTTACAGTCTTTCTCATTCTTTTTACAATAGACAGGAGACGCTCTCTGACACAGCTATATCTAGTCTAGAACAGCGCCTTGGGAGTTCCAAAATGAACTTCATCAGAAATAATCTCACAGAGAAATTCTCTAATGTTTTTTTCAAAGCAGGTAGAGAATTCCTTCTGGATTTTTATGAAGATCGGGCTCCCGAACACTTTCAAACTATTTATCGAACTTTTCGGGACTATGTGAGCCTTTACACCTCTATTATGAACCCAGAACGGGCATTTGATGTTAAATCTCTGAAACTACTTCCCTCATACGATCCTTGGCATCAAGCGCATCGTCTTCAGGGGTATCTTTCTGATTTTCATCTTGAAGTGGCAAAGGTTATTGTCAAAGACCTTCTTCAAATGGTGGTTGATTTTACTAATCTGATGGAGAAAGTAGTTGTAAATGTAGCTTGGAAGAGACATCAAGAAGAGGAAATATCCTCTAATGAACTCCAAATTCTCTTGAATTTAGAGAATATGTTCGAAAATACTGCATGGAAACTTGTAGCGAATCATATTGCGATTGAAACTGTCACGGGGATTAGGGCGGATGAAATGAAGAAAAGATTTCAAAATGAGCAGAATGAAATAACGACTAATTTGGTAACAGAAATTCGAAATCAGACAAATTTCCTCAAGATTAACAATCTTTTACCCAAAGCAAGTATCCTAAAAGAATATTTTGAGACAAAATATGGAGATTTATTTGAGGAGGTAATGGGGACGGAGTCTGTGCGATGACTTCAGCTAGTCATCATCTTTTCTTTGATACAAGTGTAATTTTTGGCCGAATCTTCAAACACGAGAGTCTCCACAGAGTTTGCAAACGAATTCTGATCAATAATAAGCATAATTATTCAAGTAAGACGGTTAAACATGAGTTACAAATAGCTGTTAAAAGAAGAAAAGAGTATTACACAGATATGCTCAACTTGCGTATTAAAAGAATTATAGGTACAACAGTAGATCAAATTATCGATACAATTGCTTCCAACGATAATGATAAACGCTTTTTAAGAGATGTAAAGTCATTCCTTTTGACTCATCATCGGGGAGTAGATTGGTTGAGGATATATCGAACCTATATACAGACAGCTGAGACATTAATGGATGAGTGTTTTGATACTGAGATTCAGACCCCATTAATCACTCAACGTACAGATATCCGTGCTTTAAATGATGTCAATGTGATAATTCAAAATTTCAATGATTGTCAAATCTTACTTGATATGATCTATGAATTTAAGACCAAATCAACAACAATTTACTTTGTCACGAAGGATAAAACGGATTTCATTGATAAGAAGAGTGATATTGAAAGGTGGTTTGATAATTTTTTCAACCAAAAATGCTTTTTTCATATTTCACTTGTATTAGAAATAACCAAATTGATTATTTAATCTTTAGATCAGATCGAAAATGAATAACTTCTTGAAATTTAAGGATATATTCAAGCGAATCTTCTATTTATTCGGTAGGGAATACCAAATTTTGAATGATGATTTAAAGCTATTAGACGTTTGTATATGCATTTCCCTTCAATTCCTGTGTTTTTTGGCTTTGTTTTGAGGTTTTCTGCAATAGATGACATGTGAAAGAGGATATTCTATTCCATGTTCCTTCAGCTCATTTTTATAGTTCTGGATAAAGCCTTCATCGATATGCCAGCCTTGAAGCTCGTCTAAGGCATCATTAAAAGCTAATTTAATATTCGTTTCAAAATATCTTACTTTAAATCCTCTAAAACCTGCTTTATACATTAACGCAATCACT
>JAHQWW010000062.1 GCA_029856365.1 Candidatus Hodarchaeota archaeon
GCTTCCTTGGCGAAATTAATAGTTTTACTCACCGCATTGTCTACCCCTGATGTTTGGAATGCTGCTTGCATTCGGACATGCCACTCAGGGGAGAAATCATGAGCTGTGACAAAAATTTGGCGTATTTCTTCAGGTATCTCTGTAATTTCTGCTATTGAACCAGTTTTTGCAATCATTTCCATTAGTTCTTGTGAGTAGAATCCCTGATTTTTAGCAGTCTCTATGAAGAAGGGATATCCTTCCACTAAAATATCATCATCCAAAACTCGTCGTTCATAGGTCAGCATAAATAATGGTTCAATTCCACTTGAACAACCTGCAATGATCGATATGGTACCTGTCGGTGCTATTGTAGTTAATGTGGCATTTCGCATCATTGGATACTTTTCAGCAAAAATACTCTGGTCAAAATTGGGGAATGATCCCCGTTCTTGAGCCAATTTCTGAGATTCTCGAATCGCAATAGTATAGATGTATTTCATAATACGTTGTGCTAGCTCAATCCCTTTTTGAGAATTGTAAGGAATACCTAATTTGATGAGTAAATCAGCAAAACCCATGACTCCTAGTCCAATCTTTCGGTTTGCTTTTGTCATTCGCTCAATTTCAGGGAGTGGAAAGGTGGAGACATCAATCACATTATCCAAAAAACGCACAGCAAGGGGAACAACTCGTTCAAGCTTGCTATAATCGACATGGGATTTCAATGGATCGATATTATCCTTCTTTATCATCTTACTGAGATTGATAGACCCTAAATTACACGATTCGTACGCTAACAGAGGCTGTTCTCCACAGTTCTGTGTTTTGACGAATTTGATATTCGTTCTCTCTCCAACTTGCTCTTCAAACCCTCCAATGAAAAAAGAGTGAAATTCATCCACTGTACCATTATAAACATCCTCCTTTCCTAGATATTCAACTTTTACAACTTTATGATTATACATGGTTGAGTGTTCTTTAAGCTCCCTATAACTTTTAAATCCAAATTTTGTTCCTAATCTGAACGGGATAGAAGATTGTTTGCATAATCTTTCCCATTCCTTTTTAAAAGGTTCTCTGTCTAATTTTTCCTTCAATTCAAGATAACATTGTATTTGTTTCGTTCTTTTTTCTTCAGCAAGATTTTTGTATGTATTTTTTACACCAATAGTTCTTTTGATGATCATTTCTTTTTCTGAATTAAAATGCTTCATGAAACATTTTCTGTTACAATAGCTGATTTCTCTTTCGTTAAAACTGATATGAAATACCTTACCACAATGCTCACAAGTCTTTTCAACCATAACACTATTGCCATCTAAAAAGCATTTGAGATCTGTTTTTTGTTTACATTCTTTTAACTTTCTTAAGGCTCTCTGATGAAACCCTATTTGAGCTTTTTTGATATATGTCGGATCCTTCCATTTTTCATGAGATATCTTTGAGAGAAGGAGTTTTTCTTCTGGATTATTTTTATAAGATTGTATCCGTGATAAACTTATTTTTCTCTTTGTTTCTTCTGAAACTTTAACACCATATCTTGGGTTATTTTTTCCAACGGGGTGATAAAAGAGATTTTCTTCTTGGTACTTTTTCCACTTCTTCGGATCAGCTTTTATTTGGAAGATGGGATTCTTTCTCCCTTTCATGGATATACTGTGTAAAGCATCATGTTCATCAACATGCATTATCTGAAGATTTTCTGGTGAATTATTTTCAGAATCAAAGTCTAAATGGTGAACTATATGATCTTCAGGTATTGGTTCATCGTTATTATGGAAAAATTTTGCAATTACTGTATGTTCTGATTTTTCAGACCGACCTCGATTATACATTCTCATGTATTTCTTGTGGGGATTAACTGAAAATTTCCCTCTTTGAAATTGTAGTACTTTTGTTAAGATATGTAAACTGTCTCCAGATTGTAACTCATCTGTTCGTTTTATCGTTCCACTTCTAAGATAAAATCTATGGTTGGCCGTTGTTTTTAAGATCTCTCCTGAATCAAGATGTACTTGATATACATGCACTTTTCTACCTGTTAATCTTGGTCTTCTCATTGACCTGACTGTTATTTTACCTTCTTCATCTTCTGTAAATACAGGAACATCACTTCCTTCCTCTGCTAATTGTTTTATTGGAACAGCTGACCTACCATCAGCTGTTGCTATCAATGTATCCCCTGTTATACAAGGATTTGTTGCCTCAATCTTACCTACTTCAGGGGTTGGGTTAGTCCCATTTATTCTATCCAAAAAGACTATGCCTGGTTCTCCATTGGAATGAGCCATCTTGACGATTTCATCAAATACTACTCGAGCTCTCAATCGAGTAACTTCTTGGGAATTACGGGGATTGATGAGGGGATAATCGTCGTCATGAATTACTGCCTCCATAAATGCCTCAGTGAGCCCCACAGAGATGTTAAAATTATTTAAAGTGCTTAAATCTTCTTTACACCGAATGAAGGCCATGATATCAGGATGATCGACCCTTAATATTCCCATGTTGGCTCCACGTCTTCGGTTATGAATGAGAATGCTATTAGCTACAAATTGATTTGAACCTGGAACTTCTATATCCATCGTATACGCTTTTGCCCATTCAACACTCTTAACCTGCGTAAAATAATACTGGGGATCAGAAATCTTAGTAAAATGCTCATTATTACTAATAATATCAAATTTTTCTTGAAGAAATCTCAGTCTTTTTCTTGTTAAATTTCTTCTATGAGATGAATCCCCTATGTAATGCTGAATAGCTCTATAGAACCTTCTATCAGCTCCTCTCTTTCCTCTTCCTTTACCTGATCCTCTCCCAACATATTTGTAAAGTTGTCTTAATTTTTCTCCTTGGTTTGGTATTATATCATTGTACTCGAATGCTTTTTCATGGTACCTTGATTGAAATGTTGCTGTCTTCCTTTTTGATATAAATCCTATTTCCTCTTTAAATACTCTTAGACTTCTATCTGAGATGATTTTTAAGGTATAAATTGGTTTTTTCCCGTAACTATTATCTCTTTTCTGCCGTACACTATAGCTAGATACAACATTTAATCCTAGTAATAACTGTTGTGTTTGTTCTATTAATTTTCGAGATGTGGAGTAGAATCTGGGATAACTGTTTGTATGTATATTCCCGTCTCCCTCAAACAAACCTTTTACAAAAGCTTTAGCTACTTCTGGATGAGACTGAAATATTTCTCTTGGAATGAAGGCTTCAGCTGATGATTCCTTCTTCCACCCCATATTTTCAAAAAATCTGTTTAGATCGTGAGAATAGAAAATTAAATCGCTCCAAGAAACATTATCCTCTTTCCTTCCAATTTTCAGGCCAAAAGAAAAAAGCATTAAATCTTCAATTCGATGTATTAAATCAGAATCTCTGTTATCAACACTAAAAATCATTCTTCCTCCAGTACTCAAGCAACCATCGGCCATATATAATCCTAAAATTTCACCAAGCTCAGGTGTCATCTTTTCTGGAATTTTAATGGGAGTAGCGTTGAAATGCTGTTCATCTATTTTTGGGAGGTGAATCTCTTGGCCATTATGACCTCCTAGTACAACAGTTACCCAATCTCCTTCTCGAATTTCATTAATAGTTTTCCAAATTTTTCCCCCTTTTTGATTGATACAAGCAATTTGATGATTATAAGTTGCTTCTAGATTTAATCCAATATCAGTTTTAAGCTTAAGAACTTCAGCTATACCATTATCCATTGAAATTAAGGCATTATTATATGAATTTCCATCATAAACAAGCTCTCTTGTGAAGTTCTCTCCCATTGGGGGACAATCAAGTAATTTACCGAGTTTAATAACTCCTTTTGGAGTTCGGATGAAGCTATCAGCTGATACACATCCTCCTTGTTTAATGATCTCTGTAGCGGAATTGAAGACAGTCATGAAACTGATCGGACCACTGGCAACTCCCCCAGTGGTTTGAACTTTATCATTGGCAGGACGAAGATGAGAAAAGGTAAAGCCAGTCCCTCCGCCTGATTTATGAATTATTGCTGCATTTTTAATAGCGAGGAAGATAGAATTCATATCATCATAGACAGGCAAGACAAAACAAGCTGAAAGTTGATTGAGCTCTGTGCCCGCATTCATCAAACAAGGTGAATTCGGGAGAAATTCTAAGTTAACCATCATGTTATAGAATTTTTCCTCATATAAAGTTGGATCGCTGCCATAAAGTGCTTCATTTGCTGCAATAGCCTTGGCTACTCGCTCAAAAAGTTGACCAGGTGTCTCAATAACCTCTCCTCGTTCATTCTGTCTCAAATAACGTTTCTCTAGGATAATTTTTGCGTTAGATGTGAGAATTGGCGGTTTTGGCTTCATAGACTTCTCTGATTCTTCTGAGATGAGAGTCATAATTTTAGTCACTTTATTTAAAATGAAATGAGGTTAGGTTACAATAGTTCTATCTATTGAGAGTGAATTAGTCTTCCAAGAGGAGTCCAAACTAGAGTGTCTTTCCATTAATTGATTATGAAATATCATTTAAGAACCCAAAAAAATGATGGTGTACTAATAATGATTAAGCGGTTAGGAACAATAACAGCTCAAACCATTTTTGCTCCTCAAATCGCAGACTTGAGAACGCTCGATACTAATTAAAAAATTAATTCATTCCTTAGTAGTACGCAAAAATGTCGGATTTGATATTGGATAAAGATAATTTTTATGTGTATCACAAATTTTCGTTTTGACATGAAATAAGGTCGGATTAAAATGACTAGAAACTGATTGACAATTAGATGTAATAATCAGTAAGTACTGGGATATTACCTCGGAAATATGCTTGTTTTAAACCATCCATAATATCAAGTTCTTCAACCAACAAAAAGAGGTTGATAATCCAAGATGATGAAACTTATAACAGTGCATCTACCAAATGATCAGGTATTAGGACTTGACGAGTTAGTGCGCAGTGGACGGTACCCTAATCGGAGTGAAGCTATCCGCTTTGCTATCCGTGATATGCTGAAAGACGAATTGTGGAGCCTTCGTGCTAGTTCATTGATTCCCCAATCTCGAGAGGTTTATTAATCCCACTATTGATTTCCAAGATAAGTAACTGACCAAAAGTGGGAGAAATAATCCTACTATCAATAAGAGCAGTATATGATCAATGCTGTTTTTTCACAAAGAGCTAAAGATTCTTGATTAGTGTTACTCATTCCGAAACTGCATTTTAAGTAGTTGACTTTATTTAGTCTATTTTGGGCATTCTAATGAATGAGAAAAGAACAGTTAAGCGTTGGCGAACTGTCAAGTCGAAAACTCCCATAATCGGAATTGATGACGGGGGATTTGATCGGTTTTCTGAAGAAGATATAAATATCCCAGTTTTTGGCGTCATCATGAAAGGATCAGCATATGTTGATGGCATCATCCAATGTTATCTTAAGAAAGATGATCCTCAAGCCACTACCACCATCACTCAGATGATCTTAGATTCAACGCATAAAAATCAGTTAAAAACAATATTTTTACAGGGGATCACGATTGCTGGCTTTGGAGTTTTAGATATTGTTGAAATGTATGAAATAACGGGAATTCCTGTTATTGTTGTGCTTCGAAAATATCCCGATTATTTAAAAATTAAAAGTGCTTTAGATAAGGCCTTTCCTACTGACCAAGATAGATGGCAAAGTATATTGCGTGCTGGAGAGCCGATAAAAGCGAAGAAGGATCCTATTCTTTTCCTCCAACTAGCTGGAATTCATCCAAAAGATGCTTATCTACTTATTAAGGCATGTACGGCCGTTGGTACTATTCCAGAAGCTTTGAGGATTGCTCACTTCATTGGAGCAAGTTATTTTCATTATTCATATTAAATGAAGCTTAAGCTTTAAGCTTCTTGATGCCCTTTTTCTATCTGGGGAGTAGATATTTCCTCGTACAGGAGAACAGCTGGTGCTAATAACCAGCTAAATCCGCCTCCAATTACAAATAAAGAAAAACTGCTTGATATGCACAAGATTCCGATTACAATTAAAATTCCAGACAGACTGAAAATCAAAATGGAATTTCTAATCACATGTATTTCTCGATTCCAAACACTCCCTTCACTTAAAGGAGTATTTTTAAGTAATAATCCTTCTATTACACCAGAGATAATGAAAAGAAAAGCACCTAATGAGAATAAATAGAAAGGTATCAGCTGTAATAATCGTATAATCAAGTTTTGTTCCCTCTTCTCCCAAATAATGGCTAATAGAGCTGCTAAGGTATAAGATATACTTACCAGCGTCGGCATCAGGTATCCTAAATGAAATCCAAAGAACTCGCTTCGTAAAAAAGGGATATCATTTAGCATCATTATTGCCAAGAGTGTCACCAGAAAAACTATACTAATTCCTGAAAAAAAGGCCATTGCATTCAGGATCAATTCAAATTTTTTTTTCCATCCGAGGTAAGGTGAGGATAGGATCGATCGTAATCGTATTCGGAGGATATTACAAGCACCATGTGCCCAGCGCCACAACTGAGCTACTTGGGCTTTAGCTGTCTCAGGAACAAGTCCATACGACCCAATAAAATCTAGATATCTTCCCTCATAACCCAGCGATAGAATTTTCATTGATGTATCGATATCTTCAATCAATGTATCTTCAGAAAAGCCACCAATTTGAATTAGAACTTCTTTTCGGAAACAGCCTGTTGTACCATTAAAAAGTACAACCCCCCGTTGTTCTTTCGCTGCCTCAAAAACTTCATAAAACTGGGAATATAGAATAGAGTTGGCAGCTTGATATAATCTTTGTGTGTTTCTATAAGAGACTTTAGCTTGGATGTAACCAACTTTTTTATCCGATATTGCCTTTGAGAATTCCGTCAATAAGTTTGGGACTGGGATGTGATCAGAATCTAAAATTACTATAAAATCCCCTCGAGTTAAATTAAGCACAGCGTTAATATTTCCAGCTTTAAAGCCTCGTGTGTCTGGTTTATGATAAAATTGAATCTGATGTTTTTCGCAAAGCTCCTTTAACTGCTTAGTAACATTGGGATCCTGCCCATTGTCACTTACAATGATATCATAATGTGTATATTCTATTCTTAGGGCTCCCTTTATAGTCTTCTTAAGTACCGAATAGGGAGTACCATGGGAAGGTATAATAATAGTAAAAGACGGAGCTGTTATATAATTTTGATCTTGGGAGATAGATTGATACCGAAAATGAAACGCACCAGAAATCATGTAAAAAAGATAGAATGCAAACAAAAATCCAAACAGTTCAATCATAAGAAGAAATACGTTAAGTAATATGGTTACAAAGTCTATATGAGAGAGGATCATAATAATACTAGATATTGTATAAATAGGAATCACGATCAGAATAAGAACAGAGATGACAAGAGTTATCCACGATAAAAAGCGATATACCCACATTTGATGTGTTCTTCCAAGTTCTAACAGTCTTAGCTAAAAATCGAGTTTTCCAGCTAGGAAGTCAGACCAACCCTTCTTATATTTCTCAGGACTGTTTATATGATTCCAATAGACTGGAGGTTCTGGAAAATATCCATAAAGGAGCTCTTCTTTAGCTAGAGTAGGAAACACATCCTTCTCTAAGGATGAAACTTGTTTCTCTATATATGTGAAAATCTCTGGTTCAAAAATGTAAATACCTGCATTAATGAAATTCAATCCTTTTTTTCCACCAGTGATAAATCGTGTAATTTTTTTACTTTTTTCATCAAAATCAACTTGGCCGTTACTATTTTCAAGAATAAACATTGTGGCTATTCCACCCTCTTTGATTTTTCGACGATGGAATTCTATTAATAAACCAAGATTCAAGTCAGTGATTAGATCTCCATTCATAACTAAGAATGTAGACTTAAACTGTTTCTGGGCATTTAATACTGCTCCTGCAGTATCCAAAGGTGTATCTTCGGAAATAAATCCAATTTCGACACCTGGAATCTTTTTCTCTGAGAATTGCTGTTGGATGTGTTCTTGAAGATATCCTACTGAAAGAAAAATATCTGTTAAAGCATGCCGTCGTAACAAATCTATAGAATATTCAATAATTGGTTTATAGCCAATTGGTAACATAACAGCTGGAGTTGCAACAGAAATCGGACGAAAGCTGGTTCCTCGACCTCCGCATAATATCAGGGACTTAATAGTGTGAGCTTCTAGTGCAACCTTTAATGCTTGGATAATAAACTGCTTAACATTGCCGTGTCCCGCTACTTCTACCAAATTCAGCCAGAAAGTGTTTGAGAACTCTATCGTATATTTATGAATGTCCTTATTTTTCATTGAAAATCATTCTCAATACTATTTGAAAGGGTAGGGGCTATTTTTCTCGTTCGGCAAGAAATTGGACTAAAATTTTTAGAAAAATAAACAATTCACTTATTTGGCTATCTTCACTATTCTGTGCCGCTTGGATGGCTTCTAATTCCTGTATACAGAACTTGGCATACTTATCTCTAACCTCTCTTACTTTATGATTTACAGAACGGAAGGCTTCTATAACAAAGTTTATTTCTTCTTCTGTTTTCTCTCCAACTGGTTTATTATAAATCTGTTTAATCTTAGAAGCATATTTTGTTTGTAAAACGAAATACAGAAATAAATTCCGCTTTGATTCTTGAATATCCCAATATGGGACTTTTCCGAATTGTTCTGGGTTTCCTAGTATGTCTAAGTAGTCATCTTGAATTTGAAATGCAATACCAGCAGCAACGATAGCATCATGTAATCTATCAGTAAAAATATCTCCACGGTTGGCTGCTAAACAACCTAATTTGACACAACCAGCAAAAACAATAGCTGTTTTCAGCTCCATAATTTTGATAACATGATCCATGTCAAAATCAAAATTGTGATTTAATCTATCTTCTAATTCAATAGCATTGCCTAAACTGACTTGATATGCATAATCAAGAACAAGATTTAGAGTAGGTTCATTCTTTAGTAAGGTCAAAGCATAAGCATGAAGAACATCCCCATCATGAAGTGCACGATCTGCTCCATGAAGTATATGAAAGGCTTTTTTTCCGCGTCTAATGGGAGCACCATCAATTAAATCATCATGAATCAAGGTCATGTTATGTAGAAGTTCAATGGCAATAGCAGCATTATACGATCTCTCCATTGCCACTTCACGATATTCAGTGTCTCTAACTAACAAATCAGTTGTTACTACTATGAATGCTGGACGAAGTCGTTTTCCTTTGGTTGTTAGAATGAAATTATGGATTCGCTCTCTTGTTGGACTAACAAGTCCATTTATTGCTTGAGTGAGTTTTTTGTTTAATTGTTCCATAATTTCTGCATCTATGAACTCTAGTACCACGAAAAAAGCCCTCTTTTTCGCATTACACAAAATCTTGTGTTTCTTCAGTGCGCTGTTAAAAGATCACAGCTGTGTGACCTTCTATCATCCTGTAGGTTCAATTTTTTGGACAGTATTTAATAGATTTCCTGTATCTTATAGGGAAGTCGAGATCAAGACTTGAAGTTATTTTGAATTGAATTAGTTTTAAGTGTTGAAATAAAATCAGTATAACAATTTGTTGAAACTATCGCATAATACTGTTTTTTTCATCTTGTATTGTCTTAAGAAGTCTCAAAATATTATTATTTCATATTACACTAATATACCTGTTTATTGAGAGAGGATTATTACTTGTGATCACACACTTGTGATCTACGACACATGATTAAAAAAAAACGAAATTTATCTTATTTTTTTCGGAATTTGAGATTCGGAGGTCTCACAGGAAATCATTTCCTTTGGTTTATGGCAATTCACTAGGTTTCCTAAACCAATAGGCTTTTTTAATATAATCGAAACTCTCACATGGATGATCTAACAATTGCTTTTTCAGTTCTGTCCTTATTGTGGTAGGAAAACTCCAGAGAAGAACTTTTGTGTCTATTGCGGAAAACAATTATCAAATACTAATATTTGTCTGTATTGTCACTCTCCGATTCCTATGAATGCCACTTCCTGTCCTTTTTGTGGCTTTAATGGCTTCCAATCGAGATTCAACAATACATTGGAAGATTTTTCATATCTCAACTGGGTTTGTACTAATCTCCGTTTAGCAATTTTTGTCATTTTTCTTCTTTCAACATACTCCCTTACCCAATTAATGGTTGGATTTGTTTTCATTATCTTTTTTTCAGCTGATTTTATTTATGATAATGCTAATTTTCCCTTTTTTTCTCTGGTCATAATGCTAGTTAGTAGTGTAATACTGATTGTGATTATAAATAAATGGTTAATATTCTCATCGGGAGAAAAACCTCCTAAAATAGACCAGGTTAAAGTCCTTTTCCTCTTACTCATCGTACTCATAGCATCTATCTCTATCATTGAAATTCTTGTTACACTCACCGATTTTGGATTGGATCTGATTAATGTAGATCCTTCTCTATCTTCTCCTTATGATGATTTCTTTAGAACTCCTCTTAATATTCTCGCTTTCACAATTTTGGTTACTATAATTGGCCCGATTTTTGAGGAGCTCGTTTTTCGCCATTTTGCAATATCTATGATGTTGAAACAATGTCAATCGAAGATTTTCATAATTAGTACAAGTGCATTAATCTTCAGTCTTTCACACACAACAACAAACTTATTAGAAAGCCTTCGTTATACAATTTTACATATGGTAGCTACCTTCTCTATAGGAGTTATTTTGGGCATAATTTTTCTCCGCTGGGGATTAAAATACGCAATTATTTTTCACTCTTTTTGGAACCTATTTTCCCTCGTAGTCCAATTACTGATTATTTATGAATCAGTTTTGTTAATAGATCTGATTTTATTAGTCTCCATGGCTATTACTTTCATCCTTACAGTTTATTTTCTTTTTTCGATTCGAACATCTCTACGTAGAATTATTTCTGAAATTACTCTCCCAACAAGACGTGAACTTCTTTTAATTTTAGTAAATTTCTTTCTGATCTTAACTTATGAGCTTTTTTTGCCTTTAATATTGTTAACTGCTGGTTCTAATTTTTTAACTGCAGGATTCACCTTCTTATATCAGTTTTGCGGTTTTTCAATCGGATTAATGTTAATTAACCGAGAATAAAAGATATTAAGCAATTTGAGTTGTGTTTTGCCAGTTAATTCTTTACATGACAGGCTAGGGGATTGTATTGAATCTATTGGTACTCTAATAGAAATGATTGTTGACTGGTTAGATACTCCTAAAGAATTTCAAAATTGATCACTAATATGTATGTAACGATTCATGAGGTTTATTGTAGTTTTTTATGAAATCAAATAAAAAAAAGGTAGATATTCATGTTAATGCCCCTTAAAGTGTGATTTTGGATCCTCTATAAAAACTGGAACTGCAGCTGCTCCTCGTTTCACTTCAATGTCATTCATTCCAAGAACCCGCACGATCTCCTTGAATCTATTTCGAATTGTCACTGGTGTTGTTTTTGCAGCTCTAGCAATTTGCTGTTGTGTTCGTCTTTCCCCTGTTTTGACTCCTGCGATATATAGGCAAGCAGCAGCAATGGACATGGGGTTTTTTCCAACAGTTATGCCATATATTTTTGTTTTTTTTGCAATATCGACTGCAATCATGCGAGTTGGCATAGAAAGTGACAATTCCTCGCCTAAACGATGTATTAGAGCTTCGTGTCTTCCAGAGTCAGGTTTCGTATGGAGATGCTGGGCTATTGTCCTGACACATCGTCCTAGCTCTTTGAAAGAAACATTTGTATTAGTTGATACATCCTTTAAAGTAAGGGGGATCTTAGTTTTACGACATGCTAAATATAGGCTTGCTGCAATCATCCCATCAATTGATCGACCTCGGATAAGGTTCTTTTTTAGACACTGACGATAGTAAGAACTGGCCATTTGTGCTGTACGATCTGGTAATTCCATTTGACTTCTTAGTCGTTTTAACTCACGTAAGGCGATTCTAAGATTTCGAATTTCGCTTTCATGGGCGTGGTTATCGACATTAGTTAAGCGATTGTACACTAATCGTTTTGATGAAGAAAGTTTCCTTCCTTTACCGTCCTTTCGTGACCTGCTTATCTGAGTTTTGATACCGAAGTCTGGTTGGAGTAAAGATAAAGGAGACCCCCCTCGTGAGCGATCCTGTTCCTCTTGATAATTATATGCACGCCATTCGGGTCCTTGATCAAACATTAAAGAGTCAACCACTACCCCACAACATGCGCAAATGAATTGTCCTGACCGTGGATCAGAAACTACATTATCTAAAGTACCACATTCAGGGCATTTTCTGTAACGACTGATATCATGCCTTTGTACCATAGTAATCGTGGTTTCCTCCAATATTAACTTTTAATGACTTTCTAGATAAGTTCCTCGCAATTTTTATTTTTGGCTTAATGACTGTAAATTAAGGTAATAATGTTTTTATTATGTTAGATACTTTAAAATGCGATCTGTAGTTAAAATTAATCCTTGAAACCTGTGATCTCACCAATGCTTGAATTTGTGGATTCTAGTTAATTCATCCGAAGTAAGGATATGTTAACTAGACGATAATAGAATACATCGAGTACTGTCACAATAAAAGAAAATTTGCTGAATTATTTTTTTCCAGAGGAATAGATAGACGGAGACAGGAAACTATTTTGCCATCACGCTTTTTTTCAAAACATTTTCAATATAAAATTCCCCAGCACGATAAGAGCTTCGAACAAGGGGCCCTGATACTACATAAAGAAATCCCATTTTTATAGCTTCTTTTTCCCAATACTCAAACTTCTCAGGTTCTATATAATCAACAACATCTAAGTGTTTTCGTGAGGGTTGAAGATATTGTCCTAGTGTTACTATATCCACTCTTACACGTCTCAGTTCAAGAAGAGCAGCTAAGATTTGTCCCTCGGATTCACCAAATCCCAGCATTATCGAAGATTTTGTTAATATTTGGGGATTAAGCTTCTTTATGTTTTCAAGCACATAAATTGATTGTTTAAAGCTTGCTCTCTTGTCTCTGACTATTGGTGTAAGTGCTTCTGTAGTTTCGATGTTATGGCCTATAACATCAGGTTTACTTTCAACGAGGGTCAGAAGAGCGTCCAAATTTCCTTGAAAATCAGGAATGAGGATCTCTATTATCACTTCAGGATTTTTTTGTCTCACATTCTTTATACATTGGCTTAAATGCCCTGCTCCCCCATCAATCAAGTCATCTCGAGTTACAGATGTAAGAACCACATATTTTAATCTCAATTCCTTAACAGCTTGGGCTAAGTTTTCAGGTTCCTTGGTATCTAGATATTTGTGAGGGTTCCGAGTTCGCACATCACAAAATTTACAATAACGAGTGCAATAGGGGCCCATGAGTAAGAAAGTCGCGGTACCTGATTCCCAACATTCGGTGCAGTTAGGACAGAATGCTTCTTCGCAGACCGTATGGAGATTTTGATGCTTGAGTAGTCTTCGCATTTTTCCATATTCTTTCTTAGTTGGAAGTTTTGCTTTAATCCATTTTGGTTTTTTTTTCACTGTAATAACGCCTACACTTAATAATCAACTCAATTATGCTAAAAAAAAACAAAAAAATTGAAAAATAAATAAGTTGAGATTATGCAGAGTAGCCATTTTAAATATTAATAGTTTTCGCTGATTAGAACAAGATATTCACTGACAAGCCTTAATTTTAGGTGAAGAGGCCTTTGAATTTTCAAAATAAGCTACAGAATTTTATAATCGAAATTCCTCCCGAGCAGCTTCTCGCAGGTGTCATTACTATTGTTTTAGCTGTAATTTTCTTTCTAGAATTGAGAAAATATTTGAAATACCATGCTTTTCCCGACCTCATGGAACTTTCGGGTATTGGTGTTATGGCCACTGGACTTTTTTCTTTAACTGGTGATATTCTTCTTGCGGGTTTAGCGGGAATCCTGGCGTTAATGATAATCGGTTCTTTCGAAGTGCGAGAAAACCCCATATGGTTTCGAATGATGGTAACTTTTACAATTAGTTATGGGTTTTTTTTCTTAATGGTTGCTTTAGGTTTTCTCACAACTAAGGTATTTTCTTTATTAGGAGTTACAATCAAAGAATTTCTACTTTCTCTGGGATTATCCCCCAATATCGATATACAGCAGTTTTTTGTAGGAATTGGATATAATCTAGTCCTCTGGATCATGATCTTAACAGCATTCTTAGTATTTGGTAAGAAGTTTATTGTTGTAACCCGATTCATTAGTCCTCAAATGGTTTATCTTGTGCTTTACTTAGTAGCATTACTGGTAATCCTACAAATTGATCTTCCCGAAATTACAAAATATTTCGCCATTTTTATTGTTAATATTCTTATTTACTTAGTTTCAGGTCCATTATTATCCTTTTTATTTGGAATACAACCCCTAGAAGATGAGAGAGTAGAAAATATAATCAATGAAGTACAAACTAAGGTACAAACACCGATTCGAAAAATCGGCATTGTTAAAGCGCCAATCCTTAATGCATTTGCATTTGGACCATGGTTTGATCAAAGAATTGCTTATATTGCCTCAGACCTAAGTCAATTCACAGATGCGGAGATACGTGGAATAACCGCACATGAGCTGATACATGTTCAGAAAAAACATACCCTTTGGTTATTAGGCCTTACTGCTGTTGAACTAGTAATCAAGGCTGCGATTGATGCTCCATCTACATATTGGGAATTTGTTTTAGGAATGAGTCAAACTTGGGATTTTCTAAGTTTTTGGTTATTCAATATAGCATTATTCGCAGTTTTACTTACTTTTGTGAAGATAATGGAAGGACAGGCTGATAAGATCACGAGGGAAAAGGGTTTTGGCATTGATTTAGCGGAATCTTTATTCCGCTTGGAAGGTTTTTACTATGGAATTGCAGGGGAGATTGGTTTCAATACTCAATTAATGACTGGAAAAACACGGTCTAAAGATGAGAATATTCGTTTTATGGGAGACCAAGCCTATTATCTCTATCGTAATCTTGCTCCAAGTCGGATGACTTGTTTTATGAACCTTATTGCATCACATCCTCTCACTTCCATTCGCCTAGCATTGCAGTTGGACCATTCCATTGGGGCTATTAAAGCGGGATTTATGATATGGTTCCTGTTAATTCCAGGATTGCGAAAACGAACTATACGTAGACTCCAGAAAAGCCACCAACAAATGGCTGAACTGCTATCTCAAAAATATTCCAGAGATTTCGGTACAATAAATGACTACTTGGAAATAACATTTGAGGAATATTGGGCTAAATACTTTGTAGGACATTATGTGTTAGCTAAACCATGGTTATCTGAAGGTAACGCTTATTGGGGTAAAATAACAAGTTTCTCTCCCACTGAGAATATAGTATCTCCTATTGAGTTTGAAATGGAAATTTCTAATGGAAACATTGTCAGAATTCCTAAAAGCGACTACAACTTTATTCTAGCAGAACCACAACACAAATACTTCACAAAAAAAGGGAACACAGTGATTTTAGATCAAGTGCAAATAGAAAAAGGTAAATTTCGAAAATTTCATTTCATTAAAAATGGAGAAGAAACTTCATCACGCTCCATAGGATTGGATACATCAGAATTTCAACAACGAACATATTGGTTGGTCTATAAAAATGGTATAATACAACCATGGAGTTTGAAAGAGGTACGTTTAGCAAAGGATTTCAAAAAAACTGTATTTATTTTTGAAGATTCTATTCAAAATGAATATCAATTTTTAGGCAAGGAACTAGTTATTTCATCCCCTCCTTTAGTGCAAATGATTAATGCTAAAAATTGGGAAAAAGAAAAGAGCTTTTTCCAACTTTTACAAAACTTAAGTGAACCATTTATCCTCTATGATAAAGAAGACATCGACATTGGTGCTCCCTGTAAAGTAAATACTGTCTTGGAAGATAATACAATAGAACTCTTGGAAGGAAGAACCCTCCGAACAATTAAACCTAATATGATTGATGCATTAATTCTAGATTATCCTTTTTATCTAATTAATTTCCGAAATGAAATGGGATTTGGCAACATTCTCACATTGAAATTGTTTAATAGAGGCTTAAAGACAAAATATGTAGGTCTTAATAGTTATCTTTTTTGAGAACCAAAATGTTTTAAACGTCCTCCAATTATGAATAGAAGAAAAAAATCTTAATCTTTGATTTCTAATACTTCTGTTGCTATATCCTTAGCTCGTTGGCGCCTTTCGCTAAGGGATTCGGTGGTTTGAGTCAAATTTTTCTTGTTAAGAGTAATTTCCTCCTCTTTCTCTGTCAAATTTGCTCTTAATGCTACTATTTTCTCCTCACACTGCGTTAGCTGATTATTAACTGTTTTGAATTCTAATGATTCTTCTATCTCTTCTTTTTGTGTTAAATGGCCTTTCCATTCGTCTTTCCATAAATCCATTTTTCCTTGTTGTAGAGCTTTTAGCTCATGGGTTAAGTTATTGATACTTTTTTGTTTTAAATGGAGATCAGATTTGCCAACTTTGATTAATTCCTCCATTAGAGCAATAATTTCAGGATTACCTTCTTCTTCTTCAAGAAAACTTTGAACAGGTTGCTTCTCATAGGCCAATGCGGTGTTTACCAAACCAAAATCTCCCGAGACCGATCCACGTTGAATTTCACGCGCATATTTCTTGAAAGTCTTTTTGAACGAGTTTAAATGCCTACCTATTTCAATTTCCAGTTCTGTCATACGGATCCCACGTTGTCGTGAGTCTTTTATCAAAGGATTCTCTAATAAGCGGGATTTTACTCTCTCTGCTTCTATTATTGTCTCTTCAAGGGCGCTCTTTTCAGTTTGAAGTTGAGTTTGTTCTTCTTTGTATAATGAGATCTTTTCTAAGAGATCTTTAACATCCGCATTCAAATCATTTAAATCCTCTAGAGATTTAATTATACTATATTCCTCTTTTTGAAGATCACGTAGGTTAGCCAAATCAGATCCTAATTTACCGAGCGGATTATAAAATGTTCGCTTTTTGAGCATGAAATCAATGCCCATTACTGAGTCAGCAGCACTCTTCTCACGATTAGTATCAGTTAGCAATCGAGAAACAATTCGGATAAATTGGTTCAACTCAATTGAGGTTAATTTTTTTGAAGCATCAGGAACCTGAAAATCGGAAAACTGTTGGCTAATATAGTGTGCTAATGCATTAATAGCTTTTAAAGATTCAAACTGTGATCGAAATTTTATTTTTTTCATCCCATCCTCTGTGAGCTTTGGTTCAGTTTCCTCAATAATCTTTTTACAGCCTTCCTTGACCTTCTCAGAATTTTTATGCATTGACTGGAGGAGCTTCTTACTTTTTTCATAAGCTAATTGAATGATTTTCTTTTTTTGTGTTTTTATTGATTCAGCAAGGCTTTGAATTTCATCTTCAGACATTAAATCACCTATTTATTTGAATAATAGATCGATGAAAGAAAAAGCTCATCTAGTCGTGTTATCATCATTTCTAGGGCTGGTGAAACATTCTCTTTTTTCGTGAAGCCGACAATAATATGATTAATTTGGCTTTTATTGGAAATTAACTGCATACTTTCAGAAGTTGGGGTAATGGTTTCCCATATCTGAGGAAGAATTGCGCTCATTTGCTCGAACTCATCAATTTTCATTTCAACGATAGATCCATCCCTTCTCTTCAGCCCCGTCAATGGAAAACCACTATCATCACTAATAAATGAAGCTATCATATGATGTTTATCTCCCCCTCCAGTCATTTGTTTCGATAAAATTGCTCTAAGAGATAAGCGCATTTGGTCTTCTAAATTTCGTCCCATTTTTCGTCTCATCAACTTAACTGTTAACGTTTCATCATAAGAGAGATCAAATTTCTGTTATTAATTTTTTTTGAATTTTCGACCAGACTTTTCGATTAGTTCGAAAGGATAATATTTTCAAAGAAGCTCAAAGTGAGATGGCAAGGTTTCATCAATCAAAATGTCTCCAACCATTATTCAGCTTAAAATTACTTTCAGGTACCAATCTATGTGAAAAAGCGATGAAAATTCATAACAATATAGTAAACATAATATATCACTCTGGTGTAATCGTATTCCTCCTCATGTTGGTTATTCTATCTACGTCTGTTACACTTAATGTAGATACCACTGCATTCACAGATGAGGAGAAGATACAAGATGTGTCGCCAGATATAACACCTAATAATTTGAAAATAAAACTTACTGATGATGATATTCAGGTAGAAAATATTAGTTTTGACGTTGAAGCTCTATTTAACTATGTAGCTTCGCTATACAGAAAAGAAGGGATATTTTTAGAAGCATATGGGGGATATGCTACGTCTGTTGGTACTTATAAAGCTCTCTCTATATTAAGGTTCTTGGGTTTGGATTATTATCAATTTGGTTCTGAGTGGGAAGATAAAGAGGTAACTATTGCTGATAAATTGCTAGATCTTAGAGATAAAGCTGGTTCAGGAGGGTATTATCTTTCCCCAGAAACTAATTCCCCCTCGTTAGAGGGAACATTTGGGGTGACCACTTCTCTCTGGATTATGAATGAATTGCCTTTGAAACTAAAGCCGATTACACCAAGATTGCTAGATTTTGTATATAATACAACTTTTGATAATGAAAATTTCGGTTTTCATGAAGTTGGCCAAGAAAACTGTTCAATCAAAGCAACATTTCAAGCCTTAACAATTTTGGACTTGATTCGTAAGATTGTTATTATTCCCGAATTATATGATGAAAAAAATACACCTTTAATCAATAAAACTGTTTTAGATTTTATGACAGATTATTCTTTAAATATCTTCAAATTTCTCAACAGTTCGTGGATTAATAACTCATATTTTTATTCAAACACCCCTTACCAAACTAAAATCGAAGATACATGGTACGCACTCCAATCAATTAAGATCTTAGATGATTATGGGAAATTTTTAAACGTAGATTTACCTAAAAACCTCACTGATTACCAATATCCTGTTATTAATTGGCTAAAATCATTACAAAAGACAAAAGGGCCCACCAAAGGAGGTTTTGGGACATCAGAACATGCAAATGTCTCTGAGACTGGTTTAACTTATGCAATCCTAAATCTTTTCAATTCCACTAAAGAAATAGATGTCAATCATACTGAAACAATATCGTTTATTTATTCATCTCAATTTCTTAAACGGGAAAATCGAACTTACCGTTCTTCGGAATTACCTCATTTAGGAGGATTTGGTCCTAACAATGCAACGTACCGTGATAGTGAATCAAGTAAACGGGTAAACGTCCATGATACATATTATGCTGTATTAACTCTTCTTCTATCGGGTGATATTTTTAACTCCATTAACCTCACCTTAGAAACAACGCACTATCAGGAGATTATATCAAAATATCCTGCTAGCATAAATAATTCAAACTATATCGTTCAAGGAGAGCTGGGTGTTATCGAACAGTATTTCAAAATCTTTAATTACAAGTCTCATGGATCCCTAGAATTAACAACTATTGTAGACAATTGGAATCTTACTCATCCAGACTATACTGAAACTAATGAAAATTTTTATGGGAAATCTAATGCACAATATGTTGTAAACTTAGAGAATGATTCACAAGCTAATTTCAATTGGACATTAGGTTCTCATAAACTTATTAATATACTTTCAATTCGAAACTTACCAATCATTCAATCACCAGTATATTATCTCAATTCATCTTTGTATGTAAGTTATACAAACGAGGTGAAATTTAATTCAACACTCATCAAACCAGGAGGTAACATCAATACAACGATTTTCTTTCAAAATCGTTCTCTAATCACCTATTCAAAGCAAAATATTACAGATGGAACAGTTAGTGTATATTTAAAATCACCAAATAGGGAGACTTTTATTTGGTTTGATTTAGTACCAATCAATACCACCATAGAAGCGATAACATACCTCTGGAAAGTTCCTGATCAAGCTCTATTAGGAACCTGGGAACTTACTCTAATTCTTAATCAATCCAATTTTTCAACCACTTATTCACTTCAAATTGAAGTCACAGATACTGTATTTTTTTATAATATGTCCCAAATGCCTCAATACTACCCTGGTGAGGATATGAACCTAAATGTTTCATTGAAATATACAAATGGTAACTTTACTCCGAATGCAAACGCATCAATGGCATTTACTAGCAATTTAACCCAAAAAGAAGTTTTCAATTTTACACTACATTATTTGGAGGGTAATATTTATACAACAAGTGGTATCAATTGTCCCACTCGCTTCTTATATGGATTCTATAATGTTTCTATCAGATTAACATGGAATTCATCTTCAGAAGTGCTAGTTAACACCGTTTCTAATAGTAGTCTTCCAGTTATCTATATTAAGGGTGTTCCAACTGTATCTGAGGCTTTCTTTAAAACTGATTACCGAGATATTCTTCCATTAGTAGAAAATAATTTGTTTTATTATGGGGAAACTCTCAATTTGACTTTAAAAATTGGTTTTAAATCCAATTCTACCATTAATAGTGTTGAAAATGCTGAAAGTGTGACTGTGAAGGGAGGATTGATTAACAATAGCCACCCTTCATCTTTTGTTCAGCTATTTCAAATCTCTCATCGTAAGAATATCCTTTCTTTAACGGGTCTAATTAACACCAATTTTCCTAATGACACCCTAGGAACACGATTCCAAATAAAATCAGAATATAACAATTCCTATAGTTACATTAGAAACCCAGTGGACACAGTTAAGCATGCAGCTTATAACTTTTCTCTGATTGGAACCTTTGAAATTAGAGACATTAATTATGTAGCAACAGAGATATCCAATGGCCTTTATCAGTATGCTCTTGATACAACTTCAGTTATTTCAGTTTCATTTAAAGTCTACAATAATGAATTAGATGATACCCCTATTCAAGTCCCGAGTCTAAATCTTTACGGTATATTAGACATTCAGAATAAAATTGGGACTTTAAATCAGTCCTTACCTGGTGTAACATCAGGAGTAGATCAAAATGGAACAACAATCTATTTTCTATCAATACCAACTTCAGGTTTAAGTACAAATAAATATGAAATTTCGATTTACACTTGGACTGCAATCAGAAACCATTTAAAAATTGGTAATCTGTATCCAGGTTTTTCAATCATAAAGACTTTTTCTCCACAACCGATAATTCAAGTACATGAGGTATTAATTCTCATTTCAGGGCTAGTTTTGATTGTACTAATTTATTTGAATGTTAGGAAATTTTGGTAATAATTTGTTCTCCGATATCTATGGCCCATCCTTCAAAAAAACGAATAATTGCATTCAATTGATGTTTCTTTAGTTCAGGAAAATGAACACCAAGTATTACCACTGTATAATAGCGTGTGATTTTTGCGATGTTCCGTGCAACATAAGCTGCGAGTTCTCCATCCCGATGAGCTGGGAGGGAAATACAATGGTAATTTGCTGATTTTTCACCATTCTTACGAATGTATGGAACTCCAATGCCAACGCCGCCTAAATGATCGTTCGGGCCAGTTATATCAATAATTAGCCCACCCTCTTTGAAAAAAACTGTAGCGATGAACTCTTGTGAAGAATATTTAGCCTTAAAAGTTGCAATTTCTTTCAAAGTATAAAACCTTTAAAAGTGAAAGGAAAGAATTAAGAAGAGTAATTTTCTCCAATAATCTCATTCATCAGCTTCAGAATTGGGATCGATCTTAGATTCTTCCTCACGCTGCTAACGCTCCTGTTCCTCACGCTGCCGACGCTCCTGTTCCTCACGCTGCTGACGCTCCTGTTCCTCACGCTGCCGACGCTCCTGTTCCTCATGCTGCCGACGCTCCTGTTCCTC
>JAHQWW010000063.1 GCA_029856365.1 Candidatus Hodarchaeota archaeon
TTTTCAATTATTTTTTCTTTTTATAAATACTGGAATTGAAGATGAATAACATTTGGTAAAAGTTCTAGGAGAATATTCCTCCCTTAAATAATAAAAAAAGTAAAGAAAGGCTAAACAAGACAATATTGGTTCTGAGTTCACAATTGGGGCTTGTGAGTTTGTTTGAATCGCTATTTTTAATTAAAAAAACATTGAATTGGACTCAAACAATTTTCGGAGCCATAGGCTCACCACAATGAGTTGGAACGGCTGCTTCTTTTTCACACGAAGCACAGCTGAATTTTGTTTCTTCAAAATCCATAGGTTCGCCACATTCTTCGCAAACAGGAAAGTCTTGTTCCGCACTACATTTGCTACACACAAGAACTACTTTTCGCTCTGAAACTGCTGCTTTAGTTTCAACATGTTCTAATCCTTCTTTCCCTTCTGCTAGTTCTGTATCTGAAGGTGGGGTATCTTTTTCTTCACTCATGATCATAAACTCCTGAACGATGACTATGAGGACTGAATGTCCAGTAGCGTTCTTTTGACATCTCTTAAGAGGCAAATATCAAATTAAAGCTATCTATACAAGTCATCACAGAATAGTACACATGTTATCTGCTTATAAGTATTTGCAAAAATTACTATGCAGAAGCGTTGTCATACTTCATATATACAAATCATGAGAGGGACAGGATAATATTACTGAAGGAGGTATATGTTTTATGCCAAGATTTCTAGGAATTTTTAGGTATGTCAATTTTCTCAATCTATTTTGAATATATATAACGATCTATAACTATGATCTGATACTGATTTGAGGAATTACCTGTTTTAGTACTCTAAGTTTCCTCTATAATCAATTCATCTGGGAATCTTATGAAGATTAACAATGCTATCAACATTGGGATAAACGCCAAAACACCCATTAGTAGGATTGGGCCTAAAGGGTCATAAATATAATAATAAATTCCAAGTTCTTCAGGATAATCAGGATGGAGAATTCTCTCAGTCACAAATGCTCCCAAAATTATACCTTCAAGAAAGACAGCAACAGCAATAGCTAACTTTTCAGTAAACTCTTGAAAGGCATAGTACATTGATTCCCTTCGTAAACCCAGTCGTCGTTCTTCATCGTCAACTATATCACCAACAATAGTTGGAGGAAAAATCCATAAACCACCCATTCCAAAACCAATAAGACAAATCATTAGGAATGCTATAAGTAGATTTCCTGGTGATATAAGAAACAGGAAATTTAGAAGGAGAGGGAATGTAAATATCACCATCGATAAAATGAATGCTTTTTTCTTTCCAAGAAACCGTGGTTGTGCTAATTTCCCCCAAATTGGAAAGCTAATGATGGCAACTACAATCCATGGGGCTGTTACGATCATTAATTCATCGAGTTCAAGAAAAAGAACACTGACAGCAAAGAAAGGCATTACTGCGTTCAATATTCGGAATGAAAACTGCATTCCAATCTGGTTTACTAGATAAATCTGATAAGAATCGTTTTGTAAACTAGTTTGTAATGATTCCATGAGCGGTACACGTGGTTGTTTCTGGATATCAGCAGCAGGTAATTCCTCAATTGGCAGAACAGCAACTATAGTAACGAGGACAATGATTCCTAACACGATACTTGTCGTTGAGAATCCGATACGGTCATATAGAATAGGTGCAATTACTACACCGACAATATTCGCGAGAATGGCGAATATATTTCCCCATACTGCCAATGTTATACGTTCTTTTGATGTTGGAGCGATTTCAGGTAGAAGAGCATAAACTGGTACGAAAACAAATGTGAATAATGCATCAAAGACAGATATAATAACAAAGAGAAAACCAATGAGGAGGATTTTTCCCAACTCATTAGGAAAGAGAGTTAGTACAAAAAGTGGTGGATTAAACAAAAGAATGAAACTAATAGTCATGGGTATGATTCCGACTAGTACGAATGGTCGGCGTCTCCCCCATCTCTCCCACCGTGTATTATCAGACAACCAACCTACTATTGGATTTACAAATGCATCCACAACTCTACCAACCATTAAAGCAGTTCCCACTAATGCTCCTATGACTAGGGGTTCGAGTTGAACGCCTGTCATTCCCTCTGTGAGGTAGAAGTATAGCACAAATCCTAAAATGGATGCATTGATAATAGAGATGCCGAAATTACTAGTTGAATAAAGAAAGATCTCCTTCCGTGAGAGCTTTCGTTGTTGAATTCTGTTCATCGCTATCATCCTAGCAAAAAAGGTAATTAAAGTATTCCAACAGTGATACTAGCTAACATTAATGCAATACTTAGGTGTCTATAGGCTTCAACCTTGATGTCATAACCTGTAAGTTGCTTTGTTGTAGTTTTATAATAGTATGACAGATCCTTTCATCTCCAAAAACTTAATTAACATTATTCTTTCCTAATATCTCTCATTAGATCAATCGCTGCAGTTACCTCATCAATGCTTGCTCCGTCTTCAATCGTACTTAAATCTCCTAATTGCTTTCCTTCATAAACACCCTTCATAATTCTTCGCATGATTTTCCCACTTCGGGTTTTAGGGAGTATTTTGACAACTTCTACCGCTTTAGGAGCTGCAATTGGTCCTACATCATCACGTACTACTTGGATAATTTCTTTTTTTAGTTCTTCCGAAGATTCAAACCCCTGTTTAAGGACTACGAAAGCTATAATGACTGTTCCTTTCACTGGGTCTTCAACGCCAATGCATGAGGTTTCAGCAACGGAATCATGGGAAGACACTGCCTCCTCGATCTCACGTGTGCCTAATCTATGTCCTGCAATCTTTATAACTTCATCAGCTCGGCCTAAAACCTTGAAATATCCCTCTTCATCTTGAATTGCATAATCACCAGTATAATAGAATTTTTTTCCAGGAAAAACTTCCCAATATGTCTGTTTATATCGTTCATCATCACCATAGACGGTCATCAGCGTCCCAGGAGGTAATGGTGGTCGAGATACAAGAGTACCCTTTTCTCCAGAAGATACTTCGATTCCGTTTTCATCTACTACTAAAAGATCGTATCCCATTGCTGCAACACCAGCAAATCCTGGTTTAACGACAAGATCTTCAATACATCGTCCAGTTAAAATACTCCAGCCTGATTCTGTTTGCCAATAATGGTCGATAACCTTAGTTTCAAGCGTCTCTCTTGCCCAGTGGTAAGTAGGTTCATCTAAAGGTTCACCAGCAAGGAAAAAGATTCGTAAGGATGAAAGATCTCGGTCTTTAATCCATTTTATCGGAAATTTTCGAAGAATTCGTAAGGCGGTTGGTGCAGAGAAAACCACAGTGACTCCATACTTTTCCATTACTCGCCACCAAGCATCTGGATTGGGATAAACAGGAGTTCCCTCGTAAAGAACTGTCGGGATTCCTAAGAGGAGGGGAGCGTAGATGATGTAAGAATGCCCAACAACCCATCCAATATCACTGGTGGAGAAATATATATCCCGATCTGGCTGACAATCATAGATCTGCGTCATTGATGCATGTAAAGCCACCATATAGCCGCCAGTATCACGAAGAACTCCCTTAGGCTTCCCAGATGTACCAGATGTGTAAAGAATATACGATGGATCTGTAGAGGCCATCATTTCTGGTTCAACATAATTCATTCCCTTTGTTTCTAGGAGTTCTGTCCAATCGAGATCACGCCATTCAGTTTTTGGGAAATTAGGATTTAGTCCTCGGTTTAAAACAACTACATGTTTGACTTCAGCAGTTGCAAGTTCTAATGCATCATCCACGATCTCCTTTAGTTTGACAATTTTCCCCATACGACTACCAGCATCACATGTCAGGATTAGTTTTGGTTTAGCATCATTGATCCTTCCTGCAAGTGATTCCCTACTAAAACCAGCAAAAACCACGGAATGAATTGCACCGATACGAACACAGGCCAACATTGAAATATGTGCTTCTGGAATCATGGGCAAATAAATTATTATTCGGTCACCCTTTTTAACGCCAAGATTCCTTAGTACACCTGCAAATCGATTAACTTCACGATAAAGGTGATAGAAAGTATAGATTCGAGATTGTCCTGTTTCGGGGCTTTCCCAGATAACTGCAGCTGTTCCTCGTTTAGATCCAAGTGCATGGCGATCAACTGCATTGTAGCAGAGATTAGTTTTCCCCCCGACAAACCATCTGAAAAATGGATAATTAGAATCATCTAAGACTTTATCCCACTTTTTATACCAGTGTAATTTTTCTGCTTCTCGGCCCCAAAATTCTTGGGGATTTTTGAGAGATAACTTATGAGCTTCTTTATATGAGGTATGATTCATTGATCGGTACCGACCTGTTTGTATAATGAGAGTTACAGGATTGATTACAAGTTGGTTGTCTCCTATATTTATAAAGAATTTTCTTACATTAAACCCACTCAAACGAAATTCTTTTCCGTTGTAGAGGAGATTGATTTTAATAAAAATGTAGAATTAATTTTTTGGATTTGCCATTGATTTTCCATATTAGTCAAGTAAGAAGCTGGTTAAATGAGTATTAAACTTATTACCATATCCGATCTCCACCAAGGCAATCCTATCTCTCTTCCTAGCAATATTAGAGTGATTCCTCAAGAAAAATTAATTCAAAATCTGATTCAGCGTAAACCAGACTGTATTCTAATTGCTGGTGATCTTCAAGACTATATGTGGAATTTAGGAACCGAAACAAACCAAATTACTCAAATTAAAAAACAATTGAGGAATGATCCTGTTTTTAATGCATTAAATAAAGGATCTGTTCCAGTCTATTTCATTTGGGGTAATACAGATGTTATGGATCTTGAAAAAGGGAATCTTTATGATGAAACACCCGTGACGGATGAGTTACGTGATTGGTTTTGTAATACATTCCAGAATTTACATAACTGTCATAATGAAATCTTAAACATTAAAGGTATTCCGATTTTGGGATATGCCGATGCGAACAAGACCACAGACGATCATAGTGGGAAATGTTGGGACGAACCTACTATCTTAAGCGACTTTCAACATCTTATTGAGGGATTAGATCCAGAAATAAGACGAAACACCATTTTTCTTACCCATACTCCTCCACGTGGAGTACTCGATTTTTCTAGTTTAGGAGGTCGCCACATTGGATCATATTATTTACGTGAGCTTATTGAAGAATTTCAGCCACTTCTTTCAATCTTTGGCCACGTCCATTATTGTGGAGGATATTCAGAATTCATAAATAAGACACAATGTATCAATGTGTCTTCCTTTGGACTTGTAGTTTCACACGAGATACTTTTTGGACAGAGCGCCTTTGAGCTCCAAATTAATCCTGATAAAGAGGTCAGTTCCACGAAAATGATTGTTTCACATTACTGGGAAGGAAAACAAAAGAATGTGTTTGTTGAATATCGTCATTGCCAAATTTGTGGAAGACATACACCATTTGCCAGAAAACAGTTTAAAACTTGCCGTGTATGCCTAGGAGCACGAAGAATAGAGGAGCAATTACAGCAATAGCTTTAAATTATTCTAGTTTATTAAAATTAATAGAAAAGTAAGATAAGATGAACCTTGAATTTAATATTATTCAAAAGAATATTCAGTCAAACCCAATTCCTTTTGCATTGTGAGGATATCTTGTTGGATTGATGGATTGATGGGAATGCCTGTTTGATACCGTTTTTTTTCCATTTCATATTCTTTTTCCCCTGCAGTGTATATTCTTGTTTGACCTGGTGCTTTCTTAGAGTTTCTCAGTCCTCTAACAATCTCACCTGCAATTTTTTTGAAAGTCGCCAAGGGAAGAAAACTCTCGATGTTAATTGCAAGGAAGAAATGACCCAATTTGTAACCTTTAGCTAATGTTAAGTCTTTCATGAATGGCCCACCTGTGAGCGCAGCAGCGAGTATTTCTACTGCAGTTCCATACCCATATCCCTTGTGCCCGCCTAGGATTTCGCCAGCGCCTCCTAATGGGAGTAATGCTGCAGTTCCTTCAATCAGCTCATTCAATACTGCAATAGTGTCCGTAGATGTCTCTCCATTCTCTTTTATAACCCAACCTGATGGAGTGGGTGTTTCTGTCCGTGCTAAGACTTCAATCTTTCCTCGTTGAGTTATTGAAGTAGCACAATCAATAAGGAATGGGAAAGACTCATCAGTTGGACAACCGATTGTGAGAGGATTAGTACCAAGCATAGGTTCTACACCAAAAGTAGGAGCAATAGAAGGACGAGCATTGGTTAAAGTTAAACCGATCATTCCTTCGTTAATTGCCATTTGAGCATAATAACCTGCAATACCATAATGAGTCGAGTTCTTGACTGCAACCGCGCCTGTACCGTATTTTTGTGCTTTCTCTATTGCTAATCTCATTGCATGATAAGCAGCAACATGCCCCATTCCATGGCCTGCATCAACCAGTGCTGTCGTCTCTGATTCTTTAATAATTTTGAAATCGGTAGTTGCATTCTGTATTCCCCCTAAAACCCGATCATAATACATTTTTAAACGTTGTACGCCATGAGATTCAATTCCACGAAGATCTGATTTAATTAGAATTTCGGAACATATTTTAGCGTCTTCTTCTGGAACTCCAATTCCAATGAAAACATCTTGCATAAAATTATGCAAAGTTTTAACATCTATAAATATAATATCTTTAGTCATTAGGTTACACACTCATTAAAATTGAAATATTAATGAAGAATTTGCAATACAATCAAAATTGTGGTTAAACTTCAATTTATTTATTTGTTTTTAACAGATTTTCCTTTTTATTTAGTGAATTCATTAAAAGATCTTTAAGAATTAATACTGAAAACATAATTATTATAGAATGGATTGGAATCACATGAATAACTTGGCTTTAATAGTCATGGATATGCAAGTAGGAAATTTTACTGGACCAGACCCTATCTATAAGTGGAAGGAACTGCTCTCTAACATCCTTTCGTTGATAGCTCAAATGAGATCAATTAAGGCCCCTATTATATATATTCAAAATAATGGGGGAAAGGGGGATCCTGATGAGCCAGGTACTCCAGGATGGGATATTCATCCCTCCATTTCCCCTATTGAAGGGGACATAACAATTCAGAAATCAACACCTGACGCTTTCCATAAGACATCCCTTAAATCAGAACTAAAAAGGATGAAAATAGGTAAATTAATCATTGTTGGTCTCCAATCTGAGTACTGTATTGATACTACTTGTCGGAGGGCATTTAATCTTGGTTATGAAGTAGTATTGGTTGAAGATGCACATAGTACATGGGATTCAGAACTTCTTAGCGCCCAAAAAATCATTGACCATCATAACAATGTATTAGGTAGTTGGTTTGTCTCATTAAAAAGAACTAAAGAATTTTAATGGGAGAAATAGCTTTAAAAAGCGATTAAAAGATTTTTTGGTTTCATTACTGAATAATTTATTTTAAATGGTTATTTGCTATATTATCCAATTCTTTTCTGAGATTATCGTCAATAGGCTCCCTAACTGGACGTTCACTTAACTTGACCGCAATTTCTCTTGCTCTTTGTCGAGCTGATGTTTCCCCGCTTGTTTTCCATTGATCACGAGTCTCTCTGTTTATTATTTGGTAATTATCGACGTTAAATGGTAAATAAAGCTCCTTTTTGAATAACTGTAAAGTTGTCGGATGAGACAAAAGTGAAACGCTGGGGTCATAATCTTTGAGAATATTTTGAGCAAATGGTTCATCATAACTAACAATACCTTGAATGAGGCGTTTAACCATTCCTGCAATCTCATTATCGATGATTAACTTCTCTAAACTCTGGGTTGATTCAAAATCTAACATCCCAGGTCCAGAAATCATATTAGTTCCAGCAAGTCCCGCTAATAACGCCCCCATACCTCCCTCGAACCCAGCCTGGGCATCTGGAACTTTAGAATCGGACAATGTCATATAAGCATGTGTTGGAAGTTTTAAAAATTTCCCCATTTGAACATCTGCAATATTGATCATCATTGTTTCAATGGCACCCATAGGGGTTGTACCATTCTTCATATCAAAAACAGCTGGAGATCCCCCCCAGATTATAGGTGAATTCTTTTTAGCTAGTTGAGCAATAACAAGACCAGCTAAACTTTCAGCAGTATGTTGAGTGACACAACCAACTAAAGTAATAGGAGCAGTTGAACCAGCAAGAGGCATACTTACGAATTCTGAAGGAATTCCACTTCTGGCCGCATCAATCACACTTTGTGTTGTAAGGTTTGACCACATAAGTGGAGGACTTGGACAGGCATCAAAGATTGCTAGTGGTTTTTCCACCAATTTATCACTTGAAGTTCTGGTCAATTCTAACAGGTCACGCATTATTGCAAAACTTTCAGTTCGAAAGGTGCCTGTGATAATTGGTTTAGAACAATTAAGGAGAGCCAGATATAAGCGATGCCAATCTTGGGCATCATTAGGAACATCTGTGTAAACGATAGCTGTTGAATGTGCCTCAAGATAAGGTAAATGGTCAACAATCCTTGAGAACTTAATATAATCTGAAGATAAAGCTTCTCTTATGACTCCAGAGTTTAAATCTTGGATAAAAATGGCAGCTGATCCAGGATCAAAATGGATGTTATCTTGCGTTAGCTGAATTACTTCCTTCCCTTCTCTATCAAATAATTTGATCTCTGAAGGAGCATAAACCCGTAATTTTTCAATTAAATCATCTGGAATAAAGTATCTGGGACCCTCATTTTCAACTCCTTCTTCCTGTAATAGATCTCGTGCTTCAGAATTTTCTATCACCACTCCTTGGATCTGAAGGATGGTTTTAGCTTCATGAAAAATTTTTTCTTTATATTCATTTGTTAATAATTCGATTTTTGGTCTCATTATAGTCAATGATTATCCTCCTGTGAGTCTATCGATGATATCACGAAGCAATTGTATATGGGTCGGTCCAGTACCACAACATCCTCCAACAATCTGGCCATCGTGTTCGAGAATTTGCTTTATGTCTTTAGCAAAGTCCTCAGGAGTTTGTTTGTAGACTGATTTACCATTTTCTAGTTGTGGATTTCCAGCGTTCGGTTTAATCGAAAGTGGGAACTTTGGTGCGGTAACCCTCATGACCCGTACTAGTTCGATGAAATCACTACTACTAAGAGTACAATTCGATCCAATGACAGCCACTCCTGAATCGATTAGTTCAGAAACACAATCTATTAATGAATTTCCCATAACTGTAAAGTATCCTTTAGGAGTCTTTTTATAAGTCATGCTAGCGATTATTGGCTTATTTGATTCAATTTGGACAGCTAGTATTGCTGCTTTCATCTCTTGTATATCAGAGAAAGTCTCAATATGCCACGCGTCAATGAAGGGTGCAAGAGCACGCGCTTGCTTTTGAAAGCCCTTTTTCAGATCGTTAATAGATGCGTTACCGACTGGTGGTAGGAATTCTCCACTAGGCCCAATATCACCTATCACACATTTATTTGGAGGGCATATACTCCTTAATATTTTCCCAGAACTCTTGTTAATATCTTCAAGAAGGTTCTGGATGCCATACTTCTCAAGAGCAACACCATTTGCTCTGAAAGTGGCAGTTTGAACTAAATCACTCCCAGCTTTGTAATATTGTTCAAAAATCTCCCTGATGACCTCAGGATGATCTATGTTCCATTTATCAGGAACTTCCCCAAGTTTTAATCCCCTACGCATTAGTTCAGTCCCCATTGCCCCATCAAATAATAAAATCTCCTTTTCCTTCAGGAGAGAGAGAAAATCCATAAAACCTCATCCATATCTTCGGCGATTTAGGAAAGACCCAGAAGTTGCTTCGCTTTAGTTACTGCAGCAACAGCATTTTCCGCATAACCATCTGCTTTACATTCTTCCACCCATTTTGAAGTAACAGGGGCGCCACCGAGTATAACTTTAAATTTATCTCTTATTCCCTGTTGTTCAAGCAACTCTATAATTTTCTTTTGACCTATCATGGTTGTTGTTAACAGAGCGGATACTCCAATGAGATCAGCTCGATGTTTTACGGCTTCAGCGATGATATCTTCAGCTTTGACGTCAGCTCCCAAATCGATAACTTCAAATCCATTTGCCTTCAACATTGTAGCTACTATAGTTTTCCCTATAGTATGGATGTCACCCTCGATGGTCGCCATCACAACTTTACCTTTTGTTTCTCTCGCTCTAGAACCTTCTTCAAGGTGAGGCGTTATAATATCCACTGCCTCTTGCATTACTTGAGCTCCTCTCATGAGCTCTGGAAGAAAAAATTCACCTGCATCCCACAAGTTACCAACACGTTTAATCCCTTCACCGAAACCTTTTTCGATTGCTTCGAGTAAGGGGAGTTGTTCATCTAAAGCTTTTTGAGCGAGGCTTTTTGCTTTCTCCATATCAAGTTCAACAACACTTGCTGCCATTTCTTCGTAGATTGAGTCCATAATAAGCACCATTAAACTTTGAGGACAGAAACATCATTGATTTTTAAATTTAGTATCAAAAGAATCGTTAATATTGTTTATCTATTTAGGTTTTCAAAATTTTTCTTTGGAATAAAAAATGTGGAAAATAAGGTTTAACTAACAAAATCAAATGAAGATTTATTTAATGTAATCCTTTCTTGAATTCTTCCATTTGAATGACTCTATTAGTTATTCGTGCTTCTTCTGCCGCAAACGCCATCAAATGACTTTCTAGTGAAGCTTTAGCGCTAGTTAGGGGTTTTTCACGACCAAGGCGTAAAGAACCAATAAACGAGTTAATTAATCCAGGATCTCCACCGCCATGCCCGCTTCCAGTATCAAATTGCACTTTTTGGTCTGTAATGATCTCTTCGGTCTCTTTAAAATGATCATAGAGAATTAGCTTTTCTCCTGTAGAAAGAAACTCCCCGATTAGAGTTCCTTTTGTACCATCAATGCGAATTGTGCGACCTTCTAAATGTGAATGCCCGTGCATTGTAAAAGTAGCAGTTGTGTTGTTCTCGAATTCAATAATAGTTACCTGATGATCTACAACATTGTTATCAGCAAAGTAAACACATTCTCCATAAGGCCCTGTTCGTAAAGCTTCCCATTTTCCTTCTAAAGATAAATCTTCTGTAATGGTAGAGACTGGCCATCCTTGGTATTCATAAACTTGTCGAAAGCGAGGAGCTTTCTTTAGTTTTGAAAAGACATGGGGATGCTTCAGAGCTATGCTAGCAATAAACTTAGGGAAACCTGAACCCCCAATTTGTACAATACGAAGTAGGGGAATAATGTCAATATATATCCGTGGGGCATAATATTTACAGGAGTTAGCTTCTGGACACCCATCTAAACATCGTTTTGTTGCCCCTTCAGGGGCTTTTTCTGGTTTAAAATGTGTCAAGCTACCAAATGAGCTTATAGATCGTGGTGGGTAACTTACAAGCCAATAAAGAATGTCTAAATCATGACATGATTTTGCAAGGATCATTGGACTCGAAATACTTTCTTTAGCCCAATTTCCTCTGACAAAAGAATGTGCCATATGCCAGTAAGAAACGTTTTCTCGGAGATCAATTGTTATTATATCTCCTAATTGGCCTGATCGAATGATTTCATGGATTTTAGTAAAAAAAGGAGTATATCGTAAAACATGAGCGATTCTTAGTTGTTGTTCTGTCTCCTCGGCCTTTTTCACCAAGAGGATACATTCAGTAATAGTGGTGGCCATTGGTTTTTCTAATAACACATGATAACCAAGCTTCAATGCCTGTAATGCAGGTTTAGTATGCATCTGGTCTTGCGTGCAGATAAAAGCTGCATCAGCCAGTTTGGAATCACTTAATAAATCCTCCCAAGTCTTGAATTGGTATGAAGAAGAAATTCTATGGGCTTGGGCAAATTGTTTTCGTCGGATTGGGTGGGGTTCTGCAACTGCAACTATCTGGAGTTCTTCAGGATTGTTTAAAGCATATTGGCCGTAAACTGATGTACCACGATTCCCAGCACCAACTATCACAGCAGTTATACACTCTTTTGCATGCAACATTTTCACAATCTTTTATATTAGAAAGTCCAAAACCTCCCCTTTCTTGGAACTTTATTTAGATTATTCTCAAGATTATAATTGTGATAAAGGCATGTGATTAGAAATAGAATTAAAATCAAGAAATTCTTCTTAAATAAGTTCTACCAACTATTAGGAGAATAAATCCGAAAAATATCACCAAGAAATTAAACCCAGGGGTATTGTTACTTAGAATTTTATCTAAATCAGTTCTTTCCAACTCTAGATCTAGAGCAAAATCAGCATTAAGAGATTGTTTGTAACTTCCTTTCATATAGGTAGTTATTTCATACGTGAGAAGTACTCCTGTGACTTTCTCCCAACGAAAACTTGCACTAAAGTCAAATTGAAGATCAATCTCCTCTTCTATGTTTTTCATATTCCCTTCATAATGGATCCACATATGATAATCTCGCTCATTATTAGAGTCATTTAATTCCAAAATTGTTTCCATTCCTTCTAATGCACCTGGAAGAGTAGATTGGTTCCATATTTGTAAAGGAGAAGATAACAACTTGTCCACTGGCACTAGAAAGACCCAATCACCGATAGTAATACCTGAATTGCTGAGTAAAAAATCGTACCCTGTGCCTAGCACTCCACGACCCAATGATTCTTGAATTCCATATTCAAATAGCATTGCTGAGCTATTAGCTATCACAGAAGTATTATTCCAGTCGAGTTGATATGTAGTTATTTCCAAGTCTGTTGAATTTGCAGAAAGAACAGTCATAGTGATTGTTTCCTGTACAGGAACTACAGTATCCCCCAATCGATAACCTTCTGTGGAAGATGTAATGTCAAATAATCCAGTAGAATATTTGAAATATCGAGAAGCTTTTTTCACGATGAAAGCCCAGGAATCGTTTGGCTTAACTCCAAATGAATGATTGGAGGCACTAGAGCAAATGAATACCGTACTTAGTAATATCAAGAAAAAGAGAATGCTAGAGACAAACCAAGAAAAATGTTTAGATTTCAATCTCACCTTAATCAAGATACATCCTGATTGACATAACTTATATAATTTTAGAAGAAGGAAGTAGTTTTTAATTCCATGAATCAATTTATGTTTTTTCTGATTGCAGAAGACAAAAAATTCAATATAATTAGAGTAAATGATGATCAATACTATTTATTATTATTAATTGTCATTGTTTGCCCCGAATACTATGATTTAAAGACAAAACATTTAAATTTCATAGAATTTGTTTTTTTAATACTAAGAAGCAGGTTCTATTTTGATTTCATAATTAATCGCTGGTTTTATATGTTTTCCAATAATACAATACTTTGGGATAAGATCACACACTCTTTGTAGAAGAAATACATCACCGCTAATATTGATCATACACTTAATTGTAGAAATTTCATAATCGTTTTTTAATCTATTAAACTGAATTTCAGCTGACGTGGTAACACTGAGGGTTTCAGGTTCGGTATGGAGGCTATCACATAATTGAAGTATTGTACTCAACGTACAAGTAGCTACAGCAGCTAGAAACAAATCCTCAGGTGAGGGGTGATCAGTTCCTCCAAAAACTGGAGGACAACTAAAAGGAAGAGGCTTTCTCCATCCTGTTGTGACAAAATATCCTTTTCTCTTCTCCTCCCAAGTAGCTACGGTCTTTATGTCAAAATTCTTAGCTTCAGGTTTAATCATGGTTAATATTTCCATATAACTGTTAATTAAGAGCTTTTAGGTTTAATGACACTTTTATATTAGGATTTGTGATTTTAGAACGTTTTGCTTATTGGGAATCTAGAGATTAATTATATGATAAAGAATTTGTGGAATGAGTTGCAATGAAGAAAATGCCTATTAATTCAATCATAAACGAAGATTGTCTGATATTCATTCCTAAATGCATACCTGATGAATCCATTGATATTATTATCACAGATCCTCCGTATGGTATATCATCTGGCAACAAGCTTTCAATGAAAAATGTCAAGAAACAAAAAGGTTTTGGTGGGGATTGGAACATAATTGACGAAGACTGGGATACATTTTCATTTCAAGATTATTCTATCTTAATTAAGAAAATGTTAAAGGAAAGCCACAGAGTTTTAAAACCAACAGGAACGATGTTCGTATGTGGAACCTACCGTAATATTGGAATAATTAACGGTAGTTTTACTTACTTATTTATATACTATTGATTTTTTTATGCTTCATTTTGTCTAATTTGTCGTTTATGGATGATTAGATGAAGTTAAGTTGGTTCTTTTTTTAATTAATTCGATAAATATTTGAATATAGCGCAAGTCATCAATCGTTGGATTCTATACATATCAGATTTCATATAGATGAGAAGTCTTTTTCATCAAAGAAAGACCTGAGTGTAATTAAAGAACATTATTGTTAAAGATAGACTGCAGAATTTGGTAAACCCTTAACAATAAATCTGTTGGAAAAAATTCAATCCGTCCGTGCACTAAATCGTTCCGTATTAGACGAAACCTGTTGATCGCCATCACTTCGAGCAGTTCAATGAGGTTCTGTTTAGCTGCCATTTCAACGATATTTTTTACACTTGCTCGTTCCGAAGCCCCGACTTTTGATCGCAGTTCACAGTTGAAGCGCTTATACACATAGTTAACCAATGAAATGCGTTCATGAATTGTAATATGTTGATTCTGTTCTAGAGCAGCGATGAGTTCTGGATACGACCTTTCATAGATAGAGGGAGTTTCTTGTAGGGGTTCCATGTTAGGGGATTGGGCTCGTTTAGCATGCCTTTTTCGTGCCTCCTTAATTGCTGCAGTTAGATCCGAGTAGTACGGGTACAGAGAGGGAAATTCATATGATGCCCCTTGATAATGAAAGGCAAAAGCATAAACATCAGCTTCTTCCCACTCGATTACACCCTCGTGGGAGATTTCTATTATGTCAAACATGAAAATTTCGTCTTGTTGGTGAATGATGAGATAATTCTCAGTGACTGCGTATTCATCTCCTTGGATGGTTTTATCACTAGCGATAATTGTATCATTGGAGGACATAGAAACATCATACCTAGTATTTAACCTTTCTTTGATAGGCTATTTTCTACTACCCGCTTATGTGTCTCATCCAAATCAAAACTCTTCCGAGCTATTTCCTCGGATAATTCTGTTAGAAAAGTGATCAGAGAATCTATCTTGGTGATTCTCTCCAATTTTTCAGAATAAACCTCAATTATATCTCGATATTCGGACAGTGTGATTGAGTATACACGTTCTAGTCTCCGTCTAAAGGTTGGCCACTCTTCGTGACCTATTTTCTCCAATAGTTGGTAATTTATATCCTGTTTTTCATCTGAAGACGCTTTTACACTTGGGTAATTTGAGGATACAAACTGAAAGAAGTCGTATTGCAGCTGCTTAATCTCTTTATGTAAGTTAATAATTTCTTCAACGATACACGCTAAGGCATCATGATTTCCTTGGGTAGGATTTTCATAATTTTCAGAAATTAAGTCTTCAATATGTAATAGATTTAAATCGGGTTTGTTGATCTCAATGGAACTTTCCAAGATGTCTGATATCATCGTGGTTAGCTTTTCTTGAAATCGTTCTGTTGTATTTGACGATTCAGTAAAATGGACTTTAGGGATTGGTATTAAGGAGGAATAGGCGTAATCCATTACTCGCGATGTTTCAGTTGTTTTACTGAATAGAACATTCGCTAGATAAAAAGATGGGTAAGGACTGTTAATGATCCCACATAAATAGAACAAGGAATATGTACATCCCTCAGGGGGAAGAACGTTCACGAGCTTTTCGGTAGTACATAATTCACCACGGGAATCGACATAACTTACGAGACGATTCCCCCGTAAAACTTTGATAAAAACTCTTTTTGTGGTTGTCCTCATAGTACGATCCAAATACCGTTGATAATTAGGATCGGAAAGGTCAATATCATAATAGCGAGTGATCCAATACCTTTGGACGTGAGGAATTTTGTTTATCCAGACAAAATGGTTGTCTGGGAGATCAACCAAATTTGGCTCAAGATAAAATGACTCACTTAATGTTTTCCGTTTGATTTTGTCAGGTATATATGGCCCTCGAAAGATCCGTTCGGAAGATTCGACTAGCTCCCCTAAACTGATAGAGTTTTGTGTGATTCGGTTAACTACCTCAATCTCTCCCTCTGATAAGCCTCTAAATATAATAATCCCATTCTGATTAAAGAAGTCATAGGGAACATCATTCTCAGCAATAATGGTCTTTTGAGGTAATGGTGTTCGTAACGGGAGTGCAACAGAAATGCTTACCGCGTTCTGTAAATGCTTTTTCCGTTTTAATGATCCAATTAGAATTATTGTTTCATAATTGACATCTTCAAACGCCAACCCTGTATCCATTACATGCATCAGATCTGCCTTACGAAATAAAGCAAAACGAGTGTCAGCCCACAGGGAATAGAAAGAGAGTGTTTTTGGTAAAATAATTCCAAAATGTTTGCATAAAGAAAGCATTTTGACAGTAAAGTAAGCTGCTGTGTCCTTATGAGTTTTATAAAGCTTCTTGAAATATTTTTTATGAATAGTGGATATCTCTCCTCCATATGGTGGGTTGGTTAAAATAAAATCAAACCTACGGGCTTTTTCTGACGGGTTCAACAGTGAATCTATGAATTCTAAATCTGTATGAAAATAGTGTTCTGTGTTCGCTTCTTTAACAACCTCTTGAACGAATTCATCAGAAAGATCAATGGTTTTTGTAGTGTTATAGTTTCTAATGATGTTCGAGACGTAATTTCTTCGATCTTGGTCTTCTCTAGAGGTGTGAATTTTTGTCCACAAATGTAGATGACATATGATTTTTAGATCATGTATAGCTTCTTGAATAAGATCATACGTGGTTTGACTCTCGCGGACATTTCGAGAGCTAATATCAGCTTGTTGAAGTAGTGATTCGATATGCTGATTCAACGAAAATTTTGGAGAGATATAGATGTCTAATGTTTGTTTGTATGTGTCCTGTAATTCTCTCCATCGAATTCCTAATAACGTATTCCCTACACGAATATGGTGATCTAAAAAACTTAGTGGAAATTCTGATGTGAACGAGGTAAGCCATAACGAAACTTGGGCTAGTTCAACGGCGAGAGGGTTAATATCAACACCATACAGACATCTCCTAAGAATTAACCGTTCAATAAAAATGAGTGGATCAACATTCGGATTGTTTGTTGATAAAGGTGAAAATTGATACAATTTCCCATCCAGTTGATAGTGCTCCCCTAAGATCGATTCTGTCCATTCTCTTAAGAATTCGAATGCGTATACTAAGAAATGACCACTCCCTACTGCTGGATCTAAAATTCGTAGTCGTAACATCCTCGCCAAAGGATCATATTGGCGAAGTTGGGCTATTTTCTCTTTTCGTGTTCTGTTCTCTTGTATGTCTACCCCTGTTAACATTTCTTCGAAAGTGGTTTTGAACTGTACAAGTGCTAGCCCCAAGGTCTCCTCAGTGATAAATCGTACGATATAATCAGGTGTAAAATATGATCCAGTAGCCTTTCGTTCGTTATTGTCTCCGACTAAATATAGCTCCCCTGCTGGGATGGTCTTAAGGACTTCATCTGTATTCCGAAGATCTGTTATTGGCACAATTATTTCTGAATCGTTTCTTTTGATAATCTTCAATTCTTCCTGCGCGAGTTGAAGCTGGAATCGTAGCAATGATTCGTAGATACTCCCAAGATGTCTCACCGATAACTCTGCATAGTTAATCCAGATCGGAGCTCCGTTATTCGTTGATCTGCGGTCTCGTGATAGTCGATCAATTACTTCAGACATTATGTAATCAGGGATCGTAATCGTCTGGAAAGTTGGATAATGTTCATCATCAAATAACCGTCCATTATAGGCAGGCACTTGTAATTGTGAGTCTCCACTAGTCATAATCTGAAAGACAGCCCTTAGAGCCTCGTATATTCGTGTTTGTCTAGAGCTGAAAGTTCGTCCCTCATCCATTCGGTTGGCGATGTCTAACCGTAAATTCAACAAAGAATAGTCAGAATATGGGCCAAACCGAGGTAAAATGTTTCGATCTTCGGCAAACATGACAATGAGTAGACGATAAAGCAGCAATATTGACGTTTGATAGACGGAATTAATGGTGTCCTCATCTAATGAATCATAGGAGTGTTTCATACCATTTGCCAATAAGGGGATGATTTCTTCATATAATTCGTCTTTTAACGCGTCCGTGACTTTTCTTTCCCATAATTTTCCCTCTGCCAGAGCAATATCAAGAACACATTTGTTCTCTAACCCAATAATGTATTGGTGGGATTGTGGTGACAGAAAAAAGATGATTAGTTTCAACAAATGAAGTAGAGTTATCCCCTCGTGAGGAAAATACTCATCAAGAGTCGTTTGGGTTGGTAGTAACCAGGTTGCCAGTTTTTCAAACTTAAATGAGAGGTATTTCTTTGAACGAAGGTCCGTCTCGCGAGCATATACCCGCCATTCTCGCCCATTTGTTAGAAATGCAAATCGAACACGCCTGTTGGTCTCTCGCCATACGGTCTCCAAGTAGCTAATAATTTTGTTTGAGGGATTATTTGGGTCTTCTGAATCATCAGGATTACGAGCATCTAAATTCCTATTGCCTGCTTTAGCTTCTAAAAGACAATCTGCTTTCTCCCATTTATCACTCCCAGAAAGACGGAGGCTAGCTCGCCAGTCTTCTTGGTTGGAATAAAGAGAATAATCTGGAACATACCGTGAGGCCCGAGTCTGACGCGAGTAATAGAAATGGAAAAAATCTAGAATCTTATTGATAATCAAGTCCTCTATTTCCGTTTCTGATAAGGAGACGAGATCAGGGAGAGATTTGAAAGTCTCAACTAAATGAGCTAAAAAAGCTTGGACAGTCTCACTCTCAATAGCTTCCCAATACTTTAGTTCTTGAATTCCATGAGTCAAGAAATATTCACTAAATAGGCTCCCACTGACGAACTGAGATAACTCAACTGTGTTGTCCAAACTTCTCCTCAAAGACTTGCTGTTCCCCATGAAAATCAATACACCACGTGTGTTACTAGATATTGATTTAATGAATTTAAAAGACCATAGTTTATAAAAGTCTTTGTCCTCTTTTATTCAATTTACGAAACCATGTTGAATATTGTTTTCTTGTAAATTTTTTGTTTCTCGTCTTTATGGGAGGATCTCTTGAAGGATCGACCTCTACAACTTTCATTAATAACACCTCATCCTCATATTCAGTCCCTTTCTTGGAATAATTTACTAAATACAAGATGGCGTTAAAATCTTGGGCCATCCTCCACAACGAAAGCCATTTCCCAGAATTTTTGCGAAAATAATGATTGGGATGACTAGAGTATGGAGTAATTCCTCTTTTAAACTGCCTTTCTTTACATCGCAGTAGTTCAAGTATAATATAGCGATTTTTTTATTATCCCATTGAATTCGGTCGAAATTGATCGCGTTGGTTTCATCTCCAGCGAGCATTTCCTTATCGAATATAAATCCACTAATATCTGGTCTACCTAAAGGTTTACTACCATGTTTCATAGTTTAACCTCTACAACGAGGATTGCAAATTAAATCTTCTTGCATGATTCCTATCATTAACCATAACAAAATCAGATTTTCTTAATAATTTCATCATGATAATTCTGGTGCTGTAATAAATCTGCTAACCCACTTTTGAAAAATCATATCTTATACTATAATCAGCTTTTAAGGATTGAATTAAATTTTCATTTTTGCTGCTCCAATAACAGAGATTTGGTTCGCACTAACAGGAATTAAATTGATAAAGAAAAATATCACGCAAATACTTAATAACAAAGTTATTTTTCTTAATTTCAAATTATCACCTCCTTTTTTAGTATTTTAATTTCTCTTTCTCCCTTTTTTTTTGAACTTAATTTTCAAAAGAATTTCCCTTGGCAAGGATCAGGGAAAGGAACACCTCGTCGATGTTCAATTTTGTTTTTGCGGAACATAAGAAGTATCCAATCTTTAGAAAGTGTTTGGCTATCACATCTTTGTGGAGATGATCGATTAATGAGTCAATTTTGTCCTTTTGAACAAGAGTTAAGTGTTCTTTTAAATCAGCTTTATTTCCAATGATCTGTAAGACCACTGGTTTAGTGCAGTGTACAATAATCTCCTTAATCCAAACTACAATGTTCTGAAATGTTTTTTCTCGAGTCAAATCAAACACTACAATTATTCCATCGGCATCTTGAATATAGCGTTTTCGAACGTGTTTAACCGAAGGATGACCTGAGATATCCCATAGCTGTAATTGAATGGTGTCTCCCTTAATTTCAACCTCTTTGAGAGTGAAATCAACCCCCATAGTCATCATATAATGGGAATGGAAGGGAATACCAAAGAAACTTTGTTTGATGGAGGTTTTCCCCACTCCTTGGTCTCCTAATATGCAAATTTTATACGATCGCAGACCCCTCATTCCTCTAATCAACCCTCTTGTACTGAAAGAAAGAAATTCTCATTTCTTAATACTATCTCTAACGAATTTTATGTTTAATAAGCCAGTTTCATCAAGAATTGGAGATTTTATAAAGAGGGAACAATCAGAAAATAGCAATTTTTGGGAGAAAATTTGTAAAGAAGCTCACATCCTGAAAAATCATAACTAAAATTGACTTGGCTGAACTCTCAGGTATCTCTCCTTAATAAGGTGAGAAACAATTATAGCTGCATTTTATTGGTACACTATAAATCTCTTTAATAAATAATCAGTTGTTGTTTTTCTTTTTCATCTGCTCTTTCATAATGATCTTTTCTTCAGTTTTTTCCATATTAAAAATAAACCGCTGTTAAAGGCAGGCCATTTCACATTTTTACATATATGAAAATCGTTTAATGATAATATGACCGATTAAAGAGGTTAGTGATAAAGCATACTATTTTGGCACTTTTTAGTAAAAATTTTTGAAAAATTATTCTTTTCTAATCCTTCCTTTTCGAAACTTATGGATAGCTTTTTGTCACCAACTACGAAACGAAGACATCTAATTAATAATTGAATTTACACATTGAAAAAGTTCTGATAGCATTAATGTTTGGGTCCAATAACACCAGGTAATATTGAGCACAATAAATAACGGTCTCCAGGATTTTGGGCTAGTAATTGGAACAAAAAATGGGGCACTTCAAAAATTAGCGTTTCCAAAAATGGAAACATTCATTTTTATGGCAAAAAAATGAGGAAAAAAAAGAAGAGGAGGAAGCATAAAAATGGTTAAAGAAAACACATTTGCGTTCTTTTTAGGGTGTTTGATGCCTAATCGATATCCTGCTATTGAAAAATCAACGAAATTCGTAATGGAAAAATTGGGATATGAAATATTAGATATGGAAAGAGCTACATGCTGTCCTGCACCGGGAGTTTTCCGTTCTTTCAATAAAGTTGATTGGATGGTAGCAGCGGCAAGAAATCTATGTATTGCTGAAAAATTAGATGCTGATATCCTAACTGTTTGTAATGGATGTTTTGGTACTCTTCAAGAAGTAAATAAACATCTTAAACAAAATGAAGAGCACCGCGAAATGGTAAATGAAAAGCTTAAAT
>JAHQWW010000064.1 GCA_029856365.1 Candidatus Hodarchaeota archaeon
GAGAAGCTTTACTAGATCTTTACATTCTTGAATCAGATGAGAAATATTTAACATATGCAAAACGAATCTATAATTTCTTTAACACCACATGTCGTAATAGTTCTACTGGACTGTTTTATACAGGATTAAATGGCAAAAATAAAATTATAGAAAATAACTCCGCTGATGTATTCATTAACTCACTTGTTCTTGAATTTTTAGCCAATTTATATCAAATCACCGAGGAGGAAAGATATCTTGATGACTTCTTTACCTTATTATATGACGTATTAGGCTATTTTTGGGACGAATTTTATGGAGGTTTTTATAAAACTTACTCATATCTTGATCCTGAGGCAAGAGACAAGAAAAAACACACAGAAAGGCAATTCTACGTTATTAGAGCTCTTGATGATGCGTACAAACTTACAAACAATAGTTTATACTATAACCTTATTTACGATATGATGGAATTCTTAACTAGTAAGCTCTATGACAATGACAACTTTGGTTATTTCCAACAGGTTAATCAGGATGGGACAGAGGGACAACCATATTGGAAAGACAAATATGCTGTAACTCAATCCTTGGCTATCTATTCATTCGCGAATCTCTGGTTGTATAGTAAACCAGGTGTGCTTAATGGTGTTTGGTCACCTTCAACGCCTCTAGCCAACCAAGATTCAGTGACCATTTCAGTTGCTGCTTTTGATTCGGATGGGCTATCAAACGTTCTCTTTAATTATTCGATGAATAATGATCCATATGAACTTGTAGAAATGGTTCCAAATAAGGATATTGGGAATATGTTCGAAACCACGTTGGATGCTCATTCTGATGGTACAACAGTTAATTTTAATATCATTGTTAATGATACTTTGGGTAACAAAATTGTTCGTGGCTCCTACTTTTTTCTCTGGCAGATTGATGTTTGGGCTCCTCAAATCTTCGTAATTAGTATTAATCCTGGAATTGAAATTCCAGTTCATAAAAACTTTTCGATAATTGTAACTGCTCAAGATGTGCCTTCGCAAGGTACTGTCGAATACGTACGTATGTATTATCATCTTACAAATGAACCTGTAGAAACTATTTCCTTAAAACGAATGAATATAGGTTCATATTATTGGAAAGTAACTTTTTCTGATGGAATCTCGACACCTGGTACCTATTTATATTATTTTGAAGGCATAGATAACCGGGGAAATCCTGGATTTAGTTATACAAGCTCTTTTTATATTCTAGGCACTTTAGAAACACTACCTGCGTCACTTGTATTTGGAGTCCTACTATTAATACTTGTTTTCATTCCAGCAGGACTCTATACTTATGTGGAATTTAAGAAAAAGAGTGCAAGAAAGACATTAAAGAATATAAGGAGGACACGCCACCAGAAAGGGAGAGGAAGGAGAGGAACAAAAAGAATTAGAAGCACAATGGAGAATTAATAATGATTGACATTGGATTTGGAATGGATTTAGGCCTGATTATGTTGATTGTGGCTCTTATAGCTCTTTTACTCGATGCTGTCTTTGTTTTTTCTGGAGAATATATAGAAAAGTGGGAATCTCTTTCAGAGCTTTGTCTTACTGTTGGTATCGCAGCTATTATCATCTCTTTTAGCTATTTCAGTTATTCAATCATTTCTGTTGATTACAGCTTTTCTTATGTGAGCGGGTATGTTAATAATGACATGGATTTTTTCGTTAGGCTATCAGCTATTTGGTCTGGACAAGTTGGATCATATTTCTTTTGGTTATTTTTAGTTGCCCTTCTTTATACAATCTTCAGGTTAATGTTCCGAAGATATGCACATGAGCCTGTTCTTTGGAAATCATTTGTAATAACAAATTTTCAGGTTGTTGTGTTAACAGCATTGACCCTAGTCAATGACCCCTTCAAACTCAACATAAATGCTGTCACCGATGGAGTTGGACTTAATCCTATACTGTTGAATGAGTGGAATCTTATTCACCCACCAATTATTTTCATTGGTTATGCACTTTGTCTGGTTCCAATGGCCATTGGGATAGCTAGAATTTCCTCTCTTAAAAATGGGAAGGTGTCAGACTTTGAAGGTAAACAAAAACTGGATAACTTCTTTGAATTTATGGTTTCACTAGCTTGGCTTGTTTTAAGCTCGGGAATAATAATTGGGGGATATTGGGCTTATATAACTCTCGGTTGGGGGGGGTTCTGGGCATGGGATCCCGTTGAAACGGCCTCCTTAGTGCCGTGGTTCTTCATAACTCTTTATTATCATGGAAAACCTCTTCTTGGTAAAAGAGAATACTTTGGTAACTATCTTGTAAGTATGAGCTACATAGGTACCTTATTTGCCACATATTTAACTAGGAGTAATATTATATCAAGCGTGCATACATTTCAACCCGAAGCAACTTTAGAAAATGTTCTAAAATTCTTCATTCCAGCGAATAGTTTTATTATGAAGATCATTTTGCGATTCATTCCTGATGAATGGTTGCTATTCCTATTCATTGTTCTAATAGTGACTTTCATTATTCCCCATTATTATGGATTTAAGAGTAAAGAACTATTTCGGGTTCCCATTTCGCTTAGTAGGAAAGATTTTCAAGCATCAAGATCCCGTATAACCGCATTGAAGATATCCTTTATTTCAGGTCTTATGTGCTCTTACATCATCATCATAGGCTTATTAACCCCTATTATTTATGACATTATTGGCTATTTTATCACTTTTAGTCCAGAAGGATTTGGATCAAGTATTACTGTTGATATGGTGTTCTTTAATACAGTTATAACGATTTTTGGAGGAGTTATGCTGCTTGCACAGTTTTTCTGTACTTTCTATCCTAGATTAAGCCTTAAAAAGAAGTACGGTCTGTTGATCAGCGGGGTATTAGCTGGAATCACATTTACAATAAGTGGTTTCTTTTATCGGAATGGGTCTCTTAATCAGATTCTAGGTGATAATAATCCTGTTCTTGTTTTTTTCAGTAACTTCTGGACCACCAGTGATAAAGCAAACTTGGTTATTCCTCTTTTACTTCTGGGAATTGTAGGATTGATTATCGAATTTACTAGAATAGCCATGAAGGAAGAGAAAAACCTCCTCCGCAAAACATCTCAAATAATGTTACATTTCTCTTTCTTAGTAATTCTTCTTGGTGCATTACTGAGTGCAAATATGACATATTCAACGGAGATACTTGTTCGAGATGGTGGTGAATATCCAATTGAAGGCACTTCTATTAAAATTACTATCCTTGACTTAATTAGAGAATATCCTACTTCAGGCCCACTTGACGTTGAGTATATTACTAAATTCATGCTATCCTCGGATACACGGGTCATAGGATTTGGAATCAGCAAATTGGTTCGTCATAAGCGGTGGATTAACCCTTCAGATGAATTATCAGGTTACAATGCTAAAGTGACAATTATAAGTGATCTTTTTTATGATATTTACATTATTACTGCTGGTTTTAATCAAAATCCTCTAATTGGTTTTACAAATTCTCTTCTTCGAATAAAAATTGTACCGTATATTAACATTCTATGGATAGGATGTCTTTTCCTTCATTTTGCGATGATTCCCTTAACTATAGGGAGATTTATACTCCTAAAAAAGGCTTTTTCTCCAGTTGGAAAGGAATCAGATGAATTCAATTCCAAAAGTGACACCTCAGAGAACGAAAACGTTGTTCATGGCGGTAATAAAAGTGGTTAAATCCAGAAACGTCATATTTACTGCAATTATCATCATAATATGTGCAGGCGCATTTTTATACCTGTTAGCTAGTTCTTCGACACCAATCTTCACTGTGAAAGAATTTATGGATCAACAGCAACCCGATTCCTATATAAATCGTAACATTCAGCTAATAGGTGTCGTTCAACAAGTTAACTACACAGGTTTCTTTATAACTGATCCTGATGATATAAATAACGCATCTTTGATTATTTATATTAATTCAACCAATGTAGAAAAACCTGTAGGATTTGAAACTGGGAAAACTGTCCTTGTTGAAGGAAAACTCATCTCAACAACTAGTATATGGAAGTTCAAAGCTACAATGATTAGCACCAAATGCCCATCTAAATACCAAGATGAAACATAAGGAAACTTTGTGAAAAATGGTTGTTAATAAAATGTCAATTACTGGTAAGTGTGAATATTTTTTCCTCTTGAGAAATTACCCTTTCTTAAATAAGCTGGCTGCTTTTCATACAACAGTGGTGATTAGATAATGATGCGTGAGAAAATCCAAAAAAATCAGAACTGGATTATTCTGGCCATGACGAGTATTTTTACCATTTTAAACTATTTTCTCGTGTTTATAGTTGTCAAACCATTTCAAGGTTTTAATGTAAGTGGGCATCCAATTTTTTACATGGTCCCATTTGCATTTTCAACGTACTTATGTTTTGCTATTGTCCTTCTAAGTGCTGTTCTTTACTTATGGAGAAAAGACATGCGATTCGATCTTCTTCTAGTTTCTGGTGCCCAGACAGGAGTTGTTGTTGGAGTAATTACAATTATAGTTGGGATAATCTGGTCTAAACCAGAATGGGGTTATTGGTGGCAATGGGAGCCCAGACAAACTGTAACATTGATCATGTGGTTGGCTTATGTTGGCTTACTAGTTTTTAGAGAGATGATGGACGAGAAAAGCCATGAGAAGAAAGCTACACTTTCCGCGATATTTGGAATTGTAACTTCCCCTTCTGTTCCTTTATCCAACTTCGTCGTTGGGGCATTGCATCCACCCCCTCAACAAACAACACTTGGACCAGGAGTAGGTCTGTATTTAATGTTAAATTTCTTATTCATTGGTTTTTTAACATTAATACTTATTTATATGTCTTATAGGGTTAATAAAATTGATATAAAGTTGAAAAAAATAAGAAGAATTAAAATGGAGCAAGTTTGAATCAAGCTGTAAATTAAGAGGTGATGATTATCATGACAGATTTTTTTGATGAACTATTAGGATCTGAATTGAGTTTAATGTTTTTCATTTCGATTGCGGTTTGGGTCTTTATCTTTATATATCTATATTTTACAAATATTAGGTTAAAAAAACTTGAAACAGAATTGAATAGCTTGAAAGATGAATGAATCGCTATAATAAACAAAATAACAAAGATCTTCGCTGATTGCATTTAAATGGACAAATTAAACAGAGTGTACTAAGATGTCAGTCATAAATCGCGAAAATCCTCCCATCGTGAAACTAACAAACGTGTCCAAGGTTTACGGTTTCATTAATGCCGTGAAAGACATCGACTTGACAATTGAAGAAGGTGAAACCGTCGGATTATTAGGGAACAACGGTGCAGGAAAAAGTACACTATTAAAGATCATTTCTCTCTTAATTACACCGACGACGGGTAAGATTGAATTGTTTGGGAAAGAAGTGAAAGAAGACCAATATCTATTCAAAAGAGAGATTGGTACTCTATTAAGCCATTCATTCTTTTATGAAGACTTGACTGGCCGTGAAAATCTTGAATTTTACCTTAAAATGAATAGAAGAACAGATGACCATGTTAAAGTTATTAACAATATGGTTAAGCAATATGGATTAAAGTTTTTTATTGACAGACCTACCCATGAACTCTCAACTGGCATGGCAAAGAAACTTGAACTCTTAAGAGTCACTTTACCCTACTTACCTAAGTTACTTTTACTTGATGAACCTTTTAGTGGTTTAGATGTTGAAAACAAACAATTCATAAAAAATATTATAACAGAACGCAAATCTAATACGACTGTTATTATCTGTTCGCATGATTTTAACTCAATTTCTCACATATGTACCAAAGTGTATTATCTTGAGAAAGGTAGGATAAATATAATTCTGGAACCTTCAGAATTCGATTACTTCCTTAATAAACAAAATTAAACCCTGGGGATGAATGTTGTCAATAATTACTGATATTTTTCAACTAGCAAAAAAAGATATTCTGCTAGAATTTAGGAAAAGAGAAACACTGTTCTCCATGGGCCTCTTCTCCTTCGCTTCAGTCCTCATCTTTTCCACACTCTTTAATTTCATAGATATTTCATTAGAGGGAAAACAAGCTATTTCTGCTGCATGTTTATGGTTTATCATTACATTTATGGTAATGTTAGGCTTAACTTCTGTGTTTTCTCGAGAATTGAAAAAAAATTCGATTTATTCACTATTATCTCTGCCAATAAAACCACAAGCGATCTTTCTAGCGAAACTTTTCTATCTAGTCGTTATTCTATCATTTATTGAAATTATTACATTAATTCTTGCTGTTGTCTTTTTGAGGATAACTTTACAAGTAAATTTTCTTCTTTTATGTTTAGTTTTAACCATTGGAACTCTCGATCTATGTGTTGCAGGCTGTATTGTCTCCTTTCTCACTATTTATGCAAAGTCAAAAACATTGGCGATTCCAATCCTATTTTTTCCCCTGATTCTCCCTTCTGTCTTGATAGCCACACAAACGACAACTAATCTCGTCCTTTTCGACGATCCAATGACCGTAATCAACAATACTTTACTTCTCATCTTTCATGCTGCAATTATCCTTACCTTCGTTTTACTTGTTACAGATGAACTCATCGGAGAATAGATACGTTTAAAATAGTATGATAATGATTCTAATCACTACTTGACTGAGGTATCCTTTCATTCATTACAGAGAGACTTTTTATTCTCCTGATAGCGAAGATAATGACAACATAATAAAGACCATATGCAAAAACTTCAATCAAAGCTGGGTTATCATTCCAACCAAATAATCCAACAATAATTCCACCAACAGCACTTTTTTCAAATCTTGTGGGATTTAGCGGATCATAACTCCATCCAAACAACAGTAATAAGAATTCCCCAATTAGAGAGTCGTTAATATTCCAAACTTCCATCCAGATGACATTATTAATGAAAGAAGAACCTGAAATTTCTATAAATTCATAGATTTCATGAATACCATGCGCTAGTAACCCCGCGGCAAAAATAATAAGTATTACACTGGTTACTTGAAAGAACTTCTTAATATCTAATTGTCGGGTCGTTGTAAAAAGCAAGAATGCCATTATTGAAGCATATAATAAACCAGTAAGAAATCCAATAGTTATTGCAGAAAAAGCTGTAACAACTCCTACGTCACCTAAACTGCCCATATAACTAACATATAAAAAGAGGACTAATTCTGCTCCTTCTCTCGCCACTGAAATGAAAACTAAAAATGTTATACCCGCTTTTTCTTGATTTGAAATTATTTTTTCAATTTTATCTTGGATATCTGAACGGATGTTCTTGGATTGGTGTGTCATCCATATAATCATCCATGAGAGAATCACTGCAGCCAAAAACATTGCAATTCCTTCGAGTAATTTTTGGTATTCAGCCAGATCTGTGAAAAAGGTTAGAAAAACCCAAGCCATTCCAAGACTAAAAATAATTGCTGCAAAAACACCGTAGAGAATATCCCGATACAAATCTCTCCGATTTATTAAAGTTAAATAGCTCATAATAATACCTATGATTAGGGCTGCTTCCAAAACTTCACGTAATGAGGTTACAAAACTAAAAATCACACTTCCCAAGATTTCAAATGCCATTTCTTGTTACACCATCTAAAAGACTTATGAAGAGTGGACAAGACATCATTTGTATCGAAATTAACAATAGTTAAGTATATTTTCTTACGATTAATATATACAAATTTTAAAATCAAATTGAATAGGATTCCAATATTAAGAATCTAGAAAATGATAAGGACATCAGAGTATGGTAGATATAACTAAAGCTAGCTACGATGATCTAAAAAGTGTGTATTCATTGTTAAAATTAGTAAACCTCCCTATAGATGGTGTTGCTGATAATTTTCACAATTTTTTCGTTGCGTGGGAAAGAAACCAACTTCAAGGTTGTGCTGGGATCGAAATTTATGATGAAGTTGGTCTCCTTCGGTCTGTTGCGGTTCACGCCTCTTCTCAGGGTCATGGATTGGGGCAAAAACTAGTTGAAACAATTCAAAGATTCTCCATTGAAAAGGGACTGACTGAAATTTATTTGTTAACTGAAACTGCAGAAAAATTCTTCTTAAAGCTGAACTATGTCGTTATCTTAAGAGATGAAGCTGATGATAAGATCAAACAGTCGGTTGAATTTATCTCTCTATGTCCTGTTTCTGCGATCTGCATGGTAAAAAGATTAGCAGAATGAATCAAAATTAAGTGTAGAAACCCGATAAATTGAGAATTAAGAAAATGAATAAGTGAATTTCGAAGAGGTTACCGATCAATTTATGATAATCCTTGAAGGATGAGAATTAAATGTCAACCATTAAATTAACAGAATCAACTAAGATTAATGATTTGATTGAAGAGTTTCCATTTGTTATAGACACTTTAATAAAGTTAGATCCTAAATTAAAACGATTGAAGAATCCTTTCCTTCGGAAAACTGTAGGAAGACGAGCTACATTAACTGATGTATCCCAAATGAGTGGAACGGCCCTTCCACAGTTACTTCAAGTCATTACTGCAAATATTGAAAAAAGTACCCCAAATAAAGTCCTAATTGAATTTACTGGTGAAGGTGTAAGTGGTTGGCAAAGTGAACTCTCAAGAAGGCAAGAAATGCTTAAAGCCCTAATTCTGGAATTACATGAGGGAGGAGATTTAGATGATCTTCAAAAGCGTTTTAATGAACTCTTAGGTGATGTTGATGCTTCTGAAATTGCAGCCATGGAACAGGCACTTATTGATGAAGGATCTTTGACAGCAGAACAGATTACTAAGCTATGTGATCTCCATGTCGGGATTTTTGAGCATTCACTAGATCAACACGAGCTTCCTGAAACAATTCCAGGCCATCCGGTTCATACATACATGCAAGAAAATCGAGTGGCAAAAACTCTGATCTCTGAGATTCATCAAAGTTCTAATCCTGAAATAATTAAGAAGCTTCAGGAAATCGAGATTCATTATACACGATTGGAGAATCAGCTTTTTCCAAGGCTAGAAGATGCTGGGTTCACAGGCCCCTCGCAGGTTATGTGGACAAAACATGATGAGATACGGGAATTATTTCGACAGGAAAAAATAGATGTTGAAGAAGTGATTAAGCAAATTGAAGATTTAATCTTTAAAGAAGAAACAATTCTTTTTCCGACAGCTCTCGATTTATTGGGTTCAAAAGAATGGACAGAAGTCAGAAATGGAGAGGAGGAGATAGGTTATGCTTGGGTAACACCAGGTGCAGAATGGGTGCCTATTACACCTGAAACAATCCATCGGCCTGAAATTAAAGAGCGTGACCTTCTAGAATTAAGGACTGGTCAGTTAAGTCTCTCTCAAGTGTCACTCTTATTAACCCATCTCCCAATTGAAATATCTTTTATTGATGGGAATGATATTGTTCGCTTCTATTCTGATACTCCAGAACGAATATTTCCCCGTAGTCCAGGAGTGATAGGGAGGAAAGTTCAAAATTGTCATCCTAAAAAGAGTGTTCATATCGTCACTCGTATCTTAGAGGCTTTTAAAAATGGACAGAAGGATAGTGCGGAATTTTGGATTCAATCAAAAGAAAAATTTATTCATATCCGTTATTTTGCTGTTCGAGATGAGGATAGAAATTATCGAGGAACGTTAGAAGTAACACAAGATATCACTACAATACAAAAGCTTCAAGGTGAACAACGTCTTCTTAGTTGGAAAGACTAATTGCAGTGAAAACAAGTGTTGACCTAGCTTTTAACTCTCGGTTCAGTCACAATCTGAATTATATTCCCTTCAGAATCACACATGTCAAAATAAGAAACCATGTCTGGAATGTCTGTTATATCGGTTGTTTTTACATCTTTGTCTTCCAGGTACGACTTAGCAGCATCAAGATCAGTTACATCAAAGGTAAGAACTCCCGAGCCTGGAGTTATTTCACCTTCCCGTTTTAAGTTTAAACCGAGTTTTACTCCTTTAACAGGAAGAGCAAGTTCACACCATCCTACTTCCGTTCCGCCATCCCAAGTAATTTCAAATCCAAATATGTCAGTGTAAAACTTCTTAGCACGATCAATATCCTTGACATTATATTGAAAATATATTGAATCTTTTTTAGAAGGAAATTCTTTTTTCATTGTAGTTTCACCATTCAATATAGATGTGTTCCTTTGAAATATATATTATTTTCTGTTTAAAATCCTTTTTTAACTTAATTCAATCTTTAATTCTGTAGCATTAGCCCACAGTTCTTGAAATTTTGGTTTTAATTCCATTGCAAATTTCTTCTGCCAGACAAAAATCCAAGCAAAAAATTCGTCAGGGTTTACTGGATTCATGACTTTTAACAGGATTTTTTCACCATCAATAATATCAAAAGCTGTTGGCGTAAGTTGAGTCCGTTTTACTTCAGCTCTGTCCAATAGAACAAAAAAGTGTGCTATAGAAGCCAAATAGGTCTCTTCAAGACTTCCTGGAGTGATACCACTAAGTAAAATTTGAACAGATACTCCTTTCTCAATTAACATTTTTATTGTGGCAATTAAATTTTCAATTATCTCTTTCTGTGGTACACGTGCAGCAACTCTGATATTGATTATTGTCTGTAATTCTTTTTCCGCCTCACTAATTTTTTCAATATAACGACTGATAGCTTTTTCACCAAGAGCAACACTCCAGAATAAGCTATCCTCTGGCTTTGTAGCCTGCAGATTGCTTAATTTCTCTTCAATTATTGCTGCCCTTGTAGTTAAGATTTGAAGCTCTGCCCTTTTCATCTTCAAAAGGTTATTTAAAGCAATTTTTGGTTCTTTTGCCACAAATTTCTTGGGCCTAGATTCTTGCTTATCAATAAGACCTTTGTCCTCTAAAGAACTTAAAACGTCATAAACTCTTCCAAATGGGATTTTCGATTCACTAGCTATTTCTTTTGCGGTTCTAATTCCAATTAATAATAAAGTAAGATAAGCACGAGATTCATAGTTTGATAAACCAAGCATTTCAAGCTCTTTAGGAGTTATTTCTTCAAAAACACTAATAATATCCACCAACGTTTTAATGATTTCTTATCATTTAAATAGTTTACAACTCTTTGTTGTGAAAACCTGAGTGAAATGCTTTAATACACCACAAATAGTTGTTATATACTCTGAGTTTTACGATAATCGTAATTAGGAAAGTTCCACTTATGAATATAAATCAACTTTTAGGATTTGTACTTTCTTTAGTGGGTGCAATTATAGGTATAGTAGGTGGTATGGTACTTTTTTACCTGACATATGAACCCTACTGGATTGCTGAACTTGATCCTGTTAATTTAGGAGAGCAAGGATGTGACATCATTATCAGGGATATTTTGCCTATAATTTCTGATATCTGCGTCATTGGTGGTGTTTTTTTCGCATTGAGCGCCTATGGTTTTTTTTCAGATGAAGAATGGGCTGTTTCTTTTGCGGTAGTTGGTAATACACTTTGTTTGTTAGCTGGGTTCTGGCCGACTATTCCTGCAATGCAAATGGGATTGGCACCCCTTTGGGGAATCATTTTTGTACCAAACTTAGTTATATTCCTTATTATGACGCATTATGTGGATAATATCCCATGGATTACTGTTCTCTTTGCTTTAATAATGGGAATTGCTTATGTCATGTCTTTCTTGAATGGCGTGGCCAGTACTAACCGTCTACACTTATATCCTGCAAACATAGCTCTCGAAGGTACCCGATTACCATCGATACATGCCATATTCATGGGATTACAGCGTGTGAATTGGGTCGCAGCAATTGGTTTTGGTGTTACAACAATCGGAATTCTTCGACGTCCAAAGAAAGATTGGGTACGTATAGTTGCTCTAGGGTCTGCAGTTTTAGAAGTTATTGGTGGATATCCCGTTGCAGTTGCATCATCTGTCACTTTTGGGAAGTTGTCTATGTTTTTCATGGCGCCAATCCTTGCTACTTTGTTGTTAATAGTACCACTTTGGCCAGATTTATGGAGGCGACTTGTCTCCCCAGAAGATAAACCATCACTATAGTATATCACCTTGACTGTGTTTAAATGAAAAGCTTTCCCATATTTAGGGATATGAGAACATAAATCCCTCTTCATATCCCCAATTCTCTTTCTCTCTTTGGAGATTTGAAGAGGATCTAGTAGCAACGATCATAAATTGCCAAGAGAATATAAAAATGGAAATCTACCACAATTTAACGATTCTTCAAAATGGAGTAGTGCTTCCTTTTGATTACTCCTTCGGAGTTCCAATGCTTTTCTCTTGGATTGTTACTTTTCTATTTTGTATTATATTAATAGAAGCAGAATTAATGAATCGAAAAGTAAGTGTTGTAATCTATCTGATCACTATCCTTGTTGGAGGTCTGTTACTAGGAGGTACTCCGAACGCGGTAATGCCTATCCAACAAATTCTCATTACAATGGGTGTTAGAGCTGAAGTGGGATATCTTCTTCCAGCTATCATAATTTTGTGTGTCTTATTTGCTTCGTCACTGCTTATTGGTAGGATTTTCTGTGGATTTGCGTGTCCTTTAGGCGCATTGCAAGAGATAATCTCTAAAGTCAACTTTAAAGCAGATTTGAAAGCACCAAAAAAAGTTAAATATAGGATTGAAATCTCTTCTCAGATTCCAACCATAATACGCTGGATTTTTTTAAGTATCTTAATCTTGTTTGCGTTATGGGGTGTATTAATTCTCCCTGTGTTCAATCCATTTTCAGGATTTTTGTTTCCCAAGACACCATCAGCACAAACGCTTTTATTGCCCTTTATTGGTTTGATTATAATATGTATCGCTAGTATATTTATGTATCGTCCATGGTGTAGGTTTTTATGTCCATTTGGAGCAGGATCATCTCTCTATAGTCAATTTGCCAGAAGTAAATATCAACGTACAGATGATTGCACCGATTGTGGGTTGTGTGAAGATATTTGCCCGACTCAGGAGGCTGCAAGAGAAAGTAAAAAGGGTGAATGCTATTATTGCAATCGGTGTATAGAAATCTGTCCTCATAATGCCATCAAACTCAATTTAGGTTAAATCAACAATTAAAATGACTTGAGAAACTTTGGTGTACCAATATGGTTAAAGTAGAATCACAGGAAAATTCCTACTGTTCTCAAGGATATGAAAAAATGGAAATCACAATATATCCCCCTCTGTCTTTTTCTAGTTACACTGAATTAATAAAGACTAAACAAACTTTTCTTTTAGTATACACAACTATATTTACTTATTTAGTCAGTGCTTGGAACACAACTGCTGGTATTAGAATATGGGGTTTGTTGTGGATCACAATTAGTCTGTTCTTTGCCGTTTCAGGTTCCACATTACTTAATATGTACATCGATCGCGATATTGATGCCCTTATGGAGCGAACAAAGAATCGTCCACTTCCAAGCGGGAAAATTCATCCGTTTACAGTATTAAAACATGGTTTTATTTTCGTAATTGCAGGGATTTTTCTTTCAGGTATCTTTATTAACATAATAACGATGTTCATTGTTTTTTTTGGATTTTTTTTTGATGTTGTTGTTTACTCACTATGGTTAAAGCGACGTACTCGATACTCGATACTCGATTTATTTTTGGTGGAATTGCAGGTGGTCTATCTGCGATAGCTGGTCGAACAGCCGCAATTGGAACAATTGACATTATAGCACTTTTTATTGGGCTTTTTATCCTTTCCTGGATTCCTCTTCATATTCTGACACTTACATTGAGCCCAAAGAATCTTGAAGGCTACAGGAATGCTAATATTCCGATGTGGCCCGTAGTATCCAGTAAAAACCAAACTATGTGAGTCATTTCTATCTCTGCACTATTAAGTTCTCTTTTCATCATATTAACGAGGCTCTGGCTAGAGATACACATTCTTATTCAACTCCCACTTCTTACTTTCTCTTGTTACATCCTAGGTCTAGCAGGAGTCAATCTTAATCAACCTTCTGACAATAGAACTTTCAAGATATTTAAATTGGCCTCAATATTTTTGGCTTTTGCTTTCCTTTGGCTTTTTGTAGGAGTAGTGATAACCTCTGCTAACATAACTCTGCATTTTTAAACAATAGCGATATCTAAACTCCGAAAATCGTAGAATTATGGAAAAAGTAAAACTACGAAAAACTTAAATATTGTTATCTTAACAATTGTTAATTAGAATATACCTTGACTATATTAGGTGATTATTATGATTTCAGATGAAATTGACAGACAAATTTTGGAAATTCTCAATCGTGACGGTAGAACTAAGTTTACTACTATTGCTAAAAGAATAAAACGAACTGAAGGAACAGTTCGTAATCGTGTACGTCGTTTACGAGAGCAGGGAATAATTCAAGGCTTTCGTGTTGTAACTGATCCAAAAAACCTCGGTTATGAAGGACAGGCTGTTATAAAGTTCTATCTAGAGCCTAGTTATGAATCTTATGCCCAAATTGATCAACTGCCATTCTTATGTGACACCGAACAGTGTAAGCTAATATCATTATATAGATCTAATGGAGAAAGCTCATTCATACTTGAAGTTATTACTAAGAATAAACAAGATTTGGACCACTTTGTCCATGAATTAGGTAAGTTCACAGGAATAAAGGATATCGAAGTACTTATGAAAGAGCAAAAGATCTATGACCATCTTTCCTAATCTCCCTTTCGGTTTTACCCTGTAAAAACGATTGTAAATGTATTTCTTTTTTAAAATCCAAAATATTTAAGTAGGGAGGGAGAACTATCCTTTTTAGAGATCCAGAAATTCATTAAGGGATTAAATCATGAAAGTAAAATTCCGTTTCAGTGGACGAGGTGGGCAGGGGATCAAGTTTCTTGGTAGTGCATTGGTACGAGTTGCGATGATAGCCAAATATCACGCAACGCTCTCCGTTGACTATACCCCCTCAGTTAGGGGTGGTCCCATTTTTTGTGATGTTGTTCTTAGCACTGAACCCATTGCTTACCCATATTGTGATGCTGATGCTGATTTCTTCGTAGCTATAGACCAAAAAGGATTTGAACGAGCAACTGAGTGCGTTAGTGAAAAAACAACCTGTTTTATTGATGCCAACTCAATTGACTCGATAGCTGAAGAAATTATTCAGAAGGGAACTATTCATCGAGTCCCGATCACTAAACGAGCTGATGAACAAAAAATGACTGGCTCTGTAAACATTCTTTCTCTAGGATTCCTTTCAGAACACCTGAAAAAAGCAAACAAACCTGATTTGAAAGAGGATCAATATATCCAAGTCTTTAATAGCATGCGAAATAGTGAAAACAATATCCGAACTTTCCAAATTGGAAAAGACTTGTATCATGAAATATTCAGCGGTGCTGCTTAAATTAAACCATCAGTCACAAAAATAATTATTAAAATTTTATTTACGACATTTTCAAGGTTTTTTCTTTTATATGATGTTGTAATCTGCATTGGATGCTCTTTATCCACGTTTATGTGACCCTGATTAAATTTTATTCGCTTTAGCGAGCAAAATCTTTTTAAAAGGGATTCTCTCTCTTCAAGAGGCTTTAATTATGTTAAACCGTCCGATTCTAGTAATGAATGGCACTCTTATTGACGGAACAGGAAAACCATCCATCCAAGATAGTGCAATTGTCGTCCTTGGATCTCATATTATTGAGGTAGGAACAGCTGATGATGTCGATGTCCCAAAAAATGCAGAAATTATTGATGCAGCAGGAAAAACTGTTATCCCAGGCTTCATAGACAGTCATACTCATTTTATTCTGATGGGAGTCCGAACACTCACCACAGTAGATCTTTCTAAAACAAAATCCATCTCGGAGGTCGTAGCGAAAGTCAAACTGAGATTGGCTAACCTATCAAAGGGAACTTGGCTTACTGGTCATGGATGGGACGAAAGTGGTTGGACTGAAAAAAGATATCCAACCAAAGAAGACTTTGATCATATTTCTCCTTATAATCCTGTAGTTCTCACTCCTTACTATGGCCACTTAATGTCTGTTAATTCCCGAGCACTAGAGCTTGCAAAAATAACAAAACAAACCGTTGATCCTCCAGGGGGAAAAATTGATCGAGATCCCATAACAGGAGAACCTATAGGTGTACTGAGGGAGGAAGCAATGACATTAGTCGATAATATTAAACCTTCTATTACAAAAGAAGAATCATTGAAAGGTTTGCAGAAGGCTTGCGAGATCTCATTGAGTTGGGGCTGCACGAGTATCCACGAACTAGAAGCACAAGCCCTTGACATCCGTACCTATCAAACTGCTCTTGAACAGGGGATTCTCACAGTGAGAGCTTATATTATGCCCACAGCGCGATTCACTGAGAAGATGCTTGATGGAATACAGACTCTTGGTATCAAGACGTTTTTTGGTGATGAATTTCTTAGAATAGGAGCTGTAAAGATCTATATAGACGGATCTATGGGAGCACGTACCGCAGTATTTTCTGATTCATATGCAGATGACCCCTCGACCAAGGGTATCTTTACTATATCTCCAGAAGAACTTGAACAAAGAGTGTTAAGAGCGCATAAACTAGGAATGCAGGTTGCTATACACGCTATTGGCGATAAAGGAATTGAAGAGGCCCTCAATGCTATTGAAGCAGCGCTTGAACAAGAACCAAGGAAGGATCATCGGCATAGGGTCGAGCACTGCGAAATACTTACGGATGATCAGATTTTGAGGATCAAGCGACTTAAAATCGTTCCATCGATGCAACCTAACTTTGTTGGAGAATGGGGACATCGAGGAGGGATGTATGAACAACGTTTAGGCCGGAATCGCCTTAAACTCAGTAATCCTTACCGAAGACTGCTTGACGAGAAGATCACAGTAGCTTTTGGCTCAGACTGCGGTTATTGCCCTCCTTGGCCTTTTAATCCATTATATGGCATCTGGGCTGCAGTAAATCACCCCATAGAAGAAAATCAGATCTCTTTGGAAGAAGCGGTAAGATGTTATACTCATAATGGAGCATATGCTTCTTTCGAAGAAGATATCAAAGGCACAATTGAACCTGCTAAACTTGCTGATATTGCCATCCTTTCTAAAGATCTATCTTCTATCCCTACAAAAGAAATTAAGAATGTATCAGTCGAACTGACTATGGTAAACGGCAGGATCCAATGGAAATCCTAAGTAACTGAGACTCTCAATAATCTTATCTCCAACCATATCCCTACTAATATCCTCAGTAAAATACATCAGGCAATCCTCAAGACTAAAGAGCGCACTTGTATGAAGCAAGTTCAATTACATAAGGCTTTACTGGAGTAATTTCATAGAGAGAACCTACTTCAGAAGAATAGGAATAATATGAATTTTATGACTTTTTTTTCATAAATAGAAATATATCATTTCTGTATTCCAAGAATGTAAACTTCTTTTTTACAACTGGATCAATGATTTCTTTTTTTGATGACTTTATTGAAATGATATCACCAATTCGCAGAACACGGTATAATTCGTCTAGAATCTCCTAAAAAAGGTTTTCATTACGAATCAGTTTTGGAACTCCAAAGAGACGAGCGATATCAATACTTTGATCCAGGATACCTGTATCTGTTGCATCTGCAGGAATAGTTTCTACATTTATTTGTCCTTCGATCTCGATCTTTTCCTGGACTCTCTTTATTGTTAATGGATGAATATCTAGCGCATATAGCTTACCTGTTTCAGGTACGATTTTGCAGTAGGGATGGTAAAAAATCCTGGACCACACCCTATTTCTAGTACTTTTTGTCCTGATTTGAGTCCAGCTTCTTCTAATGTTTTGTAAGGATTAGAACATTTTCGACGGAGTGGATTATCGTGGATTAACGACATCATTTTAAAACCTCAATTAAGGCCTGCTTTTCTATTCCCTGTTATCACCTTAATATTTGAATTGCTGGAGGTTGATTTCATTAACTTTATTATAATTAAAGCTCTTTTTGCAGATTTTCACTATAACTGGATAAGGAGGAGTCGTATTTAACTGCTTCCTCTGAATCAATCAAGTCATATTCATTTAACATCTTTCTATGACTTTCAGACCAGTCACCCAGTTGTTCATGCATTTTAATATAATTTGTAGGCATAGGATGCGTACCCACGATAACAGGTAATTCAGTATGCTTCTCGATAAAGTTTTTAAGAACATCCAGATAAAGACATGGAGGATAACCAGCCAAAACACCTGTAGCAAAATGAATCACTTGAGCTCCATATTTTTTCATCCCCATGACTGCATTTTCAACGTTTCCTCCAGGACAACCACCACAGGTTGTATAAGACACCACTTCTAAGGATTCTTCCTTTGAGTAACGTCTAAATGCTCCTTCTCGATTTCTAACTGCACGAAAGCACTTCCCTCCTTCACACGTTTTATAGCGATCACAGATAATTATTCCGATTTTCATCTCTATTACCCAACAAATATCATATAAAAGTTGTTTTAAAGATTCTTACCCCTGATGAACTCATTAATATACACCATTATTTAATGAAACAGGTTATAATATATCAAATTTGAGTTAAAATATGGTGAAAATTTGATGAAAAACAGAAGATTGTTATCTTTTGGCCCAGTTCCATCAAGACGTCTCGGAAAAAGTTTAGGAGTTAACAATATTCCCCCCAAAAATTGTTCTTATTCGTGTGTTTACTGTCAATTAGGAAAAACTGTTAATAAGACTATCAAGAGACACGCTTACTATAGGTCACAGAACATTATTAGAGAAGTCAATCATAAAATCAACGAAACTATCTCCAGAAATGAAAAAGTTGATTTCATAACATTCGTACCAGATGGAGAGCCAACCTTAGATATTAATCTGAAGAAAGAAATCTCTCTTCTAAAACAGTTCGATAAACCCATTGCTGTCATTACAAATTCTTCATTACTATGGCTGGAGGATGTTCGAGAAGATCTTTTAGAAGCTGATTTGGTTTCAATCAAAGTAGATACTGTCAATGAAAAGATGTGGAAAAAGATAAACAGGCCTCATAAACACCTGAAATTTAATTTAATCTTAGAAGGAATACAAGAGTTTTCAAAAGAATTTACAGGAATCATTGTGAGCGAAACAATGCTAATGGGAAGGATAGATTATCGCAACCAATTTCAGAAAATAGCAGAATTTCTTGGTTCACTACCAAATCTAAATAAGATATATATCGCCATTCCAACAAGACCTCCAGCTGAAAAATGGGTTATCCCACCAACTGAGAATATTATAAACCGTGCTTATCAAGAATATTCAAAAATTCTTGGAGAGGACAAGATTGAATATCTAATCGGTTATGAAGGGAATGCCTTCGCATTCACTGGAAGTGCGGAAGATGATCTTCTAAGCATAATCTCTGTTCATCCAATGCGGAAAGAAGCGGTTAAGATTTTTTTAAAAAAGGCAAATACGGATTTTTCTATCGTGGAAAAACTCTTAGATGATGAAAAAATAGTTGAACTTGAATACGAAGGAATGGAGTATTATTTAAGAAAATTATCTGGTTGAACTCCCAACCCAATTAAAATCATAATCTAGGGGAATTTCTAGATGTATCATCGAGATTTCATCAAACGTAATGAAAAAAGCTGTTAATAATTTGGTTTTATTTTCAAATAAGAAGAATACCCCTGCATTATTGGAAAAAGGAGAGAAGGATGAATACCAACAATTAGTAAATCAATTAATCCTTCCTTTCACTTGCTAATTCTTCCAATCTTTTCTCTATTAGTTCGATCTCTTTTTTCATACTTTTTAGTGTCTGATCTAGATATTTTGATTCAGCTTCTGGATCAAGTGTAGTTGGCCAAGGAGGTACAGTCGCAGGGGGGTAAGAAGGGGTTCCATAAGGTGGATAATAATATGGACTTGGATAAAATCCCCGACCACGGCCCCAACCTCCTCCTCCCCAACCGCGACCCCATCCATAACCACGACCCCACCCCATTCCAGGTCCTTTTGTATAGCCAGGAGTAGAATATCCAGCACAATATCCTAATCCTCTTCCAGTCATCGGGCCAACGCCCCATGGCCCAGTTCTATCTCCTCTAGGCATATTATCACCAATGAGCTATAGCACAAAATTAATTTATAAATTTTGTGCATATGCACAAAATTCAATACGCCCTTTTTATATATTTTTTTACTCAAAAAATGCTTATTCTTTTAAGAAAACATATTTTTCGGTATGGATTTTAAAAAATTTATATCCTCCACCTTCCTGTATAATTTTCATTGTTAAATCGGAATTGATTATTCTTGAGCTACCAACTACTGAAAATCCAAGATCAAAAGCTAATTTAGGAAAAATTTGAGCTGATGGTCCAATAAGGATTTTTTTTCCAGATATATGGGATAATAAATGGATGATCCTATCAAAGTTATCAAATACTAAAGCAGAGCCAGAAACAAATATATTATCAACTACTTCAAGATCTGATACCTCATTAACTTGAGAAATACTGCTTATACTGGTGGCTGGCATAAATCTGTCTAAAATCCTTACTGAGATGCCTTTCTTAGCCAAATAAAGAGAAATTGGATAGATATTCCCTATCATTCCTACTACCATGTCTGGCGTGGGCTTAAAAATCTCAATAATATCTTTAGAAGATATATCAGAAAAATCAATATGAGCTTGACTGTAAGTGTTAAGTGCAGCAACTCCAACTGATCTCAATATAGCATAAGGAGAGGAACAATATTCAATTAAATCAAATAATGATTGATCCGAAAGAAATCCATTGTGGAGAAGGCGATGGTACCCCTCATGGTCGGAGGAACGATCTGTTAATGTGAAGGACACTCCAGTTGTTTCATCTTCTAATTCTATCCCCGTGTAAAGAACTCCAATGACTACTTTTTTAATAAACAAATTTTTAGATGGTTTAATAAATTTTAAAGCTCGTTCAGCTAGTTGAGCAAGCTGTGAAGACATCTATTTACCCTCATATAATAATGAAGAATTTTATAAATCTTATTTTTTCATCAATTGGCATATAAAGAATAGATTTCTCCAAATACCCCTCTATTCACGAATTAACACTTTTTAAAAGTATTTTCTCGACAATAGGAGTGAAATACTTAAAAGCATGTGTAATCCCTTGATCTTCGTCAGCTCTGATCTTAGGATCAAATGGGATCTGCCCAAGAAGTTCAGTTTCAAATTCGTTAGCCATTCTTTCTCCACCCCCCTCTCCAAAAATTGCATGTTTTTTCCCACAAGAGGGGCAGATGAACCCTGACATGTTTTCTATTATTCCAATGATTGGACGATCCATTTTCCTTGACATAACGAGTGATTTACCCGTGTCTAGCAGACTCATTTCTTGGGGCGTAGTAACGATCACGACTCCATCCATATCGGGAATCATTTGCATGATAGAAATGGCTTCATCTCCTGTTCCTGGTGGTAAGTCAAAAATTAACACCTCTAAATCACCCCAGATAAAATCCGTTAGAAATTGTCGAAGAGCTTTGATTTTTAGAGGACCCCGCCAAACAACAGGTGTAGAAGTTGTCTCTAAAAGAAAGGCCATAGATACAATTTTGAGATCCATTGGACCTTTTATTGGA